>JAAXXR010000017.1 GCA_013334335.1 Chlorobiaceae bacterium
CTCACCTCTTCCGCGTCACGAGTTACGCTTCACGCGTCACGGCCTGCCCCACTCATCACTGAAAAATCCGGATAGAATATCCGCTCCAGAGCCAGGGTCCTGCCGCTTTCGGTGTCGAGCGTCAGGAGTACGGCGGAGAAGTGCACATCGTCCGTGGCGCACTCGTATTTGTGCGGCGTCTGGTAGAGCATGCGGTCAACGGCAGACTTGATCTGCATGCCGATGACCGACTGGTAGGGGCCGGTCATGCCCACATCGGTCAGGTAACCCGTTCCTTTGGGCAGGATGCGCTCGTCTGCCGTCTGCACGTGGGTATGGGTACCGATCACGGCCGAGACCCGGCCGTCGAGATACCATCCGAGACCGAGCTTTTCGGCGGTCGCCTCGGCGTGGAAATCGACCAGGATCATCGGCGTCTGCTCCCTGACCTGCTTGATCACCCAATCAGCCGTCCTGAACGGGCAGTCGATCGGGTTCATGAAGGTGCGGCCCTGCAGGTTCAGCACGGCGATGCTGCCCAGCCCTTTCGGCAGCTTGAAAATCCCGAAACCCCGTCCATACGTTCCTTTCGGGTAGTTCTGCGGCCTCAGGACCCGTTCGTTGGTCTTCAACGTGTCGAAAAAGTTGAAGTTGTTCCAGATGTGGTTCCCTCCCGTGACGACGTCGACACCGGCCTCGGTGAGCAGATTCAGCGCCTCAAGGCTCATCCCCTTTCCATTATGGGCGTTCTCGCCGTTGCAGACGACGAAATCCACATGGTGTTTCGAGATAAATCCCTTCAGCATCCTGCTGACGATCTGCAGACCGGGGTTTCCGACGACATCACCGATTAGCAGAATATTCACCGACTTGCTGGCCATCTTCCCGTTTTCCTTTATGCTCTTGTGTTGGCTGAAATCACTCCGTGAGAAATTACACATTAACCATCATTTTGAAGAGCCCTATTTCAGGGTTCAGGAAAGTTGATGAACCTCAGGCCAGGGCACCCCGGTTTTTTCAGGCGCCAGCCAGCATCACCAGGCACTGAACAGGAACGAACGTCCTGAGTGTTCGGCGAGCCATGCGCAACGTCGGGGAAGGCGCCATGGTCTTGAATTCCGGAGCCGAAAGGAAACAAGTGCGTGGCAGTTTTGCCATTTCGTGCAGGAGGGCTAAGTTCCAGTACCGTAGAAAGCTGAAACGGCCATTGGATCCGCAACGCCATCCATCGCTCCCTTGAAACTCAACAAGATTGTTCCGGGCCTCTTCCTGCCGATGCTGGTTCTTTTCAGCCAGTGCACCGTTGCCCTCCTGCGTGACGAGGGGCATGTCTCGGAAGCGGCCATGAAGGAGGCCTCGGCGGCCATGAATGACTACCTCCGGAAGGTCCCCGACCAATCCCCCGCTGCACTTGCTGTTGTCGACTATTCGAGACCATCGTTCCTGAAGAGGATGGTGATCGTCGACCTTGGAACGGGCCAGCAGTCGTTTTACCGTGTCGCACACGGGAAAAAATCCGGGGAGCTCTATGCCGTGCGTTTCTCCAACACCCCCGAATCGAACATGAGCAGCCTTGGGCTGTACCGCGTTGCCCGCAGCTACTCCGGTGACCATGGACTGGCCCGTCGGCTGGAAGGACTCGATTCGCTGCAGAACGGCAATGCCGCCATGCGCGATATCGTCGTCCATTCGGCCGACTACGTCTCACTCCCCTTCATCCTCCTGAACCTCGTCACCTTCAACGGGCCGCGCATCGGCCGCAGCAACGGATGCTTTGTCGTCTCGAGGGACGACATCTCCGCCGTCGAGCGGCAATTGGGACAAGGAGGCTTCATCTACGCCTGGAAAGGCCCCGGGAGAACCCGAAAATAAAGAGGCTGTCCTTTCGTGGACAGCCTCCTGGGTATGCTGATTGCCGTCGTTGAACAGCTTACAGCGCGTCGATGATCGCATTGAAGGTTGCGCTCGGGCGCATGGCATGCGAGGTCTTGGCCTCGTCTGCATGGTAATACCCTCCCATGTCTACCGGGCTGCCCTGGGCGGCGATCAGTTCGGCGTTGATCTTCTCCTCGTTTTCACCAAGCTGCTGCGCAACCGGGGCGAAACGGGCCTTCAACTCCTGATCGGCCTCCTGACCGGCAAGCGCCTGAGCCCAGTAGAGCGCAAGATAGTAGTGGCTGCCGCGGTTGTCGATCTGGCCGACCTTCCTGGCCGGGGACTTGCCGTTGTCGAGGAACTTGCCGATCGCCTGGTCGAGCGTATCAGCGAGCACCTGGGCCTTGCTGTTTCCAAAGGTCTGGGCGAGGTGCTCCAGCGAGGCGGCAAGTGCCGAAAACTCTCCGAGCGAATCCCAGCGGAGATATCCCTCCTTCTGGAACTGCTGGACATGCTTCGGGGCCGAACCGCCGGCACCGGTCTCGAACAGGCCGCCGCCATTGAGCAGCGGAACGACGGAGAGCATCTTGGCACTGGTGCCGAGCTCGATGATCGGGAAAAGATCGGTCAGGTAGTCGCGGAGCACGTTGCCGGTGACCGAGATGGTGTCCTGACCAGCCCTGAATCGGCCGAGGGTGTACTTCATGGCCTTTTCGGGAGACATGATCGAGATCTCCAGTCCCGCAGTGTCATGCTCCTTCAGGTAGAGGTTGACCTTTTCAATGATCTGGCGGTCGTGGGCGCGATTGCTGTCGAGCCAGAATACGGCCGGTGCGCCCGTGATCCTTGCGCGCCTGACGGCGAGCTTGACCCAGTCACGGATCGGGGCATCCTTGGCCTGGCACATCCTGAAGATGTCCCCGGTTTCGACCTTCTGCTCAATAAGCACCGAGCCGTCGGCGTCAAGCACGCGGATGACGCCGTCGGAGGGGGCGGTGAAGGTCTTGTCGTGCGAACCGTACTCTTCGGCCTTCTGGGCCATCAGGCCGACGTTCGGAACGCTGCCGATGGTCGCCGGGTTGAAGGCGCCGTTCTTGCGGCAGTCGTCAAGGATCTCGCCGTAGATGGTGGCATAGCAGCGATCGGGGATCATGGCCTTGGTGTCGTGCAACTGGCCGTCGGGTCCCCACATCTTGCCGCCGTCGCGAACCACGACCGGCATGGAGGCGTCGATGATGATGTCGTTCGGGACGTGGAGGTTGGTGATCCCCTTGTCGGAATCGACCATGGCGAGCGACGGACGGCTCTTGTAGACCGCCTGGATGTCGGCTTCGATCTCTGCACGCTTCTCCTCCGGAAGGCTCTGGATCTTTGCGTACAGGTCTCCCAGGCCGTTGTTCAGGTTGACGCCAAGCTCGGCGAGCAGGGCGGCATGCTTGCCGAGGGCCTCCTGATAGAAGACCGCGACGGCGTGGCCGAACATGATCGGGTCGGAGATCTTCATCATGGTCGCCTTAAGGTGCAGCGAAAGCAGCACGCCGCTCTTCTTGGCGTCGTCGATCTGGGCTTCGTAGAAGGCTCGCAGGGCGCGGACATTCATGACCGACGCATCGATCACTTCCCCGTCCTTCAGCGGCGTCTTCTCCTTGAGGACCGTCACGTTGTTGGCTCCGTCGACATGCTCGATCCTTGCCGTGGTCGCTTTGGCAACCGTCACGGACTTCTCGCTGCCGTAGAAATCGCCCGAAGTCATATGAGCCACATGCGCTTTTGAATCGATGCTCCAGGCGCCCATCCGGTGCGGGTTCTTCATGGCGAACGCCTTGACCGACAGCGGCGCCCGGCGATCGGAGTTGCCTTCACGCAGCACCGGGTTCACGGCGCTGCCAAGTACCTTGGCATAACGGGCCTGGATGGCTTTTTCGGCATCGTTCACGGGGACTTCCGGATAGTCGGGCACAAGGTAGCCATGCTCCTGCAGCTCCTTGATGGCCATCTTCAGCTGAGGGATCGAGGCGCTGATGTTGGGCAGCTTGATGATGTTGGCCTCAGGTCTGAGGGCCAGCTCACCGAGTTCGGCCAGGTAGTCCGGAATTTTCTGCCCTTCGGTGAGGTTGTCGGGGAAATTGGCGATGATGCGGCCGGCAAGCGATATATCGCGGGTTTCCACTTCGACCCCGGTACCACGGGTGAATGCCTGGATTACCGGCAGCAGCGAATACGTTGCCAAAGCCGGAGCCTCGTCGATCTTGGTGTAGATGATGGTCGATTTGTTTGCCATATTCGATGTTGGTTTTTGGTCTTTGAACTAAGGTAACGATGAGAGAGAACTACGCTGCGGTCATCCGGAATAAAAAGCGACGGCCGCTATCCGTAAGAGGATGCCGCCACCGGATGCAACCGTTCGCCTGAAACCGGCAAGGCCGCTATGGATGAACTGATACTCCCCCTGAAAGGGAGACGACACTGAAAGGCACCAACCCCTCCCGATCAGGGGCAGGTTCCCCGCGGACGTAAAAAAATCCGTCACCCGGAAGAGACGGGCGGATAGTGGGGCTATGGCTGGTAAATGGTCGGAAGACCGGCTGCTGCCGGTCCTTCCGGAAACCTCATCTGGCTGGAGAATACTCATCGAGGCCTACCCTCTGGGCAAGCTCCTTGTCGTGAAGCACTTCATGAGCAAGTTTAATCATGGGGATGGTCGCCCCCATCGAACTGTAGCCACCATCATGGAACAGGTTCTGCATGGTCACCTTGCGAGTCAGGTCACTGAGCATGGTCATGGTGTACTCGGCGCACTCCTCGGCGGTGGCATTGCCAAGCGGCGACATGAGGTCGCTGTATTCGTACATTTTCTCGAATCCCGGAATACCACTGCCTGCTTTGGTGTAGGTAGGGCTCTGGGAAATGGTGTTGATCCGGATGCCGCGGGAGGCGAGCCTGGGGCCGAAGCTGCGGGCTATCGACTCAAGCAGGGACTTGGCGTCTCCCATGTCGGAGTAGGTCCAGTAATTGCGCTGTGATGCGATATAGGAAAGCGCAACGATGCTGCCTCCATTGTTGATCGCCTCGTTCTTGAGCGCGTAGGCTACCAGCCTGTGGAACGAGATGCCGGAAACATCAAGCGTCCTCAGGAACCACTCGTAGTTCAGGTCCTCGTAAGGCAATTGCTTGCGGATGTTCTGAGACATGCCGATCGAATGCACGATGAAGTCGACCGGGCCCATCTTCTCCTTCAGCTCCTTGAAGCAGCTGTCGACATCCTCGTTCTTGGATGCATCGCAGATCAGGACCGGGGCATTTCCGCATGCATCGGCGAGCTCCTGGAGGTTGCCAAAGCGGATAGCTGTGGCAATATTGGAAATGGCGATCTGAGCTCCTTCCCGGTGAGCATGCAGGGCAATCTGCCAGCCGATGCTGCTTTCGTCGAGAGGTCCGAAAATGATTCCCTTCTTACCTTTCAAAAGGCCATAGTGCGCTTTCTCGGACATGGTATAAGCTGGTTCTTTTCAGAAATAAGGGCGTTCTACCCCTTTAGTGGTCATTCAAAGCTCTCAAGATACAAGTTTCCGGGGAATTGTTAAACAGTTCCCCGGAATTTTTCCATCATCCCGGCTCCAGAGGGCTTCTACAGGCTCAATCGAAAACCTTCCCGTCTCCGGCAAGAGCGCCTCAGATCTTCAGTCTTCGCATGGAGCGAAGCTTGTCGAGCACGTTCTTGTTGACGTTGAGCTCCATCTCCTCCTGTTCGACCGGGTTGTCCCTGAAGACCACCCTCAGCAGGTTGTCCTCCCGGATGAACTTGTCCATCTCGAGGCTGTACAGGGCCCTTGGCAGGGTGATGATCCTCTGGGCGCGATCGACGGTGACGATGATGTCGGTACCCATGCGATCCACCTTCACCTCTTCGGCGTCTTTCAGGAAAGGAATACGGATACAGAGGATCTCCCGGTGGTCGGCAGTCATCTGATTTTTCTGGCTCTCGATCCAGAAATTCTTTCCGGAGTAGAAGATCTTGTCGGGGGCCTGCTCGCCGAAAACAAACTGGCTGATGCCGTACAGGGCGTCGGGTCCGATCGGCTCGGTGCGTTGCAGCTGGCACCTGAACACCGGGGTCGGGTAGAAGGAGTTGTCGATCTCCAGCAGGTATTTACTGTGCAGGCCTGACCAGAACTCGAAATATTCGCCCACCGTGTTCGAGGTCGGCAGGATCTTGTTGATGAAAATACCGTCGATGTTGATGCCGTAAAGGTGCACGAAGGTATAGGCACGCTTCGTCTCGAGAATGGAGAGTTTCTCGGGGTTCAGCACCAGCCTGAAGGTCACCTCGGGGCTGAGGATGAAGCGGTTGATGTCCTCCATCTGCTTGAGCAGCACGTTCACCTCGTTGAAGAAATCGTCGTCCGGAATGGAGTTGCCGGAGAGCGGTCGGGCCAGTGAGGACATGCTCTTGTAGAGCTTGAAGAACTGCTTGCCCATGTTGCCGCCGATGATGATCTCGGGATAGGCGAGCAGACGCAGGGTGTTGCCCGTCGGGGAGGTGTCGAGCACGACCACGTCCCACTTTCCGGACTGGGCCTCGTCGAGCAGACGGGCCAGCGCGAAAATCTCGTCGAGACCAGGTTGCGTCGTAAGCTCGGAAGCGACACCGCTATCGAGGCCCTGGTTCTTGTAAGACGAGGAGACGAACTTCTGGAATCCCGACATGTTCTTCTTCAACTCATAGATCGTGTCGACCTCGAGTCCGTAGAGGTTCTTTTCGATCCTGAGCGGATCGTTCCGGCTGATCTGCACGTCGAAGACATCGGAAAGCGAGTGGGCGGGGTCGGAAGACATGATGAGCACCCGCTTGCCCTGGCGCGCAAGCGCGACCGCGGTTGACGAGGAAATGGTGGTCTTGCCCGTTCCTCCCTTGCCCGAGTAGATGATGATCCTGGGCTTTGACTGGTTTTCGGTTAAATCCCTCGACAGCATGCGGTACTCTCCTTTTATGCAACGTTGAAAAGGGGTGGGACGCGCCGGGCGGCCCAAACCCCTGACCCTGAAAGTATGATTTTTTCCGTGTCAGATAAAATGAATCTTTTTCACCAGGGCCTCGTCGAGCAGTTTCATGTACTCTTCGTGCGCAATCTCGACGGCGCCGAGCATCTCGAGATGCGGGTTCATGATCTGGGCGTCGAGCAGGCTGAAGCCCTTATGGCGCAGATAGGCGACCAGATGGCAGAACGCCACCTTCGAGGCGTGTGGCCTGCGAAAAAACATCGATTCGCCAAAAAACGCGCTGCCCATGGCCATACCGTACAGCCCACCGGCAAGCTCGCCGTCCTGACGGCACTCGACGCTATGGGCAACTCCGATCCGGTGCAGCTTAAGAAACACCTGGATGATCTCCTCGGAGAGCCAGGTCTCATCCTCCGACGCCCTCGGCATCGAACAGGCCCTGATCACCGCCTCGAAATCGGTGTTGATCGTCACGGAGAACTCGTCGCTCCGCAAGATTCGCCGGAGGCTCCGGGACGGATGGAAGGTATCGAGCGGCACGACCGCCCTCTGGTATGGCTGACACCAGCTGACCTCGCCGTCCCTGGACTCGGCCATCGGAAAAAAGCCGTGACGGTAGGCCCGGAGAACATCCTCGACCCGGATCATCGCGAATCCCGCTGAAGCGCTGCGATGGTCACCAGGACATCACCCGGCTTCCGTTTCGGCACGTGATGGATTCCATGGCTGTCGCGATAGTAGCGGATATCCTCACCATCGTCGATCAGGTCGATCACGATCGTCTCGACCGGACGGCCCAGAGCGATCACCATCAGGACCCGCCAGCTTCCGGGGATATCGAGCACGGAGTTCAGCCGCTCGCGGTTGATCGCGCCGACGATGCAGCCCCCGAGCCCCCGTTCGGCTGCACCGAGCAGGATCGTCTGGGCGGCGATGCCGCTGTCGCATGCCGCTCCGGCAGCATCTCCCTCCCGACAGAGCATCACCAGGTAGGCCGGCGCACGCTCCGCCGGTTCGGGGCCCGCCCAATCCGTGAGGTAACCCGCCCACTTCAGGCAGCCGAACACCCCGTCGACGAGGCCCGGTTCGGTCACCGCAAGGTACCTGAGCGGTTGGCGGTTGGCCGCCGACGGAGTCAGGCCGGCCAGTTCAACCAGCTCAGCAAGCACCTCCACGCCCACGGGAGCGCTGCCATCGAACCGCCGGACAGAGCGGCTTCTCGTCAGGAGGTCCCTCAGGCTCACGCGCGGCCCCCTCCTGGAGTGTTCTCCCGCCAGGCCGCTTCGGTAAAGGTCCGCAGATCGTCCCAGCGCCCGGACGCGATCCATTCTGCGATGTAATCAACGCTCCGGCGATAGTTGAGCGGAGAGTTGCCCGGCATGCCGAGCCAGTGGCTCAGGATATCGGGGTCAAGCCGGTGCATGGCCATGCCGTAATGCAGCTCCACCATAGCCAGCGCATTCGACTCCTGCTCGATCTGGCCATCAAGGGGACGGAGCAACAGCTTCTTGCCGAGATGCAACGCCTCGCCCGGAAGCTCGAACCCGGCGTTGCACACCACGCCGCCGCACTCCATGAGGTCCCGCAGGAAACCCTGGCGGGAGTAACTCCTGAAATGCAGGTGCTCCGAGTCCCTGTCCACCTTCACCTTACCGTAGATGAAAAAGCTGTAACCGTCGAACGGCCTGACAAACTCCTCGACATCCGCCACCTCTTCAAAGGGCAGATAGACCAGGATCTTGCGCGGGTCTTCAGGCGGTCGTTCCGCCCGGTACAGCGACTCGGGGATAACCGGTGGAAAGATCGGCTGGTTGAAGTGGTGCCAGTGGAGACCGGCGTTGTATCGCGCCGGAGCGAAGTTCAACAGGGTGTACTTTTCGAACAGGCTGCCCCTGGCGACGGGAATCCTGAAAGGAAAGGCGTACTGGTGACCGAATCCCACACTGGGAAGCCCCTTGATTCGCGCTGCCATAGCGGTGACCGGCTCGAAATCGGTGATCACCAGGTCGACACCGCCCAGATCAAGCGTGATCACATCGGACATCAGCCTGACCAGGTCAAGCTGGAACATCGTATCGATATAGTTCATCCTGCCACGGTAGGTCACCAGCGTCAACCCCTTCAGCACGCGATAAGGCCTGAAGATTTCGATCTCCCTGAGCTCATCCTCACTCCTGCCGCTGATGACGACCTGCACGTCGTGGCCGTCCTCTTTGAGTTTCCTGACCAGTTCCCTGCTCCGGCTGATGTGGCCGTTTCCCGTTCCCTGGACACCGAAAAGGATCTTCATGCACTGCGCTGTTTAAAACCAATGGGGACGGGGCCACCTGGAAGCAATCTCGACGACCATGAACAATGTGGGCCCCCGCTCTCCATAAAATTACACTTATGACAAGAAAAATTGAACATCCCGGCCCAATCCGTTCTGAACATTTTTTCGGGTGCAACGCTCAACCGTCGGAAACACATCGAGTGTAAGCCGGGCGGAAAACAGCGACGCATCAGACAATTTTCAGATTGGCATACTGTACCATGAGGGTCTTCTCTCCGGCCGTGCGGAAACCGATTTTCACCTTCTGCTTCGAACCGCTCCCCTGCACCTCGATCACGGTGCCGGGACCGAAAATGGCGTGCTGCACCTTCGTGCCGGCGCGAAGCGCGCCCTTCCTGGCAGGCGAAGCGGGCTGGGCCGCATCGGGACGCTGCACGGGCACTGCTGGTCGCGAAGCGGAGGGAAGCGTCCCGAATACCGGACGACCGGCCATGGCTGAGGCCGCAACCTTTTTCGGGCTCTCGGAGAGCGGCCGTCCCCCTTCGGTACAGATGATGTCCGGATCGATCTCGTTGATGAACGTCGATCGAAGACACATCTGCGGCTGGCCGTACATATAACGGCTCTGGGCCCAGGAAAGGAAAAGCTTCTCCCTTGCGCGGGTGATGGCCACATAGAAGAGGCGGCGCTCCTCCTCGAGTTCCGCGGGTTCGTAACTGTTGAGCGGAAACAGCCGCTCCTCCATGCCGGTAACGAACACCACCGGGAATTCGAGTCCTTTGGCCGCATGGACCGTCATGATCGAAACGTAGTTTTCCGACTCATCCACATCCTCGATGTCCGAAGCGAGCGAAATGGTCGACAGGAAGTCGCCGAGGGAAGCGTTGTTCGGGTTGTGATCCGAAAAGTCCCTGGCCATCGAGAGCAGCTCCTGCAGGTTTTCGTGACGTGCGAGCGCTTCGACGGTATTCTCGGCCTGCAGGAGCGAAGGTATGGAGCTCATCTCGAAAAGCAGCGACAGCACGTCGTAGGCCGTACCGTCGACGGCTTTCTGCTTGAGGGTCTCGACAAGCGTCGCGAACTCTTTCAGCGCATGGGCGAGCCTCGACTGGAACCCTCCCTCGTCAGCTCGCCGGATCGCCTCGTAGAGGGACATCCCGCCTGCTTCGGCAAACTCTTTGAGCTTGGAAATGCTGACCTCCCCGATCTTTCTCGGCGGAAAATTGATCACCCGCAAGAGCGATTCGCCATCGCGGTCGTTCAGCACCAGGCGCAGGTAAGCCACCGCGTCCTTGATCTCCTTGCGCTTGTAGAAGGAGACGCTGCCGAAAATCCGGTACGGTATGCGGTTCTGCCGCATGACATCCTCGATGACCCTCGACTGGGCGTTGGTGCGGTAAAAGATCGCGAACGCGCGATAGCCGCAGCCCTTCGACAGGTGGATCGAGCGGATATACTCGGCGACCCTCTCGGCCTCCCTTCGTTCGTTGTAGGCTTCGATGAGGGTCAGCGGATCACCGGGTCCGGCTTTGGCCACCAGCTCTTTCTTGATCTGCCGCCGGTTGTTCCTGATGACGTCGTTGGCCGCCTGGAGGATGGTTTCGGTGCTGCGGTAGTTGTCAACGAGCTTGAACAGTTTCGAATCCTGATAGTCGTCCTGGAAGTTCAGCATGTTACTGATATCCGCCCCGCGCCAGGAGTAGATCGACTGCGCGTCGTCGCCCACCACGAAGATGTTGCGATGCTTTTCCGAAAGCATCTTTGCCACAAGGTACTGCGCACGGTTGGTATCCTGGTATTCGTCGATCAGCAGGTATCTGAAATAATCCTGCAACTGATCGAGCAGGCCCGGCTGCTCCCCGAAAAGTTCGATCGGCTTGATCAGGAGGTCGTCGAAATCGAGGGCGTTGTTCTCGCGCAACTTCTGGGCGTACTTTTCGTAGACGAGGGCAGCTTTCTGCTGCTGGTAGTCACCCGCGTTGCGATGGAACTCTGGCGGCAGCACGAAGCTGTTCTTGGCCTTGCTGATGAGGGCATGAACGAGGTTCACCGGCAGTGAATCAGGAGAGAGGTTCAACTCCTGCATGCACTGCTTCACGAGGCTTTTGCTGTCGTCGGCGTCGAAGATCGAAAAGTTCCGGTCGTAGCCGATCAGGTGGATATAGCTGCGCAGCAACCTGGCGAACACCGAATGAAAGGTGCCTATCCAGAGGCTGGAAGAGCTGCCGCGCTCGAGAATGCCGTCGATCCTGTGGCGCATCTCCTTGGCGGCCTTGTTGGTGAAGGTCAGGGCCAGGATGTTCTGCGGAGGCACATCGACGTTCCTGATCAGGTGGGCGATACGGTAGGTGATCACTCTGGTCTTGCCGGAGCCCGCGCCGGCGAGCACCATGACCGGCCCCTCGGTGGCCAGAACGGCTTCACGCTGTACGTCGTTGAGTTCGCGGAGAAAATCTGTCAAAAGTGCTGAAGGATTACTGGTTGATAATGGCCCACCGTTCCCGGGCGGCCGAACAGTAAAAAGCGTACGAGAATTTCGTACAACTTTGCCCCAATTACAAACCGCCTTCAGACAAAACACCCTTGCCGCTCGGTTAAATCCCGTGCGTGCTTCAATGCCGGCAGGAGCGACACCGGCGCCTCGAAACCGTTCCGGACCGCTGACGCTCCGTCCCGGGGTGCAGGGTTGAACCTTCATGGTGCCTTGGGCAGCTCATCACTCCCGCGCGCCTCACCGGTCGGAACGTGGACCGAGCCGTTGCAGAAGCCCGGCGATCGCACCCGCAAGGTCCCTGAAATCAACAGGCCCCACCATGAACAGATCGGCTCCCGACCGATAGCCCTCGAGTCGCTCTTCGACTGAAGCGTGCTCCGAAATCATGAGGATGCGGGTCCCCGTCACGTTTCGCAGGTATCCCGAAAGCGCAAGAACGCCCCGATCTGGTGCCGACACATGAAGAATCGCAAGGTCGAACGACCTGCAGTCTGTTCTCTTGAAAAATTCGAATGCCGACCGTACTCGGCTCACCTCGTAGTCAATGCCTTGCAGATACCCGACCATTCCGTCCTGCAACGTCAGGTCATCTCCGACGACGACAATTCGCCGGGTCGTGGTGTCCGAAGGCAACATCCTGCATGGGGGATCTTGCATGATCTTGTCCTTCTTTAACTATGTGGAAAAGGCACAGAAAACCGGGCCGCGTTTTTTTCTGATTCCTCACGGTCCGACCCGGCGACAGCTCGCGGTCAACAGCCGCCGTTCGACCACGCGGTCAGTGCCGAAGCAATGGACCGTGCTGCCGGCCCCGGCAAGCAAGGGCACCGGGAATCCCCAGCACGATCGATACGCATCCCCTCGACCACCCGATCGGGAAAATGACGGACCAGGAGCGGTGGCTTAAGGAGCAAGCAGGTACGGCGCGTGACAAGGTCCCGAGTCCGGAACCGGAAGATTGGAAAATTGGACACATGCATGACAAGGGGAGGTTGGGGGATGAAGATGCTGCCGTCTGAGGGCTGCTTCTGAACCGGGTACACTCCGGAATATGACGACAGGGAAATATACGACTATTCTGAATTTTGCGAGACGGCATCGCCGACATAAACAGAATTGCTGCAACCGGGAAAAGGGGCGAACGTGCATCCGTGCGCATCAGTCCCTCGTCGGTCATCGGGGTGGCTGTACCGGAACCGGGCAGGCAATGCCGGTGCCTCCTTCCGTTTCCATGCATGGGCTTCATGAACGTTTTGCGTGTCGGGAGGTTCGCATCAATCCTTGCCCTCACTGATGAAAATCGCATGAATTGCACTTTACTTTTTATATTGGGCATCGGGGCTTCAATCTTGCGCAACAGGTTTTAATACCAATGTTTCCTCTTGTTTACGAAATCAACACGAGAGTCTGGCTGAAGGAGCTCTCGGACAGGCTGGAGCGTACCGTTACCCTCGGTGAGGTGCCGGAGGAGGAGTTTGAACTCTTCAACGAAAGCGGATTCGACATCGTCTGGCTTATGGGTGTCTGGAAACCGAGCAGTTACAGTACGGCCATCTCAGCATCTCATTGTGGCCTGAGGAGCGATTTTCTCGATCATCTCAAGGATCTGCATCCACAGGACATCGTCGGATCTCCCTATGCCATCGCTTCGTACGAAGTCAACGAAACACTCGGCGGATGCGCCGGAATCCTCGCGTTCCGCAAGAGGCTTGCGGAACGGGGCATCAGGCTCATGCTCGATTTCGTGCCCAACCACATGGCACTCGACAATCGCTGGCTCCCCGAACACCCGGATCTGTTCATCTCCATCTCGAAACACGAGCAGTGCCAGGATCCCCGTTCATGTTTCGAGTACGCGAGGGGCAAGTTCCTCGCTCACGGTAAGGACCCCTATTTCCCCCCCTGGACCGATACCCTTCAGCTGAATTATGCCAACCCGGCCACACACGACATGATGATCCACAACCTCACGCACATCAGCGACCTGTGCGATGCGGTCAGGTGCGACATGGCCATGCTGGCGCTCAAGGATATTTTCAACACCACCTGGAGCAACCTCGGCGGCAAGATGACCGAGGAGTTCTGGCCCAAGGCGATCAAGGCAGTCAGGAAAAAGCACCCCGGTTTCCTGTTCCTGGCCGAATCCTACTGGAACCGCGAATGGGACCTTCAGCAGATGGGATTCGACTACACCTATGACAAACCCTTCTACGATTTCCTCGGCAGCGCACCGGTCAACGTACCCAAGCTGAAAGGCCACCTTCTGGCCGACTGGAGCTATCAGCAAAAGCTCTGCCGGTTCATCGAGAACCACGACGAGATCAGGGCTTCCGAGCGGTTCGGCCCCAACCATGCGGTAGCCGGCCTGATCCTGCTCACCACGCCGGGGATGCACCTGGTGCATCAGGGGCAGCTGACCGGCCTGAAAAAAAAGGTGCCGGTCCAGCTTGTCCGGCACGCCAAGGAGCCGTCGCACAAGGCGCTCCTGCACCTGTACCTCATGCTGTTCAAATTCCGGTCGGAAGCCGTTTTCCAGGAGGGTCGGATCGAATGGCTCGACCTGAACTCCGACAGCGACTCGCTCTGCTTCGGCTATTGCCGTTCGATACCAGGCAGTTCCGCTTTCGTACTGGCGAACTTTTCAGCCACGGGCATCGAACCGAAATTCAGTCATCCGGCCTTCGACGGACTACCGTCTGAAGCAGTCACCACCTTCACGACCCGATTTCCCGAACCTGCACATGAACTCAAAATCTCCGGCACGGACGTGGCCATCCGTCTTGCGCCCCACGAAGGTGTCCTCGTCATGACGCACCGGGACTGAATAGGGATTCGACACGCAGAGCAACCCGCTACGTCGACCGGAGCGGGGCCCTGATTATCCATTATCCATTGTCCATTAGTTCAATGCCCTACCGTATCACCACCATCCGCTGCCAGACCAGCCGCCCCATCGACATCATCGATATCACGGCCGAAGTGCGCGCCGCCCTTGAACAAACCGGCTTCCTCCAGGGTACGGTCACGCTGCTCAGCCGGCACACGACCGCATGCATCAACATCAACGAACGGGAACCGCGACTCTTGCAGGACATGATCACCTTCCTCAAGCGCCTGGTACCCAGGGACGGCGACTACCTGCACAATCTTGAGACCATCGACGGCAGGGACAACGCCCACTCCCACCTCCTCGGGCTGTTCATGAACAGCACCGAGAATATCCCGTTCGCCGAAGGGCGCATGCTGCTCGGCGAGTGGCAGTCGATCTTCTTCGTCGAACTCGACGGACCGCGCAACGAACGCCAGGTGCTGGTCCAGATTCAGGGGGAGTGACTTCCAAGGAACCGCTTAAGCCCCGCTACGGTTACAAAAGCAGACCACGCTTCAACAGCGCAGCAGCAACAACCATTACACACCGATCCATGGCAGTTCCCATCACTCCTTCGCAGACGCAGGCGTACCCGCTGCTGTCCGGAATCAAGACTCCAGAAGACCTGAAAAAACTCTCGCTGTCGGAGCTCGAGCTGGTGGCTGCCGAATGCCGCAAGCGGGTGATCGAGCTGGTATCGGTCAACGGCGGCCATTTCGGCTCGAGCCTCGGGGTCGTCGAACTGACCGTAGCCCTTCACTACGTGTACGATAGCCCCCGGGACCGCATCGTCTGGGATGTCGGTCATCAGGCCTACGTTCACAAGATCCTCACGGGCAGGATGGCGGAGATGCACACCAACCGCCAATATGGTGGCCTGGCGGGTTTCCCCAAGCGAAACGAAAGTCCGCATGACGCATTCGACACCGGACACGCCTCCACCTCGATCTCCGCGGCAGCCGGCCTGGCGGCAGCTCGCGACCTCGCCGGCAGGGATGAGAAGATCGTGGCGGTCATCGGTGACGGCAGCATGACCGGAGGCATGGCGTTCGAAGCCATGAACCACCTCGGCGACATCAAGTCGGACGTGCTGGTGGTGCTGAACGACAACCAGATGGCCATCTCCCCAAGCACCGGCGGCCTGAAAAACTACCTGGTCAACATTCCCCTGAACAAGACCTACAACAAGCTGCGGAAATTCGTCTGGGACAGCATCTCTCTGTTGAACAACGAGCTGGGGGAGACGGCAAAGACCGCGGTGCACCGTATCGAGGACGGTGTCAAGGCAGCCTTCACCCCCGGCGCCTTTTTCGAGGCGCTCGGCTTCCGTTACTTCGGACCGATCGACGGCCACAACATCGAACAGCTCGTCAAGGCGTTGCGCGAAATGCGTTCACTGCCCCACCCGAAACTGTTGCATGTGATCACCACCAAGGGCAAGGGGTTCAAACCGGCCGAGGACAACCAGTCCAAATGGCACGCCAGCGCCGGCGGCTTCGACATCGAAACCGGCAGGAACCTGAAACCTTCCGGAAATCCGACGCCGCCAAAGTACCAGGAGGTGTTCGGTGAGGCCCTGGTCGAACTCGCCCTGAAGGACAGCACCATCACGGCCATCACGGCCGCCATGCCGAGCGGCACGTCGCTCGACCTTTTCCAGAACGCCATCCCCTCAAGATTCTACGACGTCGGCATCGCCGAACAGCACGCCGTCACCTTCGCTGCGGGCATGGCCGCAGGCGGATTCAAGCCGGTCTTTGCCATCTACTCGACGTTCCTCCAGAGGGCCTACGACCAGATCATTCATGACGTGGCGCTGCAGAACCTGCACGTGGTGTTCGCCATCGACCGGGCGGGACTGGTCGGTGAAGACGGTCCCACCCACCATGGAGCTTTTGACCTCTCTTTCCTGCACGCCGTGCCGAACCTGGTGGTCATGGCTCCGGGCGACGAACAGGAACTCAGGAACATGCTCTATACGGCCCTCTATGAAGTCAAGGGCCCCGTGGCAATCCGCTACCCGAGGGGCTCCGGCAACGGCGCCCTGCTGCACAAGGAGTTCACCCCGATCGCCGTTGGCAAGGGTCGGGTGTTGCGCGAGGGAAGTTCGCTCGCCCTCCTCGGGATCGGCACCATGGTCAACCGTTCACTCGAAACTGCGGCCCTGCTCGAGCCCCTTGGTTTCGACCCGATGGTCTGCGACATGCGGTTCATGAAACCACTGGACAAGGAACTGCTCGACACCGTCGCATCGCGCTGCACCCATGTCGCCGTCATCGAGGAAAACAGCACGATCGGCGGCCTCGGCAGCGGCGTGGTCGATTACCTGAGCCGGACGCATCCAGGCATCCGGATAGAAAAGTTCGGTCTCCCCGACGCCTTCGTGACGCATGGAAGCATGAGCGAACTCTATCACGAGATTGGGCTTGACGCCCGGACGCTGTCGGAAAGAATCGGGGAATTTTACCGGGCACCCTGAGAATCAGGGACAGATGACTCCCTCAGAAGGACAACACGAACATCAAGAACCGCACGGAGAGGTTGGCCAGGACTCCGGCCAGAAGGTCGTCGGTCATGATACCCCACCCTCCAGGCAGACGCTGGACCCGGTCCACCGGTCCGGGTTTGGCAATGTCGAACAACCGGAAAAAGGCGAACGAAAGCGCCACGGTGACGGCTCCACCCGGCAGCGCCGCAAGTGCAAGCCATTGACCGGCGAGTTCATCGATCACGACTGCTGACGGATCATTCCCGTACTCCTCCTCCATGACACCACCGGCCCACACACCGAGCAGGGAGACGATGATGATCAGGGGCACGATGATGGCAAGCGGTCTCATCGCGGGCAGCAGCAGGTAGAAGAGGGCGGCCGCCAGGCTGCCGAACGTGCCTGGGGCGAAAGGAATGCGACCGATGCCGAACACGGTTCCGATCGCTAATGCAAAGCGCAGCTTCATGGGCTTAACTGCCCCCTTCGGTGTTCCGGATGGCAAGATTCCAGTTGCTGACGAGGTAGGAAATCCCGGTCCAGACCGTGAACAGCGTGATGGCCAGCATCACGTAGTCGAGGTATCCGGAGGTGAGTATGCCGTTCATGACCGAAGCCACCCGCTTGCCGAAGAACAGATCCTCCCTGAGCAGGATCAGCAGCATAACGACATAGGCGAAAAGGTTCTGGGCAAGTGTTTTGTACTTGGCCTCCCTGGAGGTCACCACCGGGCGGTCGCGGAACTCGGCGTAGACCCTGAGAACCGTAATCAGGATATCACGGGCGGCGACCAGCAAAACCATCCAGAGCGCGAGATAGCCCTGCCAGACGTAGAGCAGGAACGCCGCGGTGATGAGCAGCTTGTCGGCCAGCGGATCGAGAAACGCTCCCAGCCGGGTGGTCTCCCCGTATTTCCTCGCATGATAGCCGTCATAGGCGTCGGTGAGGGAAGCAAGCGCGAAAACAACGACACCGACCAGCTTGAGCCAGGGGTCTTTCTGCAGCAGCAGCACGACAAACACCGGCACAAGGATTATCCTCAATGTCGTCAGCTGGTTCGGTAAGGTCATGGCAGTTCAGAAACCGTTATGGTACCCGTCAAGGGTGTTCGGCAAGGGGGACACTCATCACGGCACAAGATAAGGTATTGCTGACTGTTTTTCAATTGACCGGAATTCAGGGGACCCTGAAAAAACGTCGTGGGCTTCTCTGGTTCGTGACGCACGAGGCGAAGAGCCCGGAATTCTTCATGATGGTGCCGATCCTCCGGACATGCAGCCTTGCATCATGGTTGTACCGCCGGGACTTGCATGGCCGGGAGATAACGGTCATGTAAGTCCCGCAGGCTGTCGGGTCAGTGCAGCAATCCGTTCCGGGCAAAATTTTTTCGGGATTCGCCCTAACGCAGTTCAACGACGGTCACCCCTGCCCCGCCCTCGGACCAGTCGCCGAGACGGAAGCTCCTGACTCGCCGGTGCTCCTTGAGAAACGCCGCCGTTTTCTGACGCAACGCGCCGGAACCCTTGCCATGAATGATCGTCCCCGTCTGCATGCGGTGCATGGCCAATGCGTCGATAAAACGACCGATCTCCTCGATGGCCTCTTGGCCGGTCAGCCCCCTGAGGTCGAGACGTGTCGACTCCGGAGCGGATGACTGGACCGTCCACGCTGCAGGTTTCCGAAGCTCCTCCCCCCCTTTCCTGAGCTTGCGCTCCTGGCCTTTCGAAATTTTTTCAAGCCCCATGAGCGACGTCGTCAGCCTGAAATTGCCGCAACTGACCACGACCACATCCTCCTGAACCGATTCGACCTCGCCGGTCGTACTCGTATCGGTCAGCCGAACCAGATCCCCGGGGCGTATCGTGCGGTCGACCGCCGCCTCCTGTGCCCGCTCCCTGACGAGCGCCTCTTCACCTTCCGTAGCCTCCCGCTTCATGGCGGCCATCTTTGACTTCGCATGCCGCAGGATCTCCGGCTCTTCAGGATGCTCCTTCACCTCCCTGAGGAGCTCCCGGAGCTCCTTGCGGGCTTGCTCGATCTCTTTGTGCAGGTCGCGCAGAGCCCTCGATTTCAACTCCCTTCTTGTGCGCTGCACCTCACGCTTTTCCGCCTCGACAAGCTCCCTGAGTGAATCTGTGGCAACCCGGTCGGCTTCGAGGCGCACCGAAAGATTCCGGTTCTCAAGAACGGAAGCCCGCAGGTCCTCGATCATCTCCTCGAGGCCTGCATGGCCATGACCCATGAACCCTGCGGCCCTCGAGATCACGGAGGCGGGAAACTCCATCCGCTGCATCATGGCGAAAGCGAAGCTGTTGCCCGGCAGCCCCTTCATGAACCTGAAGGTCGGCACAAGTCCTGCGCGGTCGAACTCCATCGCGCCGTTCACCACCCCATCGCGGCGGTGGGCATAGACCTTCAGCTCCCCGAGGTGGGTGGTGACGATCGTTTTCACTCCCCGTTCAAGCAGCTCTTCGATCACCGCACGGGCGATCGCCCCCCCCTCTTCGACATCGGTGCCGGCGCAAAGCTCGTCGATCATGGCCAGGCTGCCCGGTTCGGCACGGTCGAGGATGTGCCTGATCGCCGAAAGATGGGAGCTGAAGGTCGACAGGTCGTTCTCGATCGACTGTTCGTCCCCGATCTCGATAAACAGGTCGCTGAACACCGGAAACACCGAGCTCTCGCTGCAGGGCACCAGATAGCCGTGACTGAGCATGCAGCTCAACAGCCCGACGGTCTTCATGGCCACCGACTTTCCGCCTGCGTTCGGCCCGGAGATCACCAGCACCTGCTCATCGCTGCCGAGCTCCATGTCGAGCGGGAAAAGCTTCTCCTTCGTCTCCCGGTGCGAGATCAGAAGCCAGGGATGGTAACCTCTGACGATATTCAGGCGACCGCCCTCCGTGACTTCCGGCAGGTTCGAGGAGGTCTCGACAGCCAGACGCGCGCGGCCGTAGAGCGAATCGAATCCGGCCATCAACTCCTGATTGTGCCGGACGTCGTGCAGTTCGCTGCGCACCCTGGCCGAAAGCTCTTTCAGAATGCGTTCGATCTCACGACGCTCGGCGATTTCGAGCTCCTGGATCCGGTTGCTGATCTCGAGGGTTTCAGCCGGTTCGATGAACACCGTCTGGCCGGTCTGGGAGTAATCCTGGACATAGCCGGGCAGACGGTAACGGTACTCCAGCCGCATGGCAAGCACCTGACGTCCATTCTTGAGCGCCACCGTCTCCTCCATGAGCCACCCTTCAGCCTGGCAACGGCGGACTATCCGCTCCATCCTCTTCCGGAGCGAACTCCGTGCTTCGTCCAGCTCCCTGCGGATCATGGCAAGACCATCGCTGGCCGTATCCCTGACCCGGCCCTGTTCGTCGATGGCGCTCGTGATCGAGTACTGGATGCTCTTCTCGAGCCACAATCGGATGGTATACTCGTTCAGTTCGGCATAGAGCTCCCGACTGGAGAACATGAATCGACGAAGCTGGACCGAGCTTTGCAGGAGGGAGAAGATATCCAGCAGTTCGACGGGTTCGAGCCAGCCCTCCGCGGCTTCGAGTTTGACCAGCAGGTTCCTGGTGTCGGGAAGATGGCCGAAAGGGAGCGGGCACGCCGCGAGCAGGAAATTCTTCAGCTCGAGCACCCGTAACAGCTCTCGCTGCGTCTCCTCTCGACCCGCCGGAGGCTCCAGTTCATGCAATCGGTCACGCCCCATGGGTGAAATGCAGAAGCCTGCGGCGTGCGCGGCAACCTTGTCGAATTCGAGTTTTCTGAGTACGATACTGTTCGTTGCCATAAATGCTCCATGATGATCCCTCTTTCCGCCCTGAACCTTGCGGGCGACCGGTCAAGATAAAAGATAATATGAAAAAAGGGACCACCATCTGCCTCAGCTCGATCACGCCCTCCGCTCCTTTTGCCGGACACCTCTGTTTATCAGATGAGCGGATTGGTCGCGAGTCGGACGGAAGACAGAAACCGTTTTCCCGCAGCCGTCCGGAAAACGAAGCGATCCAATCGCGCAACAGAAATAAAGAGAAGCACCTCTCTTTTTTTTCACGATCTTTTTATTAGTCTTAGACTGTTGAACGGAAACAGGAAAAGAGCAACAAGACCGCAATACGACCATGAGACTGGCAGTGAACATCGACCATATCGCCACCCTGCGCAACGCAAGAAACGAGGGCGCGCCGGACCCGGTTGAAGCCGCGCTGCTTGCAGAAAGGAGCGGCGCGTCGGGCATCGTCTGCCATCTCCGCGAGGATCGTCGCCACATCTGCGACAAAGATCTCGAAATGGTTCGAGCGGCAATCACGACGAAGCTGGACCTCGAGATGGCCATGACGCAAGAAATGCAGTCGATCGCTATCCGTACCCGGCCAGAGCTGATCACCCTCGTACCGGAAAAGCGCGAGGAACTCACCACCGAGGGCGGTTTTGCCATCAGGAGCCTTTTCAAACCACTGGTGGAATTCGTCAAACCGATACGCGATCACGGCATCCTGGTCAGCATGTTTGTTGAACCCGAAGAGGAGGCATTATCCCTGTCGAAAGCGGCCGGGGCAGATATGGTCGAACTGCATACCGGACGCTACTCCCTTTGCGCCGCCGCCAGTGAACGTGAGCATGAACTCGAGCGCATCCGCACTGCTGCGCGTTTCGCGCGCCGGGAAGGGATGGCGGTCGTGGCCGGCCACGGACTGAGTGTCGTGAACATCGCGCCGTTCCGCGATATCACCGAGATCGAAGAGGTCAGCATCGGGCATGCGATCATCGCAAGGGCGGTGTTCATCGGCCTTCCCGCAGCCATCGGCGAAATCCTCGACCTCACCAGGCGCTGAAGCGTGGCCCGCATGCAAGAGATTGACGCTGTAACGTCGCCAGCCGTCGTCATCGTGCTGGCCACCGGCAACCGTGACAAGGTGCGTGAGCTCCAGCCGTTGCTCGAGGGGATCTCCCCCTCGCTGAAGATCTGCTCGCTCACTGACCTCGCGCTCTCACCGGAGATCGAGGAGAGCGAGCCGACCCTCGAAGGCAACGCCCGTCTGAAGGCATACGAGGTCTATGCCCTGGTCCAGCCTCGATTCGACTGGCTGATCGTGCTTGCCGACGATACCGGCCTTGAGGTCGACGCACTCGCGGGCGCCCCAGGCGTCCGTTCGGCCCGGTTCGCACCATCGTGTCCCGGAACCACGCCATCCTACGACGAAAATGTGCACCACCTGCTCGAGTCGATGCAGGAAGCCTCCTGCCGTTCCGCGCGATTCAGGACGGTCATCGCCCTGAAAGGCCGGTTGCCCTTGCCTGGCGGGAAAATCATGGATATCGACGAGACCGTCGAGGGGCGGATCGACGGAACGATCACCAGGGAGCGTCGGGGAACGGGGGGCTTCGGCTACGACCCGGTGTTCCTGCCCGACGGCTCCGGCAAAACCTTCGCCGAAATGAGCCTTGAGGAAAAGAACGCCGTCAGCCACAGGGCCCTGGCCGTCAGGAGCGCCTCGGAACGGATCGGAAGCCTCATCGTCCGCAGTTCCATTCAGTCAACCACAACCAGCAACCATCCATGACTCTTTTCCAGGCGATCGTCCTCGGCATCGTGCAGGGCCTTACCGAATTCCTGCCCATCAGCAGCTCGGCCCACCTGAGGTTCCTGCCCGCCCTTTTCGGCTGGGAGGACCCCGGAGCAGCCTTCACGGCCATCATCCAGATCGGCACGCTTCTGGCGGTGCTGATCTACTTCGCCAGGGATATCGCCTCGATCATTGGCGCGGTCCTTTCGGGGTTGCTCAAGGGAAAGCCTCTCGAAACGCCCGAGGCGAAAACCGGCTGGATGATCGCCGCCGGAACCGTGCCGATCGTCGTCTTCGGCCTCTTGTTCAAGCATGAAATCGAAACAACCCTCCGCTCCCTCTATTTCGTCAGCGCCTCGCTCATCCTGCTCGCAATCGTGCTCTCCATCGCCGAATGGCACACCCGCTCCAGGATGGAAAAGGGGCTCCGGGGTCTGTCGATAGGCGAAATGGGCTGGAAAGAGTCCCTCGTCATCGGATTCGCCCAGGCCATGGCGCTCATTCCCGGCTCCTCCCGATCCGGAGTGACCATCACCGGCGGGCTCTTCATGAACCTCGACCGTGAAACCGCGGCCCGCTTCTCCTTCCTGCTCTCCATACCATCGGTGTTCGCAGCCGGCATTTTCGAGCTTTACAAAACCAGAGCCGAGATCATGGCTTCGACGGAAAACATCATCGCTATCGCCATCGCCACCGTTTTCGCCGGCATCGTCGGCTACCTGTCGATCGACTTCCTGCTCAAGTACCTCCGACGCAGCTCGACCATGCTGTTCATCGTCTACAGACTGCTGGTCGGAACGGCGCTGCTCGTCCTGTTATCGACCGGAAAACTCCAGCCCTGATTCCGTGTTACCACCCGTCTGCAGTCGACCGGATGCAACTTTCAGGTTGAAAATATTATTGTCTATTTCATAAAGTCAGACGGGAAAATTTTATTATATACTGAGATAGCTAATACACACAAAACCAAACCTTGGGCCATGCCATACAGCTCGTCAAGTGTAGGGCATAATGGCTTTGATAAAGCAGACTTACACATACACACCAAATGTTCGGACGGAATCTTTACGCCGGAGGAGATTGTCAACAAGGCGGTCAAGGCAGGCCTTAAAGCCATCAGTATCACCGACCACGATTCTGTCGCAGGCATTGACAAAGCAAAGCCATTAGCACTCGAAAAAGGTGTCGAACTTATTCCCGGTGTAGAAATGAGTTCGGCCTATAAGGGATATGACATTCATATCCTCGGATATTTCTTTGATTATCGGCATTCCGAGCTGAAGCGCTACCTGGACCATTGCCGGCGGCTCCGCACCGAAAGGGCTGAACGGATGGTTCAGAAACTGGCAAAAATGGGCGTCAAGATCGAGATTGAGCAGATCATCATGAAGGCCCAGAACGGCAGCGTGGGGCGACCGCATATCGCGGCCGTGCTTCAGGACGGAGGCTTTGTGAAAAGTTTCAGCGAAGCGTTCAGCAAGTATCTCGGTTCACACAGTCCTGCCTACGTCAAAAGCATCGAGACGCATCCCGCCGAGGTCATCCGCCTCATCAACGAGGCTTCGGGACTGTCGTTCCTTGCCCACCCGGCCCAGAACGTACCCGACGAGATCCTCCGTCAACTGATCTCTTTCAGCCTTGACGGCCTCGAAATCATCCATCCTTCGCACGACAACTACCGGCAGAACTACTACCGGGAGATCGCCAACGAGTACTTCCTGCTTTTTTCTGGTGGCTCGGATTACCATGGCCTGAAAGACCACGAGGACAATTTCGGGCAGACCTGGATACCCTATGAATGGGTCACCAAAATGAAAAGCCGGCTCACCCCGGCTGCCAAGGGATGACATTTTTTCTGCCATACCCTGAAGAATCGGTCAAGTTTTGCTATACTTGCTCGTGCAAAGCATACCGGCGCGCCACGCCGGACCCGATTTTTCGATGACCAGACGCTGAACCTATGCCGCTGACCCTCATCAGATCCTATGCAGACCAGACGATCCTTCGTCTGAAGGAGTTTCTCCTGGTCATGCAGGAGTTCCTGCTGTTTTCAGTCAGGGCATTCACGACCATTCCGAAGATCAAGCGGTACTGGAGGGATTTTCTGGACCAGGCGGCGATCTGCGGTGCCGAATCGATTCCGATCGTCCTGGTCAGCTCGATCTCCATCGGCTCGCTCCTGGCCATCGAAGTCGGTAACCTCCTGGAGGATTTCGGCGCCAAGACCATGCTCGGACGCTCAACGTCGATATCGGTCCTCAGGGAGCTCGGTCCGCTGCTCATGGGGCTGATGCTGTCGGCCCGTTACGGGTCAAGAAACGGAGCTGAACTCGGAGCCATGCAGATTTCCGAACAGATCGACGCACTGCGGGCGTTCGGCACCGACCCCGTGGCCAAACTCGTCATGCCCCGGCTGATGGCCGCGCTGGTCATGTTCTTCCCCCTGACCGCCCTCGCCGACTTCTCCGGCCTGCAGGCTGCAGGACTGCTCTCGGAACACTACCACCACATCGATCCCGGCATATTCTGGAACTCGGTCTATCCGCGCCTTACGCCAAAGGATTTCGTGGCAAGCTTCCTCAAGGCTCCGGTGTTCGCCATCATCATCACCCTCGTCAGCAGCTTCAATGGATTCCTGGCCCGTGGTGGCACCGCCGGCGTCGGAAGGTCGACCATCAAGGGCATCGTCGTCTCGTCGGGCCTTGTGCTGATCGCCAATTTCTATGTTTCGAAGCTCGTCCTGGAAAACATGCGCTAGTATGATCGAACTCAGGAACGTCACGCTCAAATACGGCGAGAAGCTGGTCCTCGACAAGGTCTCCCTTGCCGTGCAGGACAACACCATCAAGGCGGTGCTGGGTCCCAGCGGCGTGGGCAAAAGCACCATTCTCAAGCTGATGCTCGGCCTGATCAAGCCGAACAGCGGCCAGGTTTTCGTTGACGGCCTGGACATCACCTCGATGAAGGAGGCTGACCTCTATCCCATCAGGAGGAAGATGGGAATCGTCTTCCAGGGCAACGCCCTGTTCGACTCCATGACCATCAGCCAGAATCTGAGCTTTTTCCTTCGTGAAAATCTCCGCCTGCCGGAAGATGAGATCGGGCGCCGAGTGGCCGAGCAGATCCGTTTTGCCGGCCTTGAGGGCTACGAAGATCAGCTTCCCGAAAGCCTCAGCGGCGGCATGCGCAAACGCGTGGCCATCGGCAGGGCCCTGATCTTCAACCCGAAAATGATCCTTTTCGACGAACCGACCGCAGGTCTTGACCCGGTCAGTTCCAAGAAGATTCTCAACCTGATCGCATCGCTGAAAAAAAGCAACGACCTCGGCGCTGCATTCGTCACCCATATCATCGACGATGTCTTTGCCATCGCCGACCACGTCGCCGTACTCTACCAGGGCAAGATCATCTTCGATGGAGAGACGGAGAAACTTCATGAGTCCGACCACCCGTTCATCAGGTCGATCCTCTCGGACAAGATCCTCGAACTTTAACCATTACAGACCCAGATTTCCGTATGAGAAACCCGAAAGAACTGAAATGGAGCGACCTCAAGACCGGCATCTTTTTTGTGTTGGGCCTTGGTTTCATTGCATATCTCGGCATTGTCATCGGCAAGAACACCAGCACCTTCACCGGCGTGACCACCATCAGGATCATGTCGATGAATGTCGACGGACTGGCCGAGAACAATTTCGTGTCTGTCTCCGGCAAGAAGATCGGCACGGTCTCCAGGCTCAATTTCACCAGGAAAAACGATTCGCTCTACGTGGTTGCCGACCTGAAGCTTCGCAATGAATTCGCCGGACTGGTCACCAGGGACTCCCGGGCAACCATCCGCTCACTGGGCATCCTCGGCGACAAATATGTGGACATCACCACCGGCACCGGCGCCCAGGTCAGGGATGGAGACTTCATCATGCTTGAATCCGAAAACGGCATGGCCAGCCTCGCATCCAGCGCGTCGAAGGCTCTCGGCAAAATCAACACCCTGCTTGACAATCTCAACAGTGGCAAAGGTCCGGCAGGCCGACTGATCTCTGACGAAAAAATGGGCGCGGAACTGCAGGCGACGATCTCCAACCTGCACGACACTTCCAGCCGTCTTTCGAAGGTCAGCAACGAGCTGTCAAACGGAAAAGGTCTCCTTCCCCGGCTCATCAACGACCGGTCGCTTGCTGACAATACCGTGCAGACCATGGAAAATCTGAAACAAACCTCTTCGCAGGCAGAAACGCTGCTGAAATCGATGAACAGCGAACAGGGCACCCTCGGCAAGCTCAATCGCAACCCGGCGCTGTACGACAATCTGAACAGTACCATGGTCTCCCTCGATTCGCTCCTGACCGACATGAAAAGGAAACCCGGCAGATACGTCCGGTTCACCCTCTTCTAACCTTTTCCCATCAATGATGAGGGCACTTAGAACACTCCTGTCGACCCTCGCTGCTGCGGCCGTCCTGTCGGCCGCATTGCCAGTCCCGGCCGTGGCATACGAATTCTCCCCCCTCGAAAGCCTGATGCGCCGGGCAGTTGCCGACAGCGTCTTTCCCGGCGCCAGCCTGGCGGTCATCCACCGGGGCAGGGTCGTGTTCCACCAGGCTTTCGGCCGTCTGACCTACGACAGCAACAGTACAGCCGCGGACACCACAACCATGTATGACGCCGCCTCGCTCACCAAGGCCGTGGTCACGACCTGCATTGCGATGCAGCTCGCCGAACGGGACTCATTGGATATCCATGCACCGGTCAGCCGGTACCGGAAAAGCTTTGCCGCCGGCGGAAAGGACCGGGTCACCATTGAACAGCTCCTGCGCCACACGTCCGGGCTCCGGGCCCATACCTATTTCTCCCCGTCATGCGTGACTCCGGATGAGCTCTTCCGCGCCATCGACCAGGAGCGGCCGCTCGCTGAACCGGGCACAAAAACCGAGTACAGTGACCTTGGCTTCATGCTCCTGGGCAACATCGTCGAATCGCTGACCGGAAAAAGCCTTGCATCGAACTTCCGGGAACGGTTCAGCGCGCCGCTCGGCATGAGCTCGACCATGTTCGCTCCTCCGCCGCCATTTCTGGGCCGTATAGCCCCCACCGGAGAGGATGGCGTATGGGGGCTCGACCGGCCGCGGCCACTGGTCAATGACCAGAACGCAGCCCTGCTTGGCGGCGTTGCCGGACATGCCGGACTGTTCACGACAACCGGGGATCTTTGCAGAATGGTGCGCATGCTCATGAATGGTGGCGAGCTCGACGGCAAGCGCTATGTTCGCACCTCGACCGTCTTGACCTTCCTGAAAAAAACCGATGCCCCAAGAGCACTCGGATGGGATCTGGTCTCCACGACGGGAGCCTCTTCTGCAGGAAGCCACTTTTCCGCTTCGTCATGGGGACACCTCGGTTTCACCGGTACCAGCATCTGGGTCGACCCGGTTCGAGGACTGGCCGTCATCCTGCTCAGCAACCGGGTCTGGCCGTCGGCCGATAACATCAGGATCCGGAAGTTCCGCCCGCAGTTGCACGACACCGTTGTGGAGTGTATCAGCAGAAACTGAGCCGCTTTCCTTTCGACAAGAACGGGCAAGTAATCCATCACCACCAAAAGGACATCGCGCATGTACCCGTTGCGACAGAGAAACTTCAAGATCGTGACGCTGCCGGGATGGCTTGCGCTTGGATTCGCCTGGAGCATCGTCGCACTCCAGGAGCCGCTGTTCACCGAAAACCAGAACACGAAGTTCCTGCACGCGGCCGCCAGAACCGGTCAGGGCTTCCTCGGGAGGGACTGGATGGCCAATACCATCGACCCCCTGCCGGCATTCACGATGCTGATCGAAACGCTGTTCAGGCTGGACAGCATCTGGCTGGTCTACCTCCTGTTCCCGGTCCTGCTCGCCTTGCTGCTCTTCTCGCTGACCAGCATCGCCGATCGGCTCTACGGCATCAGGAGAAACGCAGCCGCCATGGCCCTGTTCCTCGGCGTGCTCTTTATCGAGCAGAAGAACCTGCAACTCGGCTTCGGGACCCAGTACCTTATCGGGCACTACTTCCAGCCCTGTGTCTTCGGCGTACTGATCGTGCTGGCTATCGACCGGATCCTTGATGAAGCGCGCCTGCAGGCATCCGCCCTGCTGGCCGTCGCGGCCGCGTTCCACCCCGCCTACATGCCTTCGGCACTCCTCATTCTGGGCACCGTTACGGCCATCACCATCTGGAAGGAGAAAAAAGTCACGGCTGGAGCCGTGCTGCCGCTGGCACTGTTCATCGCCCTCTCCGCTCCGCTTGTCCTGCGCTACAAGCTGATGTTCGCCTACAGCTCCCCATCCGTGGGGGCTGAAGCCATGAGCATCCTTTCGACCCAGCGTATTTCGGTCCATACCAAAGTCAGAAGCTGGCTGAACTACGAGGACTACGCAAACATGGCCCTCATCCTCGTCTCGATGGTCATGGTGCGAAGAACGCTCCTGTTCTGGATCATGGCCCCGCTGGCGGCCCTCATCGCGGTAACCGTTCCCCTGCTCTACGTTTTCTCCTGGCCTTCACTCGAAGTCCTGACACCATGGAGAACCTCGGTCATCCTGCTTCCGCTCTCATGGACGATCCTTGCCGGATGGCTCGCATCACGTCTCATCCCGTTCATGGAGCACAACCGGACCGTGCGCAACCTCCTGTTCGCACTCGGTTGCGTCGCCATCGCCATTCCGGTCGCCCTGCACCTGCCCGACCAGATCTCGCTGTTCCGTAACCGGGAAAAGAGTCCCGAATCTCCCGTCATGAGCTTCGCCCGCAACCACTCGACGGCAAGCGACCTGTGGCTCGTCCCGACACGCGAAGGCAGTTTCGACGCATTCAGGCTCGAGAGCGGCGTCCCGATACTGGCAAACTGGAAAACGCACCCGTACAAGGATCGTGAGATTCTCGAATGGTACCGTCGGAACAACGATGCCGCAGCATTCTACGACCGTGCAGCCACGCCGGAAGGGCCGGAACTCTTGCGCCAGCTCGGCAAGCGCTACGGCGTCACGCATGCCGTCGTCGGCTCCGACATCCCGACAGCACGCTACTCCGGCATGCGTATCTGCTGGAAGAATGAGCGGTACACCATTATCGGGCTTCACGACGATTGAGCGTCGACGGGACATTTTCCTTCGAATCACCGAAAGAGGATCGAAGCCCCCGTCAGGCGAAGATTCCCTGCATCGGCACAATGGGCAGTGCCGTCTGCCGGAGCGACTCCCTCGACGCGATGCCGTTGGCGGCCATGCGCCCGGTAAATGCCGCAGCCTCCATCAGGAACACCGGAGCTTCAGTGCCGACCCAGTCCCCCGCAAGATAGAGGTTCTCGAAGGGAGTCTCGACCCCCGGGCGTGAGGCGTGGTCGCCCGGAGCCCAGCGCGAGAAATTCGACTGCATCATGAACAGCTCGTGCCGGATCGTCGCACCCCGACTCTCTGGAAACATGTCGTGCAGCTCGCGCAGCATCGTATCCCTGATCTCCTGTTCCGGCCTGACCTGTTCAGGAGCGATCGCATAGGCGTGCAGTTCAGCCACACACCCTCCCGTCTTGCGGGCCCAACCGGCAAACGGCTCCTGGAAGCTCGAATAGAGGCTGATCGAATCGGTGTAGGTGTAGCCGGACACGGTATAGAACGGAAACTTCGCCGAACTCAGCGGGCGGTCGAGCCACACCCTCCATACCGCGTAGGGATCGGCTTCGCCGAGCGAGGAGATCTGGCGGTCAAAAGAGGCATTCCCGAGACCCGATGCCTTGAACAGCTCTCGGGACCCGCTGACGTTCGACGCCACCACGCAATAATCGCACGGCAGGGTTCCCGCACCGGCAGCCAAACCAGGGCTGCTCGCCCCGCCGCCCCGCTTGAACACCAGGAGTTCCCCTTCTTCCCTGACCGTCAAAACCGCGAGAGGGGAACCCGGAGGACCACTCACCGGGCGCCCCTCGCCATCGAAGCGACCAGCGTGGCAGGGACACAGGAACCCCCCCGTCTCCCCTTCCGGCCTGACCGGACAGCCCATGTGCGTGCAGCGGGCGTCGTAGGCGATCCACGCCCCACCGCTCCTTGCGACCAGCAGCGGCACACCGTCGCCGGAGACGAACTCATGCCAGCCAGCTGCCGGAACCTCCCCCTTCGGGAGTGTTGCCACCTGAACCGGACCGGCCATGGCGGCACCCTCGAGTTGAACCGCAGAAACCCTCCCCCCCCGCAGGGCAAGCTTCGACACCTTCCGGCCTTTGAGCACCGTCACCCCCATCGCCGTTAGCTTCCGCTCAAGCGGATCGATGAGCGCGGTCATGCAATCCTGCTTCGTGATCCTGAAGCTGAGCCCTTCGGGGCTGCCCATGAAATAGAAATGGAAATATCGCATGGCCTCGGCGGCCGACAGCACCTCCATACGGTTCATGGTGGCATCGGCGAACGGATGCAATACCGTATCGACGAACGCCGGCAACACCTCCCCTCGACGGCAATAGGTCATGAAGTCCATGCCGTCGTACTCCTGAAAGGTGCGATCGTAGCGATAACGGAACATCTCGATGACCGGCCACAACCCCTGGTACTCTTTCAGGAAGGAGGCGATGTCGAGGGTCCGCGACTGCTCCACGACCGACAGGATGTTGAATGGAAACAATTTCGGCGTCTGGCCGAACACTTCAAGCGCTTTGCCGTTGAAAAGCACCGGATAGCCTGGAGAGGGGGTGAAAACATCGGCACCCACGCCAGCGGAAGCAAACATTTCGTTCAGGTTGTAGTACTGGTCGAAAAAGCCGTGAAAGCCATGCTCCACCGGAAAGGTCTCACCGAGGGCATCGATGTTCCAACCCGTCAGCTTGCCGCCCAGGGACGAAGAGGCTTCAACCAGGGTGACCTCGAAATTCCTGCGAGCCAGTTCGAGGGCGGCGCTGATGCCTCCCAGCCCACCACCCACCACCACGGCTTTCTTGGGCGTGGTCAATTTTTCGGGCAGGTTTGTCGAATCCTCGGCACCCCGGTCGCCGTACCGGTCCTTCCTCGGCTGATAATAGCCGACAAGCCCTGCCGTACCGGCCGTCAGGATGCCGGCGCCAATGCCGGTGCGCTTCAGGAGTTGTTTGATGAAATCGCGTCGCTGCATGATATGATCGAGGGAAGGGATTCGTGGCGGATGGCGCACTCAATTTCTATATTTAACAATAATTGCAGCTTCCGCCAACCATACCGGCCTTTGCCTGGGGCACCAACATCCGATGAACAGCATCCCGGCATCTTGCAAAGAGGCGATCAGGAACAAAGCGGAGGAACTCGGCTTCTGTGCCACCGGCTTTGCCGCGCTCCATCCGCAGACTGCCGCTTTGCAACGGCTCATCGAGATGGTTGCCGAAGGACGGCACGGCGAGATGCGCTACCTCGAAACGGGAATGGCCGAACGGGAAGACCCCACACTCCTGTTGGCCGGGGCCAGGACGGTGCTCTGTGCGGCCCTCCCCGGCCCTGTCCGCCCGGTTTGCGACCAGAACGCAGGAGCCCTCTCCGCCCATGCCACCGTACCGGACTACCACCGCGTCCTCAAGGTCCTCCTCTTCGAACTCCTCGAATACATCCGTTCCGTTACCGGCAAGCCAGTCGAAGGGGTCCCCTGCGTCGACAGCGCCCCCGTACTCGAAAAAGCGTGGGCCGAAGCCGCTGGCATCGGCCGCACCGGCAAGAACACGCTGCTCATCGTGCCGGAGGCCGGTTCCACGATCTTCCTCGGTGAACTGCTGCTCGACATCGAGATCGAACCCGACGCGCCGCTCGACCGGGATCCCTGCGGTATCTGCCGGGCCTGCCTCGACGCCTGCCCCACCGGAGCGCTAACGGCTGAAGGCAGGATCGACGCCACGCGATGCATCTCCTACCTGACCATCGAGCTGAAACGCGAATTTTCGGAACCGGAGGCCGCCATGACCGGACCATGGCTCTTCGGTTGTGACCGATGCATGGAGGCCTGCCCGCACAACCAGGCACGAACCACTCCAGCCCACCCGGCCTTCACCACATCCGCCGACATCGCGAAACTGACCGCGGAAAACGTGCTCGAGCTCACCGGTTCGAGCTTCCGGAAGCTTTTCACCTCCACCCCGGTCATGAGGCTTGGGCTCAGGAGACTGAAACGGAACGCGAGGGCGGTGATGGAGAATACCGGGAGGGACTGGACGTAACGGGCCAGATGGAGAGTGACTCAGGAAAGGTTACAAGTGCATGCTTTCAGGAATGTCCCCAAACCCTTTAATCATAGGACATGGAAACAGGTACCATACTCTGGATAGCGGCCGCACTCCTGCTCATCACCGGTTTTGCCGGAATCGTGCTGCCTGCCCTGCCCGGTGTTCTGCTGGTGTTTGCAGGCCTGGTGTTCGCCGCCTGGGCCGAAGGATTCGCCTATGTCGGCTGGGGTACGATCTCGATCCTTGCGTTGCTCACCGTAGCGTCCTACCTCATCGATGCGCTTGCCGG
>JAAXXR010000126.1 GCA_013334335.1 Chlorobiaceae bacterium
AGCACCACTCGCTTATCTTTCTCACCGGGTTCAGCGGTTCGGGCAAATCGACCATAGGGCCGCTGCTTGCCAACTGTCTCGGCTACGAGTTCCTCGACCTCGACCAGGCTATCGAACGGAGCGCCAGGAAATCCATTACGAGAATTTTTGCCGAAGAGGGGGAAGCGGCTTTCAGGATGATGGAGCTGCAAACACTGCAGCAGCTTGCCGTGAAGGAGGAGATGGTGGTGTCGCTGGGAGGCGGCGTGCTTGAAAACGACGACTGCTTCGACTTCGTCCGCAGGCACGGAACACTCGTTTACCTGAAATCAACTCCCAGGTCGCTCTCCAAACGCCTCTGCTTCAAAACCGACCGTCCCCTGCTCAGGGGAGAGAACGGGCGGAGGCTTTCGCGGGAAGAGATCGAAATGAAAATATCGGCCATTCTCGAAAAACGCGAACCGCGATACCTTGCAGCCGATTTCACGGTGCAGACCGACACCCGGCGAATCGGCTCCACGGTCGAGGAACTGACCAGAAAAATCAACCGCCATGTCCGCCAGGCGGAGCAGCAGGACCGGAACAAACCGTAACCAGACAGACAATTGAACAGCAATATCATCGTAGGAACCCCGGTACTTTCGGAAGCGGCAGCGCTGTACCGAAAGCACGGTCTTGCCCTGAAAACTGTCGTACTTTTCGACGAAAACACCAGACGCCTCTTCGGGGACAGGGTTATCGGCGCCCTTGAGGAGCAGGGGTTCCGGCTGCTCGAGCTTTCGGTGCCGGCAAGGGAAACATCGAAAAGCTTCCGTTCGGCTTACCGCCTCTACGGCGGCATGATCGAAGCAGGCGTCGACCGGAGCTGGAATCTTCTGGCCGTAGGCGGCGGCGTAGTGGGCGACCTCGGCGGCTTCATCGCGGCGAGCTACTACCGGGGCCTTCCGGTCGTTCAGTGCCCCACCACCCTTCTGGCCATGACCGACAGCTCGATCGGCGGCAAGGTTGCCATCAACCACCCGCTCGGCAAGAACCTCATCGGTTTTTTCCATATGCCCGAACTGGTGCTGATCGATCCTTCCTTTCTCAGTACCCTTCCCCGGCGGGAGGTTTACGGCGGCATGGCGGAAGTGATCAAGTACGGCTTCATCGCCGACCGCAATTTTCTGGAATGGCTCGACATGCATTTCGACCGGATAACGGCACTCGAGGAGCCCTTCATCAGCGAAGCGGTGAGGCGCAGCGCCTTCATCAAGGCCGATGTGGTGGAGAAGGATTTCAGGGAAACCACCGGGCTCAGGGCAACGCTCAATTTCGGCCACACCTTCGCACACGGTCTCGAAAAGCTTGCCGAATACCGACATATCCGCCACGGTGAAGCGGTCACGATCGGCATGGCCTGCGCGCTCTGTCTCTCGCACAATCTCGGCTACCTCCCTCTTGACGACATGCACTCCGGTCTTGAACTGATATCCCGATTCCGCTTTCCCAGGGGACTCCTGAAACGCCGCTTTCTTATGCACAGCCCGGAGGCCCTGCTTGAAAACATGTTCTCCGACAAGAAGAAACTCGACAGCAAACTGCGGTTCGTGCTGCTGAAAAAACCCGGAGAGGCCTTTCTTCTGGAGGAGGATGTCGAGGATCGCGAAGTGTTGCGGGCAATAGAGGATGCGCGCAGGTTCTTCTCTGAAAGGAATATTACCGGTTAAGCTGGTACAGATAATGCGCCCCCCTGGCGACGGCATGCTCCACCAGCAGCGTCTCGACCTGGAGAAGCGGCGCGAACAGGGGCGCATTGCCTCCCGTTACCAACACCGCAGGAGCTTCCTCTCCGCGGTCGAAAAGAGTCCGCATGATCCGGGCGGTCAGTCCGTCGATCTGCGACACACATCCCCAGAAAATCCCGTTTCTGATACACTCAGCGGTTGAACGGCCGAGAAGCTCCCCCGGAGGCGCAATCGCCACAAGCGGAAGCTGCGCGGTCCGCTCATGGAGCGAACGGGCCATCAGGTCGAGGCCCGGCATGATGAATCCGCC
>JAAXXR010000018.1 GCA_013334335.1 Chlorobiaceae bacterium
TTCTGCATCTCCTTCCTCACCAGTGCCTTGTTGGCGTCCGACATCGGGACGAGCGGGAGGCGGTAGACCTCTTCCAGCATGCCCATCTGCGACAGCGCATACTTGACCGGTACGGGATTGCTCTCGACGAAGTTCAACTTGAAGAACTTGCGGTAGGTCCGGTTGATCGCACGCGCCTCCTCGAGGTTTCCGGCCTTCATCGCGTCCACGAGGGCCTTGACGGCCTTCGGCACTTCGTTGGCCGCCACCGAGATGACGCCATCACCACCCAGGGCCATGAACGGCAGGATCAGCATGTCCTCGCCCGTCAGCACCGAGAAACGTTCCGGCCTGCGTTCGATCAGCTCCATGATCTGGTCCATGTTGTCCGACGCCTCCTTGACCGCGAGGATGTTGTCGAAGTCGTTGGCCAGCCGGATGATCGTCTCGGCCGAGACGTTGCTGCCGGTGCGGCCGGGCACATTGTAGAGGATCACCGGGATCGAGATCGACTGCGCGACGTGCTTGAAATGCTGATAGTAGCCCTCCTGGGACGGCTTGTTGTAGTACGGGGCGACCGACAGGATCGCCTGGGCGCCGGCCTTTTCGGCGTTGCGCGAAAGCTCGATCGCATGGGCGGTGTCGTTGGTTCCGGCTCCGGCGGCGACCATCATGTCATTGCCGGCTTCTTCCCGGACTATCCGGATGATTTCGGTCTGTTCGGCGGTCGACAGGGTCGGCGATTCGCCGGTCGTGCCGCAGGGGATGACGATATCGGTACCAGCTTCGCGCTGGAAATGCACCAGGCGACGCAGGGCTTCGGTGTCGACCGACCCGTCCTGCCGGAACGGCGTGACCAGGGCAACGGCTGAACCGGTGATGAGACGATTGGACATAACAACTGACAGGTGATTGTTGATCGAGGCTTGCCGGGCGTGATGGCTCCGGCAACGCCTGCGCTTTGTTTTGAATGTAGGCAAAGGGCGGCATAAAAAAAACGGTATCTTTCTTTTCCGTTTTTCCCGGACGTTCTCCGCAGGGCGCTTCATTCCGGCAGCCTTGCCCGTCCTGCTCACGGGCAGGACGACGCTTTCAACGGGGAACGCGAGGGCTACACGGCATTTCCAGCGTCGATCAGTTCGCCGGCGAGTTGTCTTGATGATTCCGAGACGGTGTGGCCGCTGATCAGCCGGGCGATCTCTTCGACCCGCTCGTCGCTGTCGAGCGGCCTGACCCCGGTGACGGTCCGATCCCCTTCGACACGTTTCGAGACCGAAAGGTGCAGGTCGGCCATGGCCGCGATCTGCGGCAGGTGGGTGATGGCGATGATCTGGTGCAGCCGGGAGAGCTGCTTCAGGCTGTAGCCGACGGTCTGGGCGACCTTGCCGCTGATGCCGGTGTCAATCTCGTCGAATACGAGGATCGGCAACCGGGCCGCTTTGGCCAGGGCGCTTTTCATGGCCAGCATGACCCTCGAGATCTCTCCACCCGAAGCCACCTTCGAGAGGGGTTTCGGTGCTTCGCCGAGATTGGTCGAAATCATGAATTCGATGCGGTCGAACCCGTTGTCGAAAGCCCGAAATCGACGTCCGTCGTGCGTGATCTCCCCGTCGGGAGCCTCTTCGTGGGAGATGGCGACCCTGAACGTGCCGTGTGGAATGCTGAGCTTTTTCAGTTCTGCCGAGATTTCGGCCTCCAGGAGCAGTGCCGCGCGTTTCCTCATGACGGACAGCTCGACGGCCGTTTCCGAAAGTTCTGAGCGGGCCAGTTCGATCTCCTCCCTGAGCCGGTTCGCGTCGGCGGCAAGGTTCTCTTCCACCGACAGCTCCTCTCCGAGCCGGTCGCGCAGTTCGATGAGCTCGCCGATGCTTTTGCCGTGCTTCTTGGAGAGGCGCTGCAGGAGCATCAGCCGATCGCGTAACTCGTCGAGGCGTTCACGGTTGAACTCGATGCCCGAGGTATAGCGGCCGGTGAAGCGACTGGCCTCCTCGACCGATGACAGGGCGGTGCGAAGCTCCTCGAGTGCGGGCTCGAACCTCCGGTCGATCGAAACGAGCTTTTCAAGCAGGCGCATCGCCGAAGAGAGCGAGGCGTAGGACGACTCGTCGGCATCGTAGAGCCTTTCGCTGAGTTCGGTGCTGAGGCTGAAGAGGGTCTCGGCGTTTTCAAGCAGGTTGATCTCCTCCTCCAGCGAGCGCTCTTCGCCGGCGACAAGCCCGGCCGATTCAAGTTCACGGTACTGGAAGTCGATGAAATCCCGCTGGTCGCTGAGCGCAGCGGCACGCTTCATGAGCTCCTCCAGCGTTCGGCGGGACTTGCGGTAGTGTTGCAGGAGGCTCCGGTACCTCGAGGCTTCATCGTGCAACTGTCCGAACCCGTCGAGCATGCCCGCGTGTGTTTCGGCGTGCAGGAGCAGCTGATGGTCGTGCTGTCCGTGCAGGTCGACGAGTTCGCGTCCGACCTGCCTGAGCTGCGAGAGCTGGCATGGGGTGTCGTTGATGAAACTCCGTGACTGGCCGCCCGCTGAAATGTCTCGCCGGAGAATGAGCTCCGGTGAGCATTCGATCTCCGCCTCCTCGAGCAGGTGTGCGATCGATTCATAGTGGCTGGCGGTGAAGGTCGCTTCGATGACCGCCTTGGAGGCACCGCTCCGCACCAGTTCCGCGCTCGCCCGTTCGCCGAGCACGAGGTTCAGGGCTCCCATGAGGATCGATTTGCCCGCGCCGGTCTCGCCGGTGATGATGGTCAGACCGGGTGCGAACTTTACCGACAGTTCGTCGATGAGGGCGAAATCCCTGACGTAGAGGGTCTGGAGCATAGGCAACAGAGTGGTTGACGTTGCTCTCAAGATACTGCGAAAATGGTGCGTTTGAAACATGCCGCCGCTGGCCGTTTCCTGCCGGGTCCTTTATCTGGCAAGCACGACGCTTTGCGAACCGCGGTACCGCGAACCGGAAAATCCGGCGGCATTCATCGTGACCAGGTAGCTCCCGGAGGGCAGCGGACGGCCGGCGTCGTCGCGTCCGTTCCAGGAGAGCAGGGTTGCCGGTCCTGCAGGGGCGCCGCCTGCCAGGATCCGGACCCTGGTCCCGACGGCATCGTAGACCTCGATGGAGAGCTGGTATGCGTCTGCCGGAAGTTTGACCGTGATTCGGAGCAGGTCGTTTCTCAGGTCGCCGTTGGGCGAAAACGGGTTTGGCGAGAGGGTGAGGATCTCTTCGATTCTCGACGGAGCGACATAGATCGAGTTGATCCGGCCCGGCGTTCCGCCATATTCGGCATCGGTTGAAGAACTCCAGCTCATGGGGGAGTCGGAGGTCATGAGTGGGTTGAATTTTTCGATCGAGATGCGTTTGGTCTCTGAATTTGCCGGGTTGTGCCAGTTGGGGGTATAGGCGACCCGGTCGACCAGCGTGCCGTTCCTGTCGAGCAACCGGACGCTGTCGCCGTCATTGTTCAGCGAAAAGGTTTTGCTTCCCGCAACGACAAAGATTTTCGCACCGATGCCTGCCTGCAGGTACGTGTAGGAGGCGCTCAGGCTTGAACCGGCGTTCAAGCCATTGTTTTCAGCCGCAATGACCGCGTATTGCCCTGGCTCGATCACGTTTGCGCCGCCCTGGGGTGCGAAATAGTAGCGGCTGGATCTTCCGGTGGTCCGGTTTGGTTCGTCGGCGATGCTCCAGCCGGTCAGGTCGATGCCCTTCGTGCCGGCGTTGTAGATCTCGACGAAGTCCGGCTGATCGATGATCGCGTCCTTTGCATCCTGGAGCGGATCGTACAGGATTTCGTTGATGACCGGACCGGCCAGTTCAGCCTCGATGTCGAGGTTTTCCGAAAAGGTCCTCTTGTCGGGTTCATCCATGCAGCCGCAGACGAGCAGCATGAAAAGGAGGCAAAGATGTCGGGGGTGCATCTTTATTCCTGGTATGTTGGTTCGATTGAACGCTACTGATGGGGACAGGGGTCAGCTTTGGTGGCTGGGGGAGCTGAAACCGAATCCCGTGGTGATTTGCGTAGCCAGGGCCTCCGACAGCCCTGACCGATGTCCTGATTGCGAAAGGCGCCCTGGATCAGGCGCTTTTCTCCTTTTTCGGCGTCTCGTCGACCGCCTTGTTGAATTCGTCCTCTATTTCGCTCTGGGCTTTCTTGAACTCCTTCATACCCTTTCCGAGGCCTCTGGCGAGCTCGGGAAGCTTCTTGGCTCCGAACAGGAGAAGGATGATGAGCAGGATGAGAATAAGTTCCTGGCCGCCTAATCCAAACATGGGCATTCCTCCGAATAGTGGGAAAACTGATGGCTCTACACGCCTTAATTTATATACTCAAAGCTGCTGGTCAAATCAAACGTTTTTTTTGTCTAAAAACGACGTTTCGTGCGACCCATGACGGTCTGGCCGGCAACGGTTCTCATGCCGGTGGTGACACTGACCGAAACGGAGGCGGGGAACACGATGTCAACCCTCGAGCCGAACTTGATCATGCCGAAACGGATGCCGGCGGTCACTTTCTGGCCCAGGTCGAGACGGCAGACGATCCTTCGTGCGAGGAATCCCGACACCTGGCAGAACCAGAGGGAGCCGAAAGCGCACGCAACACCGATCTCCATTCGTTCGTTGTCGGTCATGCTGCGGTGGTCGAAAGCCATCAGGAACCTGCCGGGATGGTAGCGCAGGTGCGATACCGAACCGCCTGCTGGAATCCTGTTGACATGCACGTTGAACGGTGACATGAAGATGCTGACGAGGGTCGACGGCTCTCCGGTCAGGGGATGCTCTACCTGCCTGACCAGCAGCACCTTTCCGTCTGCCGGCGCCAGGATCGCGTCGGGATCGTCGGGCGCCGTGCGTTCAGGGTCGCGGTAGAAAAAAAGGCAGAAGGCGAAATAGAGCGCGGCAGAGGCCGAAAGCACGATACCGCCTCCGGATTGCAGCAGTGCACCCGCAATGAAGATGATAAGGCAGACGATGGCGGTGACGGCGACGCTTCCCGAACCGTACGAGGTGATGCGCATGAGCGTGGTTCCTGTGCAAATCCTTTTATTAAGCGCCGGTATGCTTTTGTGCAAATTCCGGTTTCTGCGCTGGTCGCTCTGCTTGAAACCCTCACGTGACTTGCACCCTGCGGCTTCCTCGCTCCTCCAGCCTGGTGTCAGGGGTGCTGCGACACCTGACGGCGAACTCTTGTCAGAGGGGGTAATGATAGGCAATTTGTTGCTGAAATCATGCACAAAACCGCCCGGTTTTCCATGGCGCGGCTCAGTTGTTGCAAGATGGTCACTGCCGATGCTATCTTGATGGCGCGGCGACAAACCGCAATCGTCAATCATCGGGCTTGCGATCGTGAATCTCCTTGAAAAAAAATTTCTCGAAAACGTTCGCCGGCAAAACCTTGCCGGTAAAGCCGACGCTGTGCTCGTGACGGTTTCTGGCGGGCCTGATTCGATGGCCCTGCTCCATCTTTTCGCCGCGGTCCAGCCGGTGCTCGGCTGCAGCCTGGCGGTCGCCCACTGCAATTTCAGGCTCAGAGGGGAGGAGAGCGATGAGGACGAGGCGTTCGTCCATGACGCCTGTCGTGCTCTCGGGGTCGCGTGTCACACCCGGGGTTTCGACACGCGGAAGCTCTCCGTAACCATGAAGCGTTCGATCGAGGAGACCGCCAGACTCCTTCGTTACGATTTTTTCGAGGAGTTGTGCCGTAATTACGGTTACACCAGGGTGGCCACGGGACACCATGCGGGAGACAACGTTGAAACCATGCTCTTCAACCTGTTCAGGGGTACCTCTCCGGCTGGGTTCCGCGGGATCAGGGCAAAACACGGCCCGATTGTCCGGCCGCTCTTGCCTTACGGGCGGGCAGAACTGCTTTCGTACCTCGGCGAGCGCTCCATTGGCTGGCGCACCGATCGCACCAATCTCGACAGCGACCATGACCGGAACTTTATCAGGAACCGGGTGATCCCGGTGGTCGAGGAGCGGTTCGCCACGAAGCTCGCCCCTTCGTTGCAGCGCATGTCGGAACACGCAGGAGAGCTCGACGAGTTCATGGAGCTCCATGTCGAAAGCCTGCTCCGGGAACATCCCATGCTGGATCTGCAGGGAGGCAGGCTGCATGTCGTCACCTTGCAGAAGCTGACCCGGTTCGAGCGCAAGGAATTGCTCAAGCGCGCGCTTCAGGCCCAGGGGGTCACGGCGGACAGCAATGTGCTGGGCCGGCTGTCGGAGCTGCTCCAGCAGCAGCCCGGCCGGAGCGTCCCGGTCGGACGAGGCGTCACCGTCAAGAAAGCGGATGGTTTCCTGGTGTTTTTCAGGGAGAGGTGAGATGGGCGAGCCCCGTCAACCCCGGACTTCAATCCGGGGCAATGAGATGAGCTCATAGCATTGTTTTCGATTGCCCCGGGTTTCTGCGTCTCAGTTCCTCTTTTCCTGCTTCCTGAATGCGGAGAGCGGCAGGTCGGCGGTGATGAGGACCGATTCGAGGTTCTGCTGGACGCGAAGATGCTTCAGCAGGGACCTGGTGGCATCGCTTGTCCTTGTGCCAGGGTTGCTGGTGAGCGTAATGGTTCCCCAGAGGAACGAGGAGGCGAAGAATGCCGTCTGCCGATCCCGGTAGACCCATTCCGACTGCCCTTTCAACCCGTCGTCGAACTTGACGGACAGGGCAAGCTGCTGCAGCTTGCTCAGGTTGCCCACTGACTTCACGTCGCGGTTTTTCGAGGTCAGGCTCTGCAGTGCGCCGGCCGTCCATTGCGGCGAGGAGAGCGTGAACCAGAGATGTGACTTGTAGCGGGTTTTGCCGATCATTGCCGCCGACACCGAATCCCGGTCGAGCATGTGCCCGGTGGGGCGGAGGAACCCGTTCAGCATCTCGCTGCTGCTGGCGATGGCCATGCGTCTCGGTCCCATGGGGCAGACCCACAGCGTGCTGTCGAGGGCATAGGCGCGCCGTCCATCGATCTCTGCTGTTTTGATGCTTGCGGATTCGAGCGCCTGGGCCGGTGCCTTGGTGGCGAAATCGCCCCAGGCCATACCGATGAATTTCTGCTGTTTTCTGCCCGAACGCTGGAAGCTGACCAGGAGCGTGTCGAGGTCGCGTGAAAGCACGAACCCGCGCTGCTTCATGAGATCGTCGACCCGTTTGCCCGCGCTGAACGTGACGGCGTTCCTGACCGAGTCGGGTAGCGCCTCGTTCCAGAATCGGCTGCTCCTGATCTCCTTGAGCCCGATATACACCATGGCGTCTGAGGTGCCCGGCATGTTCTGGATGATCGACGTGAGTTCAGGGGTCAGGGTCTCGGGCTGCACCCGCGGCTTTGGCCAGTTGAGCCAGACCAGGGCGGCGAGAAAACCCGTCATGCCGATCACGAAGACGGTTAACAGCACTTTCGGGCCTTTCTTTTTCGGGGCCTGCAGTGCAGGAGCCAGCGGGGTCTCTTCTTTGCCGCTCATAGGTGAAGACGGAGTTAGGAGTTGTCCTTGATAGCCTTCCGGGCCAGCTCGTCGCAACGGTTGTTGTACGGGTTGTCGCTGTGTCCCTTGACCTTGTGAAAGGTGACGCGGTGTAATCTAATCAACTTCAGGATATCCTGCCAGAGGTCGATGTTCTCTACCGGCTTTTTCGCAGCGGTTTTCCAGCCGTTCTTCACCCACCGGTTGAGCCACCCTTCATTGATCGCGTTGACCAGATAGGCGGAGTCGCTGTAGAGTCCGACGCTGCACGGTTCCTTAAGTGCCCCCAGGCCCCGGATGGCCGCCATGAGCTCCATGCGGTTGTTGGTCGTCGCCGGATCGTACCCCGACAGCTCCCTGGTCGTGGCTCCGTACATCAGCAGCGTGCCCCATCCGCCTTTGCCTGGGTTGCCGCTGCATGCGCCGTCCGTGTAGATGATGATCTTTTTTTCCATGGATAAAAAAAAGGCTCAACCGGTGGGTGAGCCTTTGAATGCCTTTGTTGCCATTGCCTTGTTGGGGCGGTTTTTACTTCAGCAGCTTTGCCAGTTCGGCAGTGCCGGTCTTGGACATGATTTTCATCGCCTTGGCGGAAATGCGGACCTTCACCCAGCGCTTCTCCTCTTCAATCCAGATCCTCTTGGTGTGGAGGTTTGGCTCCCAGCGGGTGCGGGTGTGGTTGTTGGCATGGGAAACGTTATTGCCGTATATCGGCTTCTTTCCGGTCAGCGCGCAGACTTTGGACATGATAGGATCTCGGTTGTCGTGAAAAAAATGATCCTGAATATACAGATTCATTCTGATAAAAAGAAACGGAAGAACGGTCTTACCTGCAGAAGTGGTTCACTGGTCACTCGTCACTTCTTCCTTACGGCCTTATCCCCACCGCACACACCATCATCGACAGCACATACAGCAGCGTTCCGAAAGCGTTGTACCAGACCGCCTTTTCGGCCGGATTGGCGATCAGGATCTTCTGCATCGGCAACTGCATCACCAGCAGGCCAGAAGCGATGGAGGCCGAGACGAAGGAGCCTTTCGCCACGAGGATGGCGATGGCGGTCACCTGGGCGAGATCCATGACCACCGAAGCGAGGACGGCCGCTTTTTTCTCGCCGAGCTGGACCGGTATGGAGGCGACTTTGCGGATATTGTCCCCGATGATCGATTTGAAGTCGTTCAGGGTCATGATGCCGTGCGCACCGAGGGAAAAGATGATCGCCAGCGCGATCGATTCGGTTGACGGCACGCCCTGGGTGATCGAAAAGCTGCCGGTCATCCAGGAGACTCCTTCATAGGCAAGGCCGACGATCAGGTTACCGAACCAGCCGTTCCTCTTGGCCCGGATGGGTGGTCCAGAATAGGCGTGCGACATGAGCACACCGACAAACGCGATGACCACGACGTAAGGGTGGATCGACAGGGCGACGAGAAAGCCCGTGATGATGAGGCCGAAGGTGATCAGCCAGCTCGCCTGCTTGGAGATCTTTCCGGACGGGATCGGCCGCTCGGGTTCGTTGATGGCGTCTACCTCCCGGTCGAAGTAGTCGTTCATGGTCTGGGACATGGCGCACATCAGGGGGCCGGCGAGGAGTACGCCCCGCAGAAGGATCGAGATGTTGTCGCCGACGCTCTCTCCGGTCGAAACCACGCCGCAGGCGAAGGCCCACATCGGAGGAAACCAGGTGACCGGCTTCATGAGCGGCAGTATGGCAGAGGGTTCTATCCGGAACCCGGGTCTGTTGACGTTCTCCAGAGCCTGCCGGATGAGCTGCTGTCTTGACGGGCTGAGACCTGACTGATGCAGTTTCTCGTGGAGTTTCTGATTCAGCTCAGGAGTGACCGTTTCGCTTCCGTTCATGATTTACTGATTCTCGCTTCGGCTGGAAATAAGACATTCATTATACATGTTTTTCCGAAAAATCGTAAACCTCTAGTTTTCGGACGTCCGGTATTCCGAAACGAGTCTCCGGTTGACTTCGATGATCGCTGAAAGCTTGTGTGCCGCAGCGCCGCTTTCGAGGCTTTCCTTGGTCTTGCTCACCCCGTCATCGATGCAGGTCGCTATGCCGGAAAGGTAGCAGGTGATGGCTGCGGCGTAGATGGCGGCGTCGTTCATGGCCTGTGGCGCGGAGCCGTCGAGGATCTGCAGGATGATCCTTGCGTTGGTTTCGCTGTCGCCCCCTTCAAGTGCCTCGATAGGCCATCTGCCAAGACCGAAGTCCTCCGGTTGGGTGGTATGCCGGACGATCGTTCCTCCTTGCAGTTCGAGCATTTCGGTCGGGCCGCAGACGCTCGGTTCGTCAAGGCTGACGCCGGTATCGGTCACGCCGTGCACGATCATGGCATGGTCGCATCCGGCATGCATCAGCACCTCCGCGTACAGCCCCATGATGGACCGATCGAACACGCCGATCATCTGTTTCCTCACCCTTGCCGGATTCAGGAGCGGGCCGAGCATGTTGAAGATGGTGCGGATGCCAAGCTCCTTGCGGATGGGCGCTACCGCTTTCATCGACCCGTGATAGAGCGGCGCGAACAGGAACGCGAAGCCGGTTTCCCTGAACTGCGTCTCGGATGCTTCCGGCGGAAGGTCAACCGTATAACCGAGCACCTCCATCACGTCGGCGCTGCCGCATCTGCTGGTGATGGAGCGGTTTCCGTGCTTGGCGATCGGCACGCCGGCTCCGCAGGCGATCAGTGCCGCTGCGGTGGAGATGTTGAACGTGCCGGTGTGGTCGCCGCCGGTGCCGCAGGTGTCGACTGCATTCGGATCGAGGGTCAGGGTCGTTGCCTTGTCCATGATGCCCTCCCAGGCGCCGATGGCTTCGTCGGTCGAGATCCCTCGCTGCTGCATCAGGGCGAGGATGGCGCCGATGCCGGCCGGGGTGTAACGGCCCTCCATGATTGAATCCATGCAAATTTCCATTTCCTGCTCGGAAAGGCGCGAGCCTCCCAGCAGTTTCTGTAGAAGTTCCTGTTGGCGCATGTACGGGTTGAGGTCGAGATGAGAAAAATCCATGAATTTGGAGTATACTAAAATCTGTTCTATTAACAATTACCGACCGACAGAGCACTTTTTCCCGGTTATCGTTTTCATGCTGCACCACCATCTTCAGGCACACCGGGCGTACCTGCTCGGAGAGATCCACAAGAAACTGTCCCGGGAATCGATCGACTCCCTGCTGGTCACCGACCTGCCGACCATCCGCTGGCTGACGGGATTCAGCGGCTCCAACGCGCGGCTGCTGCTCGCGGAAGGCAAGGTCGTCCTCTTTACCGATTTCCGTTATCAGGAGCAGGTGCGGCGGGAGACCTCCGGCATCGCGACGGTCATCATGAAGGAGAACATCGCGCGCGAGCTTTCGGCGGGGAGCTGGAGGCTCGGTGAACGCATGGCGCTGCAGGCTGACCATGTCACCTGGCAGGAGATGCAACTGCTCTCCGACGGCCTGAAGGGGAGGCGGTTCCACCCGGTCACCTCCTTTTTTGATGGCTTCCGTGAGTTCAAACACCTCGCGGAGCTCGAAAAAATGCGCCGGGCGGCGGCGTGCAGTGAACAGGTGCTCGAAGAGGTGATCGGCATGATATCGCCCGGATCGACCGAGATCGACATTGCCGCCGAGATCTCCTACCGTCACCGGAAGCTCGGCGCCGAAAAGGATTCGTTCGATCCGATCGTGGCCGGAGGGATCCGGTCGGCCATGCCACATGCCAGGCCGACGGCTTCGAAATTCGAGCCAGGAACCCTGATCGTGATCGACATGGGGTGCATGATCGATGGCTATGCCTCGGACCAGACCCGGACGGTGGCGCTCGGCAGGATTCCGGCGGAGGCGAGACGGATCTACTCGATCGTGCGGAAAGCCCAGCAACTCGGCATCGACGCGGCAAGGTCCGGCATGGAGGCAAAGGATCTCGACAACGAGGTGCGCTCCTACATCGCCGCCGAAGGATACGGCGCGGCTTTCGGCCACAGCCTCGGTCATGGTGTCGGCGTGGAGGTTCACGAAGCGCCGCGGGTCGGGACGGCCGGCACGGAGACCCTTCGGGAAGGCATGGTCTTCACGATCGAACCCGGAATCTACCTCGAAGGGCGGTTCGGTGTGCGCATCGAGGATACGGTCGTCCTCGGCCCGCAAGGCGCCGAGCCGCTTCAGGGGTTCACCAAGGAGCTTGTCGAACTGTAAAACATCCTCCCCATTCTTCATCACAGGAAGGTATTTCATGATCGCCAGCCACTGTATGGTCATCACGACCGCACCCGACCGGGAGGAGGCCGAAAAGCTCGCCGAGGGCATCCTCCGCAACCGTCTGGCAGCCTGTGTCCAGATGTCGGACATCCGCAGTTTTTTTCTCTGGGAAGGGGCGTTGCAGCGCGAGGAGGAGGTCGCGCTCTCCATCAAGACCACCGATAAGCGGTATGCGGAGCTTGAAGCCTATATCCGCGAGTACCACCCCTACGATGTCCCCGAGATCATCAAGGTGCCGGTGACGGGTGGCCTGCCCGGCTATCTCGGCTGGCTGGATGAAACGACGGCGGTGAAGTGACGTGTGAAGAGTGACCAGTGACGAGTCCCTGGAGCGCCGATCTCAAGGTCGGCATTGGGGCTGGAGGCGCCACATCCTGAATGAGTCGAGTCACTCGTTCCGACTCCGCGGTTTTCCGCGTCACGCGTCACGTGTTCCGCGTCACGTTCCCACCCCCCGTCACCGCTTTCCTGCCAGAACCCGCTTCAGTTCGGCGGTCAGGCCCGTCATGACCAGAATCGTGCTGGCGTTGCGTTCGATCGAACGGATGGCCTCCTCGATGAGGGTTGAGGCCCGGAGCAGGTCGCGCGCGGGAAAAGCCTTCACAAAGCGGTTCACCGAAACGCCGATGTCCGGATTGTTCAGGTCCGGGTAGTCGGCGTCGATGCTTCGCCGGGAAACATCCTGGAAAAAGAGCAGCAGGGAGCCGAGGAACATGAGCTGTTCGGGGCGGGAGAGGTTTTTCGATACCTCCTCGCAGGCGGAGATGGCTTCAAGGAAACGGGATGGCGTGAGGAGGTTGCGCAGCCAGTCGATCGCCTGGTCGCGCAGGCGGACCATCGCGGGTGCGGCGCCCTCTCCGCTTCGCGCCGAGAGCAGTTCGGCTGCACTCCTGAGGTTGCCCCGTGAAAAGCTGACGATGAAGCGACGTTCGATCTCGTCGATATCCGGGGCGCTCCTCGAAATCCAGGCATCGAGCGCGACGGGCTTGACGCGGGAGAAGGTGATCGTCTGGCAACGCGAGCGTATGGTGGGCAGTACCGACTCCGGCCTTGACGACACCAGGAGGAACACCACATGCGCCGGTGGCTCCTCGAGCAGCTTGAGGAGCTTGTTGGCCGCCGACGGGTGAAGCCGCTCGGCCTGTGAAATGATGAACACCTTTTTCCCTCCGTCCCTGGGCGCCAGTGACGCTTTCTGCTGCAGCATGACCACCTGTTCGGTCAGGATGCCCATCGAGCGCTCCATGGCCGGGGTGAAGAACGGGTTTCGCTTTTTCTCTTCGATCAGGGCTTCGTAGCGCTCCCTGGCCTCGCTGAGCTTCTTGTTCTCCTTTTTGGACGGGTCGGATGGATCAAGGAGGGCGGCTTCCACCGGAAAGAGGTACTCGATGTTCGGATGCATGAAGCGCTCCGCCTGGCGGCAGCTTTCGCACGCTCCGCAAGCGCCGTGTTCGACGACGGCCTCGGTGTGCCTGCAGTTGAGGATTTTTGCGATCTCGAACGCCACACTCTCCTTGCCGGCGCCTTCGGGGCCTGCGAAGAGGTAGGCATGAGCCAGACGGTCGGTTCCGAGTGCTGTTTTCAGCACCCGGATCTGTTGATCATGACCGACGATAGCGTCCCAGCTCATGCCTTGCCGCTCAGATGAAGGTCAGCCAGCTGTACGGGTCTTCACCGGTCTGCACGATACTGAGGTAATGGTGCTGCAGGGCTTCGGTGACCGGGCCACGTTTCTCGTTGCCGATCGGATACTTGTCGACGCTCCTGACCGGGGTGATTTCGGCAGCCGTGCCGGTGAGGAAGATTTCGTCGGCCAGATAGAGTGCCTCGCGCGGAATCAGCGTTTCCCGGACCTCGTATCCGAGCTCCTTGGCGATATGCATGACGGCTGCACGGGTGAAGCCCGGCAGGATGGACTGGCCAGACATCGGGGTGTAGATGACGCCGTCCCTGACGATGAAGATGTTCTCGCCGCTACCCTCGGAAACATAGCCGTTCACATCGAGCGCGAGCCCTTCGGCATAGTTGTCCGCGAGCGCTTCCATCTTGATGAGCTGGGAATTCAGGTAGTTGCCGCCCGCCTTGGCCAATGAGGGGAGGGTGTTCGGCGCCATGCGGTTCCATGACGAGACCCTGACGTCGACGCCCGTTTCCAGCACGTCTTCGCCGAGGTAGGTGCCCCATTCCCAGGTGGCGATGGCGACCTCGATGGCCGCGAGGTGCGGGTTGACCCCGAGGGCCCCCTGGCTGCGGTAGACCAGCGGCCGGATATAGCACGCCTTGTGCCCGTTGGCCTTGATGGTGGCGATAGAGGCTTCCTTGAGTTCGGTTTCGGAGTAGGGGATCTCTATGCGGTAGATCTTCGACGAATCCCTCAGGCGCTTGATGTGCTCGTCCAGGAAGAGGATAGCCGATCCTTTGGCCGTTTCGTAACACCTGATGCCTTCGAAGGTCGACGAACCGTAATGAACGACATGGGACATGATATGGATCTTGGCATCATTCCAGTCGATCAGCTCGCCGTTCATCCATATTTTTGAAGACTTGATCATGACGATGACATTGGGTTGAAAAGCTGTTCGATATAAACTTGTAAGATAGTCTGTTTTGCCTTTTTTGAAAGCCGGGTGCACCCATTTTCGGAGCGGGTGACGGGTGTCGGAACGGAAAGGGTACGCAGGAAAAGGGTGCTGGACGGTATGGACGAAACAGACATGGTGGACAGAGTAACCTGTTCGGCGAGGAGTTCGTTCCTCATCCGCAACGGCTACTCAGTCCACAACGTCCACGGTTTCCTGATCTGCTCCTCAGTAAATGCGCTCGTAGACGCCTTCTACTTCACGGAGGATCGGATCGTAGGCAGAGACATTCCTGCCGAAGCAGGTGCCGAGCGACTCGTACAGTGCGACCTGGTCGAGGTCGACGTAGCGCTGGGCGATGGCTTTGGCCGCTTCGATGAACTCGACTTTGCGGCCCTTGACCTTCGAGACGGTGACACCAGTCTTCCCGTCGAGCAGCAGCAGCACGGCTGCCGCGCCGGCCTCGAAGCCGAAGTTGATGTCGTACGCCGAAGAGTTGCCGGCGCGCACGAGGTGGCCGGGATGGATTTCGCGCACCTCCGGAATTTCGTAGATGCCTTCGACGAACATGCCGGTCTCCTTCATGAAGATCGGCATGCGAGGGTCGGTCTTGAAGCGTTTCTGGATCTGCTGGCAGACGAATTTGCCTGCACCGGCCAGCTTTTTGTGGCCGAAAGCGTCCACGCCGGCAGACTCGTCAACGATGTCCGAGCCGTCCGCGTTTTTCATGCCCTCTGCCACGACGATCGTGTAGGTGCCGCTGTGCACGTCACTCTGGCGGATGCGGCGGGTGAAACGCTCCACGACGTGCTCATAGACCACATCCCAGTCGACCGGGATCTCCGGGATCAGGATGCAGTCGGCTTCGGCGGCAACGCCGCTGCGGAAGGCCGTGTGGCCGGCGTAGCGGCCGAACACCTCGGTCACCAGCACGCGGTTGTGCGTACGGCCGGTCGTCTTGAGGTCCTCGACGAACTGGGCGATGCGGTTGATGGTCGAGTCGCCGCCGACCGAGTAGGTCTGCAGGTCGAGGTCCATCGTCTTCGGTGCATGGATGCACTGGATGCCGTTCTGGTTCAGGTCGATCATGACGCTGCCCGAATCGTCACCGCCGCTGATGATGAGCGCGTCGAGGGCGAACTTCTTCATGCCGGCCTTGATGCGGTTGTATTTGTCAGGGTTGCTGATCGCCTTGATCTTGACCCGTGAATGACCGGCTTCGGAACCTGCGAAGTTGGCGTCGAACTGGTCGAGGCGTGCCTGGTCGAACCTGACCAGGTGCTCCTGGTTCAGGAGGTTGTACAACCCGGCGTAACCGTTCGGGATGACATACAGTTCGAGTCCCTTGTTCAGGGCCATGAGCGCGGCGCCCTTGATAACGGCGTTCAGACCGCCGCAGTCGCCTCCGCTGGTAAGGATGCCAATTTTTTTCACAATATTCTCCTCGTTGCTCAGGTTAGTTTTTAACAGCTTAATTTGATTAATTACACCATGGGTGTCACGGTGTAACCTGCCAGGCTCAAGATAGAGGATTTACACGATATTTCATTGCCGCAAGCTGAAATGCCGGCTCGGCCAACCCCAGCATCAACCCCGGTATGACCTTTCTCGACCATCTGCGTATTGCCTATGTCCATCTCAGGGAGCGCAAGCGCCAGACTGCGCTGACCGCGCTCGGCGTGGCTGTCGGGTCTGCCATGATGATCACCACCATCGCGGTGGCCAGGGGGTCGTCGCAGAACGTCTTCAACAAGCTCATCGACATCGCGCCCCACATCACCATCGGCGCCGACCGGGTCGTACCGCTCGTGCCGGACAACCTGATCGGCTCGGGAGCGGGCAGGATCGCCATGGTCGAAAAGCATGTGACCACTGATCGCCGGGAGACCATCAAGAACTATTCGGCGCTTCTGCAGACGGTCGGTGATGTCAGGGAGATCGTGGACGTTTCCCCGTTTGTGTCCAGCAAGTTGCTGGCGCGCAACAGGACCCGTTTCGCCCCGTGCATCGCCAGGGGGGTGATTCCCTCCCGCGAGGCGGAAATGGCGAATCTGAAAAAGAACCTGCTTGAACCCAACGCCCTCTCGGAGCTCGCCTGGTCGCCCAACGGCATTCTCCTCGGAGACCTCCTTGCCGACAAACTCAAGGTGGGGTACCGAGACCGGGTCGTGCTGGTCAGCAAGACCGGCGAGGAGTATCCCGTAACCGTGGTCGGCCGCTTCAGGAGCGGCTTCAATGCAAAGGACCTGCGGGAAGCCTATGTTAACCTCGCGCTCGCGCAGCGCATGGAGGCCATGCCGTCGAACTCCGTCAGCGGCGTCGGCATCAGGATCTCCGATATCACCATGGCTGATCGCGTCGCGCAGCGCATCGAGCGCCTGACCGGATACAACACCGAGAGCTGGAGCGAAACCAACCGGAACGTCATCGAGTTCTACAACCGCAACGGGACGATCACGCTGGTCCTGGTCGGCTTCGTGTTCGTCGTGGCCGGTCTCGGCGTGGCGTCGGTCATGACCACCATCGTGCTGCAGAAGGTCAAGGACATCGCCATCCTGCGCTCCATGGGCGTGCAGCGCAAGAGCATCACCCGAATCTTCATGCTCGAAGGGCTCATGATCGGCATCATGGGCGTGCTGCTCGGAAGCCCGGTAGGCCACATGACCTGCAACCTCGTCGGGTCGATCCGGTTCCAGGCAAGCAATGCGGGAGTGATCAAGAGCGACCGGATCAACCTCGTCGAAACACCCGACGCCCACGTGATCGTGGTGGTCTTCGGTGTCGTGATCGCGGTGATTTCGTCCGTGGGTCCGGCGAGACGTGCTACAGGATATCTGCCGGTGAGGGTGCTGCGCGGGGAAGTGGGGTAGTGGTTGCCTTTGCTTTCCCCGGGCTGGAGCCCGGGGCTATAAAGGAGCATATAAGATCCGGAATTTCCGTCGGGTTGAAGCCCTCCTGCATGCGGGACAGCGGGAACGGAAATTATTCCTTTGTTTTCCTGCTGTCCATTCAGACCATTTGCGTCACTCTATGATGCAGACCGCGTGGGCGCAGGCGCCCTCTTCACGACCGATGTAACCGAGTTTCTCGTTCGTTGTCGCCTTGACCGACACGGAGCTGATCTCCATGTCGAGGCAGCGCGCGATGTTGCGTCGCATGTCCGTGATGTAGGGGGCGATTTTCGGGTTTTCAAGCAGCAGCATGACGTCGACGTTCACCGGTTTGAACCCCTCCCGGTCAAGCAGTCGTCGTACCTGCTTCAGGAGGATCATGCTGTCGATGTCCTTGAACTCCTGGCTGGTGTTCGGGAAGTGCAGGCCGATATCGCCGAGGGCTGCCGCGCCGAGCAGCGCGTCGCTGACGGCATGGAGCAGCACGTCGGCATCGCTGTGGCCTTCGAGGCCGAACGGAGAGGGGATCTCGACTCCGCCGATGACCAGTTTGCGGCCTTCGGCGAAAGGATGGACGTCTATACCTATTCCTATGCGCATGTGGAAAAATATTTCTTGAAAGAGATAACGTGGGGTGAAAGATAGAACAATTCGCACAAATACGGAATTACCCGCCTCTGTTTCGTCTCGCGTGGCATCATGAATTGGCGGTTTGATCATGAGGGCGTAAATTGCCTGTGAGCGGTAGGTCATCTCCCCCCTTTCCGGAATGATACGACACTCTATCCATGAATTTTGATCGACTGCAACGATTCTTCTGGATCTGCGCCGGCACACCGGTGGAGATCATCGACAAATATCCAACCGAACATGCCAAGTTCCTCGGCATAGGGGCTACCATATTCTTTACGGCCCTGTTCGCTGGCCTTTCGGGCGGCTACGCCCTCTACTTCGTCTTTTCCGGTTCGCCGGTCGCCTGGGTGGCTTCGATCCTGTTCGGCGTGCTCTGGGGACTGGCCATCTTCAATATCGACCGCTACATCGTATCGAGCATCAAGAAGACTTCGAAAGGCTTGAAGCAGTTCTACCAGGCCTCTCCGAGGCTCGTGCTGGCCATTCTGATCGCCATCGTCATCGCCAGGCCGCTCGAACTCAAGATTTTCGACAAGGAGATCCACGACAAGCTGAAGGAGCGCTACCTGAGCGACCAGAAGTCGCAGATTGTGAAGGTGCAGGAGTCCTTCAAGGAGAAGTATGCGCTGGAGCTGTCCCAGATCGCCAAATACCAGAGCGAGTACGACGCCCTCGGCAAGGATGCGGGCCGGTTGCGCGAGGAGCTCAAGGCCGAGGTGTTCGGTGAGAGGACCGGGACCACCTCCGGCATCACGGGCTACGGCCCCTACGCGAAGAACAAGGAGGCCGTGGTGCAGGGCAAGGAAGCCCGACTGGAGTACCTCTCAAGGGAGCTCGCCTCGCTCGAGGAGTTCGTGAACCGGCAGAAGGCCGCCGAGGGGATCAACAACCAGATGATGCTGACCGATGCGGTACTCGACCGGAAAGCCTCCAGGGCAGGCTTCGCCGACCGCAACTGGGCGCTCGGCGCGCTGACCCATGACTCCGGCGACGTCAGCCGCTCGTCGGCAAACGCCATCTCCTTCATCACCCTGCTCTTCGTGGCGTTCGAATGCGCTCCGCTCATCGTCAAGCTGCTTTCCGACGCCGGTCCCTCCGACGTCGACCTGCAGGAGACGGAGGCGCGCATCATCGCCCAGCTCACCAACACCACCTTCCTGAACCGGAACCGCATGATCCGTCAGTACCGTACGATCGGGTTCAAGTCAGGGAAAAAATACCGGAAGCGCATCCTTGGTAACAACAGAGGGGGGCGGTAGGAAGAAGTGACGGGTGACAGGTGGGGGGACGGCAGGAAGGGGTCACGGACGCATGACACCATATTCAGCAGGGGTTCAACCCTGCGGACATGCACAGCTCACCTGTTCCGGTTTTGCCCTGGGCTTCAGCCCGGGGGGACTCAGCCGGTCACCAGGCTCCCGACGTACTCCTTGAATGCGGGGGCGCCGGGTTGCGAGAAGTACGCGTCAATCGCGATCGCGACCTTCTCACCGATATCAGGGTAAACGAAGTTCATGGTGCCGATCTGCACGGCGCTGGCTCCGACGAGCAGGAACTCCATGGCATCCTCGAAGCTGCCGATGCCGCCCATGCCGACGACCGGAATCTTGACGGCTTTCGCCACCTCCCACACCTTCGCGAGCGCGATCGGCTTGATGGCCGGTCCGGAGAGCCCTCCGGTGACATTCCTGAGCAGGGGTTTCCGCGTGCGGTAATCAACCGCCATGCCCACCACGGTGTTGATCAGCGAAACCGAGTCGGCTCCGGCCTCTTCTGCGGCGAGCGCGATCGTGGCGATCGAGGTGACGTTGGGCGTCAGCTTCACCATGAGGTGCCGGCCGGTAAGGGCGCGTATGGTGGAAACGATCTCCCTGGTCGCATCGGGGCTGACTCCCATGATCATGCACTCGCCCTTCACGTTCGGGCAAGAGAGGTTCAGTTCGTAAGCCGCGATCCCCTCGACACGGTCAAGCCGTTCGACCACCTGGCAGTAGTCGTCGATCGATTTTCCGGCGATGTTGACGATCACCCTGGTGTCGAGCTGCTGGAGGAATGGCACCTTGTCGCTGACGAAGCGGTCGAGACCGACATTGGCCAGACCGATGGCGTTGATCATGCCGCAGGCGGTTTCGGCGATTCTCTGCGGTGGATTGCCGGTGCGGGGTTCGGGAGAGATGGCCTTGGTGACCAGTCCGCCGATTTTGCCGAGATCGCAGAGCCCGGCAAGCTCCTCCCCGTACGAGACGGTGCCGGAGGCGAGCATGACCGGCGACCGGAGGTCGAGCCCCCTGCCCAGACTGACGGCGGCAGGGGAGCTCACGATTGGTGAAGATGATGAGGTCATGTTACCTGGGGTTGTGCTCAGAGGCGCGACTCCTTGAGGTAATAGCGCAGCGTGTACTCCTTGACCATGCGGTCGGTGTTGTAGACCGGTGCGATGCTGGCGATGGCGTTGCGCACGTTTTTCAGCCATTTGACCGGGATGTTGTGCTCATTGCGCTCATAGAAGGTCGGGATGATCTGGTGCTCGAGCACTTCGTAGAGCTTCAGGGCATCGAACCGGTACTGCTCGTCGTAGTTGTCGTTCTGCTCGCCGCTGCCGATCGACCAGCCGTTGGTGCCGTTGTAGGCCTCGCACCACCAGCCGTCCATGATGCTCAGGTTCAGGCCGCCGTGCAGCACGGTTTTCTGACCTGAAGTGCCGCTCGCCTCCATGGGCCTGACCGGGTTGTTGAGCCAGACGTCAACACCTGAAACCAGGCGCTTGGCGACGCCGATGTTGTAGTTCTCCAGGAAGACCACCTTGCCGAGGAACTGCGGGCGCCGGGAGAGTTCGACGATCTGGCGGATATACTCCTTGCCGGCATCGTCATGCGGGTGCGCCTTGCCGGCGAAGATGAGCTGCACCGGCATGTTCTGGTTGTTGATGATCGTGTTGAGGCGGTCGAGATCCTGGAAGACGAGCGGAGCCCGCTTGTAGGTGGCGAAACGCCTGGCGAAACCGATGGTCAGCACGTCCGGGGAGAGCGTGCTCTTGACGGAACGCGAGGAGTCAGCCGGCTTGTATGGCGTGTACTGGTGCTGGTGATAGAGCTGGTTCGACAGGTAGCGGCTGATGAAGTCGATCAGGTTGCGCTTCAGGCGATAGCGCATGCACCAGAGCTCGCCGTCGGTGACCTTGGCCAGCACGGCCTCGGCCGATTCCCTTGAAGAGAACATGTCCTCGATGCTCTCGGTATGGTTTCTCCAGAAACGGTCGGTGAAGCCGCTGCTCCAGCTCCGGATGTGGATGCCGTTGGTGATGTGGCCGATCGGCACCTGTTTCGGGTCCGTGGTCGAGTAGAGGTGCTTCCACATATCTCTCGACACCTCTCCGTGCAGCTTCGAGACGCCGTTGGCGCTTCTGGAGAGCTTCAGGGCGAGGACCGTCATGGTGAAGAGTCCCGAGGAGTTATTCGGGTCTTCGGAGCCCAGCTTCATGAGCTCTTCGAAGTCGATGCAGCAGCTGGCCAGGTACTTGTCGAAGGTGTAGTGCATCATGTCCCTCGAAAAACGGTCATGACCGGCAGGCACCGGCGTGTGCGTGGTGAAGACGCACTGTTCCTTGACCTTCTCCTTGGCCTGCTCGAACGGGACGTTCTGCTCGAACTGCTTCTTGAGGAGCTCCAGCGTGAGGAATGCCGAGTGGCCTTCGTTCATGTGGTAGACGGCCGGGGTCAGGTGCAGGGCGTCGAGCAGCTTGACGCCGCCGATACCGAGAAGGATCTCCTGGTTGATCCTCATGTTCTGGTCGCCGCCGTAGACCCTCGAACAGATCTCGCGATAATGGGACTCGTTCACCGGGATGTTGGTGTCGAGCAGGTACAGCATGGCCCGGCCGACCCTCAGGCTCCATGCCTGGGCGTACACGGTGCTCTGGGCGATGGTGATCTCGATGATCAGGTCCTTGCCGTCTTTGGTGGTGACCTTCTCGATGGGCAGGCTTTCCGCATACTGCAGCGGATAGTCCTCGAGCTGCCAGCCATCGTGGTTCAGGTACTGGCGGAAATAGCCCTCCTTGTAGAACAGGGAGATGCCGATGAAGTTGATGCCCAGATCGCTTGCCGACTTGAGGTGGTCGCCGGCCAGGATGCCGAGGCCGCCGGAATAGATCCGGAGGCTCTCATGGATGCCGAATTCGGCGCTGAAGTAGGCAACCGGGTTTTCCACCAGCTCTGGTGCATGATTGGCGGCCCAGGTGTTTTTTTCGGTCAGGTAGTCGTCGAAACGCTGCTTGACGTGCGAGATACGGTGCTCGAACTCGCAATTGCAACGTGCTTCGAGTTCATCGGAAGAGATATGCCGGAGCAGTTCGACGGGATTGTGGTTGACGCGTTCCCACAGGAGCGGAGAGAGACTTTTGAAAAGATCCTTGGCATCGGTGTCCCATGACCACCAGAGGTTTCGGGATAGTTTTTTAACGGCGCTGGTATTTTTCGACATAGTGTGTTTTTGAAATTTTGCTGTGCGCGTTCAATGGCGCAGGTTCAGAAAAGGCAGTATCTTGTGGTCAGCTGGCAACCCGGGTGTGTTTGCCGGGAGCAAGCTGCGCTTGAAGAAGATAACATTCGCGGAGCCGGTTACACAATTATTGATAATTTATGGCAATTAAGCCGTAAAACCTCAGGAAGCCAGTGTCGAAAGACAAGAATGTAAGGGTTGCGCATCTGTCCGACCTGCATCTGGCAGGGAAAAACGACCGCCGCCAGCTCGAGCGGCTCGATCTCCTGCTGGCCGAGATCGTCCGGAAGGAGTATGACCACCTGGTCATCACCGGTGACCTTATCGACACGGCCAACACCGAGGATTGGCTGCTCATCCGGGAAGCGCTCCTGCGCCACGGCCTTTTCGAACTTGGCCGGACGACCGTGTTGCCGGGTAACCATGACCTGATCAACCTCGAAGAGGAGATGCGGTTCTATCACGCGCTCAATCCTGATGTCAGCGGCCGACGCCGGCGGGTGAATGACCGGCTGGCAAGGTTCTGCCAGGTGTTCCTGCCCCTGATCTCCGAGGATGGACAGGGCCCGGCGGGATACCCGCTGGTCAAGGTGCTTCGTTTCGGGGAGATTTCGCTGGCTCTGGTGGCGGTCAGTTCGGTATTGCCGTGGTCGGGTTCCGACAACCCGCTTGGCGCGAGAGGGTTCGTCGCACCCGAAATCTTGCGTGCCCTCGTCGGCCAGCCGGTTATTGACGCCCTTTCCGGGAGTTTCATCATCGGCCTCTGTCATCACGCGTACCGGGTGTACGGCACCGACGCCCTGATCGACCAGGCGTTCGACTGGACGATGGAGTTCAAGAACCGCGACGACTTTTTCGGTACGATGAAGCTGCTCCAGGCACGTCTGGTCATGCATGGCCACTTCCACCGTTTCCAGGTCTACAGCGTCGAAGGGCTCACGTTTATCAACGGCGGCAGTTTCCGCTACAGTCCGGAGCGTTACGGGGAGGTGGAGATCGACGCAGCGGGGAACTGGGCGCATCGCTTTCTCAAGGTGGGGGAAACGGGGTGAGCCCGCTTCCGATCAGCCATCCGGGGGATGAAAAAAGCGGAAGGCCGCCTCATACCGGGCGGCCTTCCTCGTGAAATGGTGCAAAGCCGGCTTAGTGCTGCATGCCGCGCCTGGCGAGCTGGCGGTCCATCATGATCAGCGCGTGCCCTTTCTCTCCGGCCATCCTGATGGTTTCGAGGATTTCCGACGCTGCGGCCTCCTCCTCGACCTGTTCGCTAATGTACCAGTGCAGCAGCACCTGTGCGGCATAATCCCGCTCCTCCACGGCCGTTTCGTAAAGCCGGTTGATCAGGCCCGTGATTTTCCTTTCGTGCTTCAGCACCTCCTCGAACAGGTGGGCCGGTGACTTGAAATCCGACTCCGGCTGCGCGATGGGAAGGAGTTCGACGCGGCCGCCACGTTCGTTGACGAACTTGTAGAGCTTCATCGCGTGCCCTTTCTCCTCCTTGGTCTGGAGCTCGAGCCAGTGGGCGAACCCCGGAAGGTTCATCGAATGGGCGTACGAGGCCATCGAGAGATAGAGGTAGGCAGACGCCATCTCGTGATTGATCTGCTCGTTGAACGCCTGTAGAAGTTTCTTGCTGAACATGGATGGTACTCCTTTCAGATGGTGGTTGGTTGAATCGACTCCCTGACGGCATGGCAAGCCGTGCTGTTACTGGTCAACACTGGCGGTGGACTGATCGTTTCGGCGTTTCGGGCTGATCGGTGTCGACCGCTTCCCTCAACCTTCAAGTCCGGTGATACTGATGCCGTTGGCCGTCATATACTCGCGGATCCGTTTTGCGTGGTTCTGGTCCTCGCTGGCGAGCTGCTGGAAGATGTCGGCAGTCAGCGAACCGGTTTCGCTCTCCATGAACTCCTGGAAATGGGCCTCCCCGGCGGACATCTCGATCTTCAGGGCGAGGTTGAACGCCTCCTCCCTTGAGCAGGGTGCGGCGGAGAAGCGTTCGGCATGCTCCCGGATGAAGGCATTGTTCGCCTGGAGCGCCATGAGATCCTTCGAGAGCAGGTTTTCGGGGAAGAACGCCAGCGGCTGGGGCTGTTTTTTCTCCTGCTGGAGCAGGGCGGCGTGACTGCGCTCCTCCATGGAGAGCTGCCACCAGAAATCCTCGTCTTCGTCGAACTGGTCGTTGAACTGGGTGTAGAGCTTTGCAAGATTGAGTTCGAGCTGGATCGATTCCTCAAGAAGTGTAGCCAGGGTTGAAGCCATGGACGGAGCGGATGGATGGTTGAACGAAAAATGGGCGGCCTCGGGCGGCCGAGCTGAAAGATAGCGAACGGCAGGATTATCGGGAAGCGGGAAGTGCAGTCGTCGAGCGGCAGGGCCGGGCATCGCGGTCGACACCCGGCTACTGCATGCGGTCGCTATTTCTGCCGGTAGGTTGCGTACTCCTGCAGGCTCTTGACGCCGAACTCCTGGCGGCGGATGCAGTCGATGGCCTGGACCGAGGCTTCGGCAGCCTCGATGGTCGTGACGAAGGGCACGCCGCTCTGCACCGAAGCCGAACCGATCGCCTCCTCGTCGTGCAGCGCCCGTTCCCCCCTCGGGGTATTGATCACGAAGGCCACTTTGCCGAGCTTGATGATGTCGAAGATGTTCGGGCGTCCCTCTTCGCCTACCTTGAAGACCTTCTTGCAGTCGATGCCGTGCCTGGTCAGGAACGCGTGGGTGCCGGTGGTGGCCACGATGTCGAAGCCCATGCGGTAAAGCTCGCGGGCGACGTTGATGATTCTCTGGTCCTTGTCTTGCTCGTTCACGCTGATGAACACCGTGCCGGAGAGCGGCAGGTGCATGTTGGCAGCCTGGTAGGCCTTGGCGAACGCTTCGGGAAACTCGTCGGCAAGGCTCATGGCCTCTCCGGTCGAGCGCATCTCCGGGCCGAGGTAGACGCCGGACTTGACGAACTTCGAGAACGGGAAGACCGGTTCCTTGATGGCCATGTGCTTCAGTCCGAGATCGTCGCAATCCTTCAGGTCGAACTCCTTGCGCAGGTCGCTGAGCTTTTCGCCAAGCATGACGCGCGTGGCGATCTTGACCACCGGGATCGCCGTGGCCTTGCCGACGAACGGCACGGTGCGGCTCGCACGCGGGTTGACCTCGATCACGTAGACCTTGCCGTTCTGCACGGCATACTGCACGTTCATCAGGCCGATCACGCCGATGTTCTCGGCAAGCTTGCGTGTGTGCTCCTTCATGGTCGCGATGGCGGCCTTGTCGATGTTGTAGTACGGCAGGATCGATGTCGAGTCGCCGCTGTGGATGCCGGCCGCCTCGACGTGCTGCATGATGCCGCTGATGACGCAGTCGGTCCTGTCGGCGATGGCGTCGATGTCGAACTCGACGGCCGTCTCGAGGAAGCGGTCGATCAGGAGCGGGTACTTTTCGGTGATGAAGAGCGCCTGGTCCACGTACTCCTTCAGGGAGTCGTCGTTATAGATGATCTTCATGGCGCGCCCGCCGAGCACGTAGCTTGGCCTGACGAGCACCGGGTAGCCGATGCGGCGCGTGATCTCCTGCGCTTCGGCGTAGCTGGTGGCGGTTCCGTAATCGGGGTGCGGGATGTCGAGCTTTTCGAGCAGGGCGCCGAACTTCTTGCGGTCTTCTGCCAGGTCGATCCCTTTGGAGGAGGTGCCGAGGATGTTCACTCCGGCCGCATCGAGCCTGGTCGAGAGCTTCAGCGGGGTCTGGCCCCCGAAGCTGACGATCACGCCAAGCGGCTGCTCGTGTTCGATGATGCGGATGGTGTCCTCGAAGGTCAGGGGCTCGAAATAGAGCTTGTCGGCGATATCGTAGTCTGTGGAAACGGTTTCAGGGTTGCAGTTCACCATGATGGTCTCGTACCCCGCTTCCCTGAGGGCGAACACGGCCTGCACGCAGCAGTAGTCGAACTCGATGCCCTGGCCGATGCGGTTCGGGCCGCCACCGAGGATGATGACCCTTTTCCTGTCGGAGCGGACCGATTCGTTCTCTTCGTCGTACGTCGAGTAGTGGTAGGGCGTTTTCGCGTCGAATTCGGCAGCGCAGGTGTCGACGGTTTTGAACACCGAAACGACACCATAGTGGTTACGGAGTTCTCGCACCGTGTTTTCCGTTGACTGGAAAATCGTGGCGATCTGGAAGTCCGAAAAACCGTGCTCCTTGGCTTTTCTGAGGGGTTTTTCCGGCAGCTTCAGTGAGAGTGCCCTTGCTTCGCTGGAAAGAGTCGGAACTGGAGAAGTCATGCAGTGTCGTTTTGAAAAAACTTGGGAAATCGACTGTACTCTAAGGTAACACTTAGCTGACGTTCAAAAAAATTCAGCAAGTATAAAAAAAAGAGGAGCCATGTCAAAGAGTCCGGAGTTGTCAAATCATGATCGATGGTGTCGCCTCCTGCTCTCGGAGGAGGAACTTTTTTTTACATTACATTGAATTCATGTAATTTCCCGACCTGAAACAGGCCGGCCCAGCATCCCGAGCGATGGAGCCGCCAAGTATTTACTACCTACCAGGATGAACAAAACGAGTTTCGATTCCATTCCATCGGCTATCGAGGATATCAGGAACGGCAAGCTGGTCATTGTCGTCGATGACGAGGACCGCGAGGACGAAGGCGATTTTATTGCCGCCGCCGAGCATGCCACCCCCGAGATGGTGAACTTCATCACCAAGGAGGCCAGGGGGCTGCTCTGTGTTTCCGTTACCATGCAGCGTGCACGGGAGCTGCAGCTCGAACCGATGGTCCAGCGCAACACCTCCCAGCACGAAACCAACTTCACCGTCTCCATCGATGCCATCGCCGAGGGGGTCACTACCGGCATTTCAGCCTTCGACCGCTACATGACCCTCAAGATGATCGCCGATCCGTCCTGCTCGGCCGATGATTTCTCGAGGCCGGGCCACATCTTTCCGCTTCGCGCCATGGACGGGGGCGTCCTCAGGCGGGTCGGCCACACCGAGGCGGCCGTGGACCTCGCCATGCTCGCCGGATGCCAGCCGGTGGGCCTGCTCTGCGAGATCCTGCACGATGACGGCAGCATGGCCAGGCTTCCCGAACTGCTCAAGCTCAAGGAGAAGCTCGGCATGAAGCTCATCACCATCAAGGACCTCGTGGCCTACCGGATGCAGCAGAACAAGCTGGTGCACCGCGCGGTCGAGTCGCGCCTGCCCACGGCGTACGGTGACTTCAGGCTGATCGCCTACGAATCGTTCGTCGACCAGCAGAACCATATGGCGTTCGTCAAGGGAGATGTCGATAACGGCGAGCCGGTGCTCGTCAGGGTGCACTCGCAGTGCGCAACCGGCGACACCTTCGGCTCCCTCCGGTGCGACTGCGGCAACCAGCTCGCCACCGCACTCAGCATGATCGAAAAGGAGGGGCGCGGCGTACTCGTCTATCTCATGCAGGAGGGGCGCGGCATCGGCCTCGTCAACAAACTCAAGGCCTACAACCTCCAGGACGAGGGATTCGACACCGTCGAGGCCAACGAGAAGCTTGGCTTCAAGGCGGACCTGCGCGATTATGGAATCGGGGCGCAGATCCTGCAGGACCTCGGCGTCAGGAAAATGAGGCTCCTGACCAACAACCCGAAGAAGATCGTCGGCCTCGAGGGCTATGGCCTGGAGATCGTCGAGCGTCTTCCGCTCCAGATCGAACCGAACGACGTGAACCGCCATTACCTGGAGACCAAGCGCGACAAGCTTGGCCACATGATCGACTCGGTCACCGGAAACGACCGGCTCCTGTTCGAGCAGTTGGCCGACAAGCAGTTGAAACAGCATAAACAACCGTAAAACCTCCCACGGGAGAAGGACAAACGATGAAGCACGATATCCTGAAGATGCAGGACCGCGAGGTCTTCGAGGCGATTGCCGGCGAAGTCAGGCGACAGACCGAGACCCTTGAACTGATCGCCTCCGAAAACTTCACCAGCAGGGCCGTCATGGAAGCCTGCGGCTCAGTGATGACCAACAAGTATGCCGAGGGCTATCCCGGCAAGCGCTACTACGGCGGTTGCGAATATGTCGACGTGGCCGAGAACCTTGCCCGCGACCGGGCAAAGCAGCTCTTCGGTGCCGAATATGTCAACGTCCAGCCCCACTCCGGCTCCAGCGCCAACATGGCCGTGCTGTTCGCCGTGCTCAAGCCCGGAGACAAGATCATGGGCCTCGACCTCTCCCACGGCGGCCACCTGACCCACGGCAGCCCGGTCAACTTCTCCGGCCAGATGTTCGATGCCCACTCCTACGGCGTCGACCGCGAGACCGGCATCATCGACATGAACAAGGTCGAGGAGCTGGCCCTGTCGGTCCGTCCGAAGCTGATCATCGCCGGAGCCAGCGCCTACTCGCAGGGCTTCGACCTCAAGGCCTTCCGCCAGATCGCCGACAAGGTGGGCGCGCTGCTCATGGCCGACGTCGCCCATCCCGCCGGACTCATGGCCGCGGGCGTCCTGCCCAACCCGATGGAGCACTGCCACTTCGTCACCACCACCACCCACAAGACCCTGCGCGGCCCGCGTGGTGGCATGATCATGATGGGCAAGGATTTCGAGAACCCGCTCGGCATCACCATCAAGACCAAGACCGGTTCCCGCGTCAAGATGATGTCCGAGGTGCTCGACGCCGAAGTGATGCCCGGCATCCAGGGCGGTCCGCTCATGCACATCATCGCCGGCAAGGCGGTCGCCTTCGGCGAAGCCCTGCAGCCCTCCTTCAAGGTCTACGCACAGCAGGTCAAGGACAACGCCGCCGCCATGGCCGCCAAATTCATTGATGCCGGCTACCATATCGTCAGCGGCGGAACGAAGAACCACCTCATGCTGCTCGACCTGCGTAACAAGGAGGTCACCGGCAAGGTCGCCGAGAACCTGCTGCACGAGGCGGGCATCACGGCAAACAAGAACATGGTGCCCTTCGACGACAAGTCGCCCTTCGTGACCAGCGGCATCCGTATCGGCACACCGGCCATGACCACCAGAGGCATGAAGGTCGCCGAAAGCGAGAAGATCGTCGAACTCATCGACCGCGTCATCTCGTCCGCCAACAACGCCGACATCTCCGATGTCTGCCGCGACGTCAAGGCCGAGATCAAGACCCTCTGCCTCAGCTTCCCGCTTGACGGCTACGGCCCGCTTTTCTGAGCAACAAGGTTACTCATCCAGTACAAAAGGCCGGCACCCCCAAGGTGACCGGCCTTTTTTCGTTACCCGAATCGATCAGCTGATTCTAAGCACGCCGGCAGCACCTCCCTTTCAGCACTATGTCCTGCGCATCCTGAGACCTGTCAGCATTGGTTGTGGCGAAAGTGGAAGAAGAAAAGAGCGCCTACGTGTTGCTCCTTTTTATTGCACTTACTGTCCCCAAGTGCCATCTGTCAGTGAAGTTCTTCGAGGAATATGGTTAGGCGCTTGCCGAATCAGTGCGTCAATCAGGTGTCACCATCAATGCCCTGGCGAATATGCTGAAGTCCTTTTCCAGATGGTTTTGCGCTTGCCGTTCAACGCCCCACGTTTGACAGAACAGCGCTTGATTGGGCAATTTTTCTTGTCTTGCCAAGGCGGGTACAAACTGCTTGAGCAGATGGTCAGGGCAGCAAAATCAATATATTACTTTGGACAGCAGTTCTACCACAGTTCCGCTATGTGCAACAAAAGGAAGACCATGATTAATAAAATTACTGGCATTTGCTGTCTGTTCGTAGCCGTCGCTTTTACTGCAAATGCGCAAGATGCTGATCGAACTGAGCGGCTTGAAAAAGAGGTTCAGGAGATAAAGTTACGACTGTCGAAGCTGGAATCCTTGCTAAGCAATACGAGCAAGGCCAATGAACGCGTAACGTCGGGTGAAGGGTGGAAATCGGTGATGAATTGGAGAAGGCTGACCACAAATATGGATTACCGTGATGTGCAAATAATGCTTGGTGAACCGTATCGAGTTGACGGTGGCGAAATTGCAACTTGGTATTACCAGAATAGTGGCGAAGTTACTTTTATGCAAGGAAAAGTTTTTCAATGGAGGGAGCCTCGACAATAGCAAATATCAACCCCCCTCAACTTTACTTGTCTGGCCTGATTCCCGGTGATTCGTTCGGCTTATTCTGACGACACGTGCAAAATATAAATATTCACATTTGTGGCTTATCAACTCTGTTTATCGGTCAGCAGGACTATATCGGAGGGTGCTGATCGCATTGCGGTATGCCTGGATGCCTTGGATAGCCAACGGTTATGGACTGATTTCGCCCCGAACCTTTCAAGTCCTGGTAATCTGGTGCTGCACCTTATCGGCAATCTCAGCCAATATGTTGCCAGGACACTGGGTGGAAAGCCGTTTCATCGAGATCGGGCGAAAGAGTTTGCTGGCAAGGACGTGAGCCCGTCAGTAGAAGCTGCGAGCGCGACTACATGCTCGCAGTTCCTTGCCTGCGACACCCCCGCCCCCTCCGTCGCCCGCGTGCTTGCCTCCGTGCGTTCCCTGCTGGCGGGGGCGGCCCTTGCTCGAGACCGGCGAAGGTTTGGCGCTGAGGGCATGGCGCATCCCGACTAAAGGACGCGCAACTGAAAGCGCGTCGCGTTGCGCTTGGGCTTCGCATCTCGCCCCGGCTGCTGTCCGCCTTGCTTCCGGGCCGCCATGCTCCGCCAATCCCCCCAAGCGGGGACCCTGAGGATCTCGGGCGCAATGCTCTCCGCACCGCGCTGCTTCGCTCTGGAAGTCCGCCCAAGCGATGATGCTTGTGCCGATTAGCCTCACGCACAATTGCTGAATAAGTACTTTATTGAACGCATTTGCTATCTGTTTCCAGAGTTATCTTTATTTTTATAAAAACATTAAAATCGCTGTTTCAGCGAATCTATTTAATTATTGTAAGCACACATCTCCGGAGATTCCATGCACCAAGACCATCTTGAATACGCCAAATTCATGACCCGTGCATGCCTTGAGAAGTCCGTGAATTCGCTGTTGGGGCTTATTGAGGGCATCACGATTGACAGTGAAATCAATGAATCAGAGTTATCATTCTTGAATCTTTGGCTGACAGAACATGACGCATTGCGAGTTCACCACCCATTCAATGAACTCATTCCGGTCGTGCAGTCGGCAGTGGCAGATGGAGTCGTCACGAAAGATGAACATGATGACATCGTTTGGTTGTGTGAGCGCCTTTGCTCAACAGAGTATTTCGATCAAAGGACTGCCGATCTCCAGCGTCTACATGCGATTGTTGGGGGTATTGTTTCCGATGGAATGATCACTGAGGCCGAGCTTAATGGCCTCTCTGCATGGCTACAGGATCACGAGCATCTGAAGACTTGCTGGCCCTATGACGAAGTTGACAGTCTCATCGTCGGCGTCATGAAGGATAAGAAGATTGACGCCAGGGAGCACGCGCTACTGATGAGTTTCTTTGCGGAGTTCATTACTATTCTGGATGGCCGGACCATCAACAGTCCGGTCGTATCAGAGGGTGCAAACATTCTCGGGCTTTGCGCAGTTTGCCCAGAGATTGAGTTTGCTGACTCAACGTTCTGCTTTACTGGCGCTTCCATTCATTACACTCGTAGTGCATTAGCCTCAACTGTTGAACGCCTTGGTGGCGTATTTTCACCAAATGTCACAAAAAGAGTCCGGTATCTCGTAATTGGCGCTGAGGGCAACCCGTGTTGGGCTTATGCGTGTTACGGACGAAAAGTCGAGAAAGCAGTTCAACTGAGAAAGACCGGGGTTCCTGTACTGATTGTTCATGAGAACGACTTCCATGACGCCGTTCTCGATGCGGGCTAATCTTTCGACAGGGTGCGTAGGGGACGCTCACAACTAACTGAACGAAAAGCTATTCGAAAAGGGGTATCTCAGTCGCGAAAGCAAAGTAGACGGCAATGCTGAGGGGGACAGGGCCGGTGGCTTGAATGTTACCCTGCTTGATTCACGTGCTGTGGGGGTTGTCTGGAATGGCAGGACGAGAGCGCGGTTCCAGGGAAGCTCCGGTACGCTGGTCTGGTGTCTTAGCGCAGGCGAAACAGCTTCTTCATCGGCAT
>JAAXXR010000127.1 GCA_013334335.1 Chlorobiaceae bacterium
TTTCACGTACTTCCCTATTCTCCGGCTTTTAAACCGGCACCAGCTACGACGAAAGAACAGTTCTGAACATAAGAAAAATACCGGATAAAAAAAACAGCGGCAAGAGTCATCGCTCCCTGCCCCACTCGTTGATCACCCTCCTTGCCGATCCAATGGAAAATGCCTCCTCGCTGAACCGGAAACCGTCCTTTTCCTTCAGAATTTCCATCAGATGGCCGATCCTCGGCAGACGAAGTCCGGCCTGACGCACCTTATCCTTCCGGGTGAACACCTCCTCCGGCGTGCCTTCGAAAAGAACCCTGCCGGCTTCCATGACACAGACGTGATCACAGAAGAGCGGCACCATTTCGATGTCATGCGTGGCGATAATCACCGACATGCCCGATTGCCGCTGCATGGCTTTGACGAGCTGCATGATTTCCGCCGCACCTTTCGGATCGAGACCCGCGGTCGGCTCGTCAAGAAGCAGGAGAGCGGGTTCCATGGCGAGCACGCCGGCCATGGCGACCCTTTTTTTCTGCCCGAAGCTCAGCCGGTGCACCGGCTTGCCCTCGAGGGCCTCGATCCCGGTATTCCGCATGGCCACGGCAACGCGCTTCCGGATTTCATCTTCCGGCAGCCCCTCGTTACAGAGCCCGAAGGAGATGTCCTGAAAAACGCTGCTCGAAAAAAGCTGGACATCGGGATTCTGGAACACCATTCCCACCTGACGGCGCAGCATGGCAAGTCCTTTCCTGCTGTAGGAGACAGGGATTCCCCTGAAAAGCACCGTTCCGGATTGCGGCCGGACGATCCCGTTGCAGGCAAGGAGCAGCGAGGACTTGCCCGCGCCGTTGCTGCCGAGCAGCGCGGTGAGCTTCCCCCGTTCCGCCCTGAAATCGACGCCGTTCAATGCCTGCGAACCGTCCGGATAGGTGTAGTGCAGCTCCAGGGCTTCAAGAATGGTCTGAGCCGTCACCATGGGAACAGCTCCGGATACCGCCAGATGAGCAAAATGGCGACGGCAAGCAGGCCGTGAACTCCGGCAAGCAGCAGGAGAAAGGAACGGGGCCGTTCACAAGGCTCGTGAAGCACCCTGAGCGTACCCTCATAACCCCGGCATTCAAGCGCCGTATAGCACTCGTCGGCGCGCCTTGCGGCCATGAGAAAAAGCGCCGAGGAAAGCGCCGCAAGCGAACGGAACGATGCCTGCAGATCGACATAGCCCAGACGGGACTCCTGCGCCAGACGAATCCGTCCGGCGCTGTCGAGCAGAATGAAAAGAAACCGGTAGACGAGGCCGGCCATCTCGATAAGGAGCTCCGGAACGCGCAGCCGCCGCGCCGCATGAAAAAGGGTTTCCGGAGGAGTGGTAAGCGCGATGAAATACATGCAGGAAACCGACCCCATGGCCCGGAAAAACAGCCGAAAGGCCCTGTCGAGTCCCGACGCCGTCAGACCGGCGTAAACGCCGCCGACCGGCATGGCGACGGCAAACCGGTCCGGATCGGGACTGAAATCGACAGCCACCCCTGCCGCTCCCGCAACAAGAAACGCAAGGGGAAGCACGAGCAGACCGATGAAAATACGCGCGGAGACCCTTCCTGCGAAAACCGTCGCCGCTCCCATCGCAAGCAGCACGAGCAGCGATAGCGCAATGCGGTCTGCCCAGAGGCAGAGCAGCAGCGGCGGGAGCGCGAAAGAGAGCTTCATGAGCGGGTCCACCCTTCTGAGCGGTGAGGTCGCCGTATACCGGTCAATCGTGATCATGCCGGTTCGCTGCCGTCGTGCCTGCCGCGAAGGAAGCCCAGACCATAACCCAGCACCCCCGCGCCAAGAGCGGCCTGAAGTGCAAAAAGCAGACTTTCGACCTCCCCGCCCGGAGGCTCCCAGAAGGGCGCGAACCAGGGCTTGTACTCCGGATGCAGCTCCGTTATGGCCTCTTCGGCCTGACCGTCGGCCCCGCCGAACTCGGCATGCTTCAGGCTCATCAGCGGCGCTGCGGCAAGCG
>JAAXXR010000019.1 GCA_013334335.1 Chlorobiaceae bacterium
ACCCAGGCACACCAAACGTTATCCGGTACGGGTCCGGCCCCCGCCGTTACGACGGCGACGCCGACTCCAGTCACGGATTCCGTGCCGCCTTTGGCGGCGACGCTCGAACCGCTCAAATCATGGAAGCGGGACCCTGCTGGCGTACGTTACGATCCGGTTCAGTTCGAGTTGTTGAAATCCGGTGTGCCGAAGTGGAACAGGATGCGAAAAGCAGAGCCGTCAGTCGCGGTTACTCTCGATGGCGTCGATCTCGACAACCGTATGCTTTCTGGCGCGGATCTTCAGGGAGCCCGGTTTGTCGGCGCTTCGCTCAAAAGTGCAGACCTCTCAATGGCCCGCCTGCAGAAGGCGAACCTGCGACGTGCGGACTTGCGGTCCGCAAACCTCGAGAAAGCAGATTTGCGCCAGGCCGATCTCCGGGGGGCAACCTTGTGGCGGGCAAGTGTCGGAAGGGCGAAGTTCGATGGGGCGACCGTCTCGTCCAGCACCATCACGCATACGGGAAAACCGGCTACGCAGGCGTGGGCCGACGAGCTCGGTGCATTGTTTGATACCGTTGGTCAAGTTTCGGAATAATGTGATGCAGATGAGGAGAAAACTGTATGGGATTTCAGGCAAAACCACTGGTGAGTGTCGCCGTTCCGTTATACAACAACGAACGCTTCATTGCCGAAACCATTGAGTCGGTGCTGGCGCAGACCATGCCCGATTTCGAGCTGCTGGTTTACGACGATCACTCGACGGACCGCTCCCTGGAGATCGCCCGCTCTTACTCGGATCCCCGTATCAGGATCGTTACCAGCGACAGGAACCTTGGCCCGGAAGGCAACTGGAACCGGGCGGTGAGCCAGGTGGGGGGGACCTACGTCAAGCTGCTCTGCGCTGACGATCTGCTATTCCCTGAGTGTCTTGAAAAGCAGGTCGAAATCTTTTCCGGCGCAAGCTCTGCCGGAGTCAGCCTGGTCTCCTGCCACCGGACCATCATCGATTCTGATGGAAAGACGCTCATCAAGAAGGTCAATTTCATCGACGGCGGCAGAAAGGAACCAGCCGAACTGGTGCGAAAAATGGTTCGCATGGGGACCAACATCATCGGTGAACCGGTCTGCGGCCTCTATCCTGCGGCCCTTCTCGGCAAGACCCGCGGATACAGCGCAAGGATCCCCTATACGGTCGATCTCGATTTCTGGCTGCAACTGCTCCTGCTCGGGGATCTCTGGCTGATCGACGAACCGCTTTGCGCCTTCAGGATTTCAAACGCCTCCTGGTCTTCACGGATAGGGGAGATGCGCCATGAACAGTTCCTCGCGTTCATGCTTGAGGTCTCGGAGATGGAGTCCTTCAGGGTGAACGAGCTTGACCTCTTTATCGGACGATTCAACTCTGCCGTCCAGTCGATGACGAGCCTCATGGGGTTCAAGCTTTTCGCAGGATCCCCTGATGAAGAGCGTATGGCGGCGAGCCGATGAAAGAAAACCCGTCCTGCGGTGATTGCCTCCCCGCCTCCGGGCGGGACTGGAGGCGGGGAGGAGGTATGGCAGGGGAAAAACCATCAGAAGGAGTTGAACATGAGACTTGCTGACAAAATCGCGCTGGTCACCGGGGCTGCCGGGGGCATCGGCAGTTCGACGGCACGCTGTTTCGCCCGTGAAGGAGCGCGCGTCGTGCTCGCGGACATCGATGTGGAGGGTGCCAGTCGGGTGCTCGACCAGATCGTACTGGAGGGCGGGGAAGGCCGGGTTGCCGGGGCGGACCTGACCTCTGAAAAAGAGGTTGTCGATCTGTTTTCGGAACTTCACGAGGAATTCGGCCGGCTCGAAATCCTGGTCAATATCGCCGGGGGAGATTTTGACCCGATGGCCTCGGTTGAAGAGATTGATGCGGAGCGTATGACCAGAAACCTGGACATGAACCTCAAGTCATGCGTTCTCTGCTGCCGGGAGGCCGCCAAAATCATGAAACCTCAGCGGTACGGGCGCATGGTCAACATGAGTTCGCTCGTCTGGCGCGGCAGTCCAGGACAGTTCACCTACTCCGCTTCGAAAGGTGCTATATACTCCTTTACCCGCTCGATAGCCATCGCGCTCGGCAGCTCGAACATCACGGCCAATGCGCTTGCGCCGGCGCTCGTTGAGGTTGATGCATTCGTGCGCGCCCTTGGACCGGAACGCTGGAAAGCCATGTCTGAAGCGACCGCAGCCCGCTACCCTCTCGGTCGTATCGCCACTCCGGACGATGTTGCCAAAGCGGCCCTGTTTTTCGCATCGGACGATGCCGCCTTCATCACGGGCCAGATTCTCGAAATTTCGGGTGGCGCAAGGCTCTGAATCCGTTGAGGATATTGTCGGACACTCCCGTGTTCGCGTCACCCCTCCATGCACACCCTTTCGCAGCACCGGTGCGCTTTCGCCAATGCGGGGGGCTATCGCCTGTTGCGACGTCAACAAATACAGCCTCATGGCGCACCAGACTCTGCCGGCGAGACGATCCGGACGAATCCATTCCCGTTTGAGGTGATCATGTTTGCATGGGAGCGCTTTATTTACGGATATTGATCCTACGGGAGCCGCAAGGCCGGGTATCGGTAAACATCAGTTAAAGGAGGCCGCCATGTCACAGTCATCTGCAAGAGCGTTTATTGCGAAGATCATCGACGAGGAGGGGTTCAGGAAGCATCTCGTCAATGAGCTCTCGAAAAAAAGGATGGAACTGGTCAGAGAGGCAGGATTCGATTTCAGTGAACAGGAGCTTGAGCAGGCCAAGGCTGACTTTCCGCCTGGAGCCTTCGGCCATGTGGCCGCCTGGTTCTGCAATGTCGTCGAAGAGCAGCCCCCGGCTGGCGGGCACTGCTGCAGCAGCGGGGTCTGGCACTGAGCCCTCTCTCCGGATGGCACTGGCGCTTGTGCGCCTCGATTTGACGGAACTGCTTCCGGGCACAGGTCGTTTATCTTTGAAATAAACGACAAACAACTCCGGTATGACGACCTCTTTTCGATCGGGCCACACCAAGACTTCCGAAGAGCTTTTTCATGAATATGGCTCCTCGCCGCAGGGATTGAGCAGTGGGGAGGCGGCGAGGCGATTGCTGCAATATGGTCCCAACGCCCTCATGACGGCGGCAGGGCCGGGCCCATGGAGCCTGCTCATGAGCCAGTTCAGGAATGTCCTTATCCTGACCCTGCTCATGGCGACCGTCCTTTCCGTGTTCCTTGGCCACGGTGTCGAGGCAGTGGCTATCGCGGTGATCGTGCTGCTTGCCGTGCTGCTCGGATTCATCCAGGAGTTCCGTGCCGAAAAGGCGATCGAGGCGCTGAAAAAAATGGCCGCCCCGAATGCCCGTGTTCTGCGGGAGGGTGTGGAGCAACTTGTCCCGGCCTCGTCGCTCGTGCCAGGCGACCTCATCCTGCTTGTTGCCGGTGACCGCATACCGGCGGACGCCCGTCTCGTCGACGCGGTCAATCTCAGGGTTGAGGAGGCTTCACTGACCGGGGAGTCCCAGCCCATCGAAAAGGATTCCACCCTCATTCTTGAGGAGGGTGCCGCTATCGGTGACCGGAGAAACATGGTGTTCGCCGGAACCTCTGCCGGATACGGCAGGGGGCGGGCCATGGTCACCGCGACCGGTATGCAGACCGAGTTCGGCCTGATCGCAGGTATGCTGCAGACTGTCGATACCGGAAAGACCCCGCTCCAGAAAAGCCTCGACCATGTTGGCAACTCCCTGGCCAGGGCGGCGCTGGTGATCGTGTTCATCATTGTCGGCCTTGGCCTCATGCGTGGTCAACCCTTCGTGGAGATCCTGATTTTCGGGATTGCCCTGGCGGTTGCGGTCGTACCGGAAGCCTTGCCGGCAGTGGTCACCATTTCACTCGCACTTGGCGTGCAGCGCATGTCCCGGCGCAACGCCCTCATGCGACGACTGCCGGCCGTCGAGACGCTCGGCAGCACGACGGTGATCTGTTCGGACAAGACCGGCACCCTGACCCGGGACGAGATGACCGTACGCACCCTTTATGCCGACGGCAAGCTGGCTACGGTGACGGGATCGGGTTACCGCCCCGATGGCGGGATCTCCGCTGGTGACACCGGCGCAGAGCTGAACCCGGTTTTCAGGAGACTGCTCGAATCCGGAGCCCTCTGCAATGACGCCCGACTCGAACAAGTTGAGGATGGCGATTGGACGATCAGCGGTGATCCGACCGAGGCGGCCCTGATCGTGGTCGCCAGGAAGGGGGGGATCACGGAGGAGCTTCTGAACCGCAGATATCCGCGCATCGACGAGCAGCCATTCTCCTCTGAAACCAAACGGATGGTGACCGTCCACCGCGATGGTGAAGGGTTTCTTGCCATCGTGAAAGGCGCTCCTGAGGTCATTCTGTCCGCATGCAGTCAAGTGCTGACCTCCCACGGTGCCGTTGCGCTTGACCCTGAAGGGGTTGCAGGGATCATGAAGTCCGCTGAGGCCATGGGACGGGATGCACTCCGGGTGCTCGCCATCGCCGTGAGGGAGGGTGTTCAGGATCCTCGCACCGACAGCGATCTCTGCTTTCTCGGTCTTGCCGGGATGATCGATCCGCCGAGGCCGGAGGCGCGCGAGGCGGTCCGACGCTGTCTTCAGGCAGGTATACGCCCGATCATGATTACCGGCGACCATCCGGTGACGGCCCAGGCCATCGCCACCGAACTGGGTATCCTCCGTGGCGGCAGGGTAGTGACCGGTGCGGAACTGCAAGGCCTTGACCCGCTTTCGCTCAGAACCCTGGTCTCAGGCACTGACGTTTTCGCAAGGGTTGCGCCGGAGCACAAGTTGCGCATCGTGGAGGCGCTGCAGGCCGAAGGCCAGGTGGTGGCCATGACCGGCGACGGCGTCAATGATGCTCCCGCGCTCAAAAAAGCTGACATCGGCATCTCCATGGGCATTAATGGCACCGACGTCTCCCGTGAAGCGTCGGCAATGACCCTTACGGATGATAATTTTTCGACGATCGTCGCCGCGGTCGAGGAGGGGAGAGGTATTTACGACAACATCAAGAAGTACCTGACCTATCTCCTCTCGTCGAATATCGGCGAGCTTGGCCTTATGGCCGGGGCAACCCTCCTCGGGATTCCCCTGCCGCTTACGGCGGTGCAGATTCTCTATGTCAATCTTGCTACCGACGGCCTTCCTGCATTGGCTTTGGCGGTCGATCCGGCCGATTCCCGCATCATGAGTCGTCCGCCGAACGATCCGAAGAAAGGTATATTCACCAGGCCCGTCCTGGCGCTGATGCTGACTGGCGGTTTATGGTCGACGTTCGTCAACCTGCTCCTGTTCGAATGGGCCCGGCACTCGGGTCGCTCGATTCGCGAGGCCATGACCATGACGTTCGTCTCCCTGGTACTCATCCAGTTCTTCAAAGCCTATAATTTCCGCTCTGATTCGGTTCCGCTCTTTCTGAAACCATTTGCCAACAGGTGGCTGAACCTGGCGATCATCTGGGAACTGCTCATGCTTGCGGCGATCATTTATGTGCCGTTCTTCTCCACACCCTTCTCGACCTTCGCAATGCCGCCAGAGGACTGGTTCGTCGTCCTTGCCTGCGCCCTGACGGTCATACCGGTCATAGAGCTGCTCAAATGGTGCATCCGTAAAGGATTGTTTGGGCTTGGAGCATAAAAATGTCGTAAATTCCATGGAAATTCAGGCAATCACCTGCAAGTCCGGACCCCGTCGTTTTCCCGGCACGTCGGCATCGATAGCATCAGTTTTGCAGGCTTCGCCTACCTCCACCGATTCCGATGCCGGACTTTTTTTTTACCTTGATCATGAAGATTGCCGGGGCCTTCTGACGTTGAACAACCAGGAATACGACAAGAAGCGTCCTCTTTGACCGGTCGGGGTGTTTTCCGGAGCTGGCTCCGTAACCACAAATCCGTTCATATCTGTGAAAAACAGCTTCAGAAAAAAGCCGCTGTCCCTGCTGCTCGAAGAGATGAAAGGGGAGCACCGCCTGCAGCGGGTGCTCGGTCCAGTCGCCCTGACGAGCCTGGGCGTCGGAGCCATTATCGGTACCGGGATCTTCGTGCTTATCGGCGTTGCCGCCCATGACAAGGCGGGGCCGGCCGTCACCCTCTCCTTCGCGCTTGCGGGCCTTGCCTGCGTGTTCGCGGCGCTCTGTTATGCGGAGTTCGCTTCCATGGCCCCAGTAGCAGGGTCGGCATACACCTACGCCTACGCCACCCTCGGCGAACTTGTTGCCTGGATCATCGGATGGGACCTGATTCTGGAGTACGCGGTGGCGTCGGCCACCGTAGCTCATGGATGGTCGCACTATTTCCAGGATTTCATCGGGATTTTCAAGCTGCGCCTGCCGCCCATCTTCGCGCGGGCCCCGCTTGATTTCGATCCGACGACCGGGTTGCTCTCTTCGACCGGTTCAATGTTCGATCTTCCTGCGGTTCTGATCACCCTCCTGGTGACCGTGGTGCTGGTGAAGGGAATCCGGGAAAGCGCCGGCTTCAACACCGGTATGGTCATCGTCAAGGTGGCGATCGTACTGCTGGTGATCATCCTGGGCGCCATGTATGTCAAACCCGAGAACTGGCAACCCTTCGCCCCGTTCGGTTATTCGGGCCTGAGTGTGTTCGGCATGACGATACTCGGCGAAGTCGCCCCTGGAGGTGCTCCGGTCGGCGTGATAGCCGGTGCCGCCATGATTTTTTTCGCCTATATCGGCTTTGATTCGGTATCAACCCATGCCGAAGAGGCACGGAATCCACAGCGTGACGTACCGATAGGACTGATTGCTTCGCTGATCATTTGCACGGTGCTCTACATTGCGGTCGCCACGGTGATCACGGGCATGGTTCCGTACGATCGCATCAACATCGATGCTCCGGTCTCCGACGCCTTCAGGCAGGTCGGTCTCGGATGGGCGCAGTTTCTTGTTTCGCTTGGCGCCATCACCGGAATCACCTCGGTGCTGCTCGTCATGATGCTGAGCCAGCCCAGGGTCTTTCTGGCCATGGCCCGTGACGGCCTGTTACCCAAAAGCTTTTTCGGGGCGATCCACGAGAAGTTCAGGACGCCCTGGAAATCGACCATTCTGACCGGTCTGTTCGTGGCCTTGCTCGGTGCGTTCCTGCCCCTGCGCCTGCTTGCCGAACTGGTCAACATCGGGACCCTTTTTGCTTTCGTCATCGTCTGCGCGGCGGTGCTGATCATGCGCAGGACCCATCCGGAGGCTGAACGCCCCTTCAGGGCGCCGCTCGTGCCTTTTGTGCCGCTGGCAGGCATCCTCACCTGCCTGTTGCTCATGTTCTCATTGCCTGCCGAGAACTGGCTGCGACTTTTTGTCTGGCTCCTTATCGGCTTCATCATCTATTTCTTTTATGGACGGCACCACAGTGTCCTGTCGAAGCACCAGGAGTGAATTTCATCGTCAACGAAGTGGCGGTTCCGAAGCCAATCCCGAGGCTACCGTTATTTTCGGTGCGGTTCCTTCGCAGGATGGGCCGGGACGGGCAGCCGTTACATTCACCGTGAGGGAGATACGGTGGTAAGTTTTTGTATATTGCAGCTTATGGCATGCCATAACGAATTCAAATTGAGTAATCCAACGGAGGAATAACACATGCAGACCATTTACGCTGACGGAATCGCCAACATGAGCCTGATCGACGGCGTTATCCGTATCGATCTGATCAACATCACGCAGGTCGACAAGGAGAAGACGAATGTCGCACAGGTCGGTACGATCGCCATGTCGGTCCCTGCCCTGTTGCGTACCCACGATCAGCTTTCGAAGATGATCAACAAAATGGTCGACGATGGTATCCTCACCAAGAACGACCCGACGACCGCCGCCAACTGATCAGCGACCCGAGCGCATAACGGCGTGCCCGCCGCCGGCCCGATATCGCAGTTGACGTGGGTGAACCCCCTGCATTTTCCGAATTGCAGGGGTTTTGTTTTTTTATCGAAGGGGCGCCGGGCACGCTGACCGGTATCCTTTTTCCCAATCATCGAGAAGATGGCGAACGAGCAAGATAAGGACAGACTATTCCATGGGCTGACGGCCGAAGAGGTGCGAGTCCGGCAGCGGAGCGACGGCTGGAACGAGCTCCCGGCCGGAAAGCGGCGTTCGCTCTTCAGGATGCTCATCGAGGTGGTTCGAGAGCCCATGTTCCTGATGCTGATCGCTTGCGGCCTGATCTATCTCCTGCTGGGCAGCATCGAGGATGCCCTGATGCTCATGGGGTTCGTGCTGGTGATCATTGGTATCACCCTGTACCAGGAGGGGCGTACGGAACGAGCGCTCGAGGCGTTGCGGGATCTCTCGAGTCCCCGGGCGCTGGTCGTGCGTGACGGTTGTCAGCAGCGCATCGCAGGCCGGGAGGTAGTCAGGGACGACATCCTGCTTGTGGCTGAAGGGGACCGAATTGCGGCCGATGCGCTGCTGCTCTCCTCCAGCGCACTCAGCACGGACGAGTCCCTCCTGACCGGAGAGTCCTTCCCGGTCAGGAAACGCTGCAGTTCGAATGCTCCGCCGGACGCAGTTCCGGGGGGCGACGACCTGCCCTACATCTATTCCGGTACGCTCGTTGTCAGCGGGCGGGGCATCGCCCGCGTGCTCACTACCGGCCCCCGCACCCAAATCGGGAAGATCGGCAGCTCACTCGGCGCCCTGCGTCAGGAGGAGAGCTTACTCGAGCAGCAGACGCGACACCTTGTCCGCAACGTCAGTATCTTCAGCGTGACGCTTTGCCTCGTCGTAGCCGTGACCTATGGCATGAGCCGTCATGACTGGTTGAACGGCCTGCTTGCCGGTCTTACCCTGGCCATGGCTACCCTGCCCGAAGAGTTTCCGATGGTGCTCGTGATCTTTATGGCCCTTGGCGCCTGGCGCATTTCGCGGTTCAAGGTGCTCACCCGGCGGGTTGCCGCTGTCGAGATGCTTGGGGCAACCACGGTGCTTTGCGTCGACAAGACCGGTACCTTGACGGAAAACCGGATGAGCGTCAGGCGCATCTCGGCAGATGGGGTCACCCACGATCTGGATCCTTCGGGAGACACGCTTCCCGAACCGGTGCACGAGGTGGTCGAATTCGCCATCCTTGCATCACCTCCCGATCCGTTCGACCCGATGGAGAAGGCCATGCGTGAACTCGGGGAGCAAGCGCTGACCGATACGGAACACCTGCATGGTGACTGGGTGCTCGAACAGGAGTATCCACTTTCCGAAGGTATGCTCGCGACCGCATATGTCTGGCGTTCCAGGACGGGAGAGGGGTATGTGGTCGCCGCGAAGGGTGCGCCGGAAGCCATTGCCGACCTCTGCCATTTCGATGCACTGAACCTTCAGCGGCTTCATTCAGGAATCGATGAACTTGCCGCCGATGGCATGAGGGTCATTGGTGTGGCACGGGCTTCGTTCGGTCCTCTGCCGTTGCCGGACAATCTCCACGACTACGCCTTTACGTTCATCGGATTGCTTGGGTTGGAAGACCCGGTCCGTCCTGGGGTTACGGAAGCAATTGAGGAGTGCCGGCAGGCGGGCATTCGAGTCGTCATGATGACCGGTGACTATCCGGCTACCGCTCGCCGCATCGGAGAAAAGATCGGGATGCGAGAAGCTGGCAGCCTGCTCTCAGGAGAACAGCTTGCACGCATGAGCCCAGCAGAGCTGTTTGAAGCCATTGACCGGACGGCTATCTTCGCCCGCATGCAACCTGGACAGAAGCTGGGTATCGTTGAAGCCCTCAAGTCAAGCCGGCAGGTGGTGGCCATGACCGGTGACGGCGTGAACGACGCTCCCGCGCTCAAGGCTGCCCATATCGGAATCGCCATGGGCGGCAGGGGGACCGACGTGGCCAGGGAGGCGGCGTCGATCGTACTGGTCGACGATCACTTCGAATCGATCGTCAGGGCAGTCCGGATGGGACGGAGGATCTACGACAATCTCCAGAAGGCGTTTGTGTTCATCCTGGCGGTGCATCTGCCCATAGCCGGGCTCTCCCTGCTTCCGGTGCTGCTGCAGTGGCCGCTGGCCCTGCTTCCGGCACATATCCTGTTCCTCGAACTGCTCATCGATCCGTCGTGCAGCATCGTGTTCGAAATGGAGCGGGAAGAGGCCGACATCATGAAGCGCCCGCCCCGCAGTCTTGATGAGCCGCTCCTGGGCCGTCCGGTGCTCATGCGTGCGGCGCTCCAGGGCATGGCGATCTTCATTGCCGTCTTTGCGGTTTATGCCCTCATGCAGTTGAACGGTTTTGGTGAAGGGGAGTCCCGCATGATTGCCTTTGCCGGCATCGTCGCGGGCAATGTTGGCCTCGTTTTTTCCAACCGCTCATGGAACGAGAGCATGTTCAGGTCGCTCCGGGTGCCCAACAAGGCACTCTGGTGGCTGACCGGCGGAGCCGGCCTCCTGTTCGTCGTGGTCACGGCCGTACCGTTCATGCGAGTCCTCTTCAGGTTTGCCCCGCCGGAGTGGCACCACCTGCCCCCGGCCCTCCTGCTCGTCCTGGCCTGCTTCTTGATTCCGGACTTCGTCAAGGTCCGGCTGTTCCGCGGTATGTCGATTTGGCGGTGAGCGCCGTGCAATCCCTGTTTTCCCCTTTGGATGAAAACCCTATATTTGATGCGACGGCGCCCATGCCCTACCCTCAGCGATCAATCCGTACCGACATGTCAGAACCAGTGCCTCCATGCCCATTCGAGACGACTGTTCCGCTTTCGGCGGTCGGTTATTATGCCATCGGGGGCCGCGCCCGCTGGTTCGCCAGGCCCGGAAGCGTGCAGGAGATGGTGGCGCTGCTTGGCTGGTGCCACCGCAACCAGCTTCCGGCCATGGTGACCGGCAAGGGCAGCAACATGCTTTTTGCAGACGACGATTTTCCAGGCGTGGTTTTTACGACGGCCTCGATGCAACGCATTTTCAGGGTCTCGGATCACCAAATCTTCTGTGAAGCCGGTGTCGAGAACAGCGAGGTAGCGCTCGCGCTGTTCGACGCCGGGCTTGGCGGTGGCGAATGGCTGTACCGGTTGCCCGGTATGATCGGCGCCACCGTGCGCATGAATGGACGATGCTACGGCCGGGAGATATCCGAAGTGGCTTCCGGCATCGTCACTGCCGGGCTTGACGGGTCGGTGCGCTTCCGGCAACGGGGTGAGATTTTCAGGGGATACAAGGAGACGACGCTCATGGAGGGGGGAGAGGTCGTTGCCGGCGTCCTGCTCGAGCTTCCCGGCTCGAAACCGAAGGAGGAGATCCGGAGCCTGATGGAGGGATACGGGCGCGACCGCGAGGCGAAGCACCAGTTCGACTTCCCGAGCTGCGGTTCGACCTTCAAGAACAGCTACGCCGCCGGGCGGCCCAGTGGTCAGATTTTCGAGTCTTTGGGCTTCAAGGGGCGTCGCGAGGGGCGCGCGAAGGTCAGCGAGCACCACGCAAACTTCATCTTCAACACCGGTGGTGCAAAGGCGGTCGATGTCCTGCGGCTCGCGGCCGAGATGCGTCAGGCAGCGAGGGATCAGGCCGGCGCGGAACTTGAGCTTGAACTGCAGTGTGCCGGCCTGTTCGATGCCTCGCTGCTCGCGGCCTGCGGGGTGCCGGCGGTACCTGAACCTTCGCGGCCCGGATACGCATGGGCTGGGCTGCTCAGGTTTCCGGAGGGCGCTTCGGCAACATTCCCCCGCACGCTCCTGGATGGCCCATTGTTCGACTATTCCGGTCTTTGCAACCAATTTCCGCAGGGTCTCCAGGTCAGGGTGGAACAGCTTCTGCCGATGGCCGAGGCCCGTCGAGAACCTGAGCGCTCCTTTATCCGCTGGACAACGCGCGACCTCTCCGGAACCACAGGAGATTCAATTCCCGACACCATGCAGGGCTCGTTCACCGACCGACTCTGGGAGTTCGGTGTTTCCGAACTTTTTCTGGGGGGGCAGGATGGCTACCTGGAGTTCGAATCGACCGCTGCAGGGCACTGGATAGCGCTTCGGTTCGACGCACCCCGAGTCCGGTCAGCGGGTCATGAGACGCCATCTGAAGCCTTATGGGGTGGTGGCGTGAGGCCGTTGGTCGGCCAGACGGGATTCGGCATGGAGTTCTCCTTCTCGCTTCTGGAACCCTTCATTCGTGACGGCGACCTGCCGCTCCAGTGCTGTGCCAGCCTTGGCCAGGGCCGCTTCGGACTCTTTCCATGGTGGAATGACTCCGGAACTCCCGACTTCCATCAGCCGGCACGGTTCTGCCCGGTGAGGCTGGTGTGACGAGTGGCGGAATTCAAGGAACCATCGGAGGGTTTCAAAAAAGTGGTCTGGTCAACGGGGGCGCCTCCGACCAATCTGACGGGCTCAGTTCCGGTTCACGTCACCTCCACGGCAATGAGAGAATATTCTTCCCGAGAGATAAACGGGAAAGGATAACCAAAAAGAAAAGGCTGCCTCGGTTTTGTTCCCGAGACAGCCTCATATATTGTCCTCGTCACTCGTCACGGCCTCATAAATCGTGCTGCGGCATGGCCTGCACCTCTGCCGCCGTGAATACGGGGCCCTCCTTGCAGATATAGACTGAGCCGACGTTGCATCGTCCACACTTCCCAACGCCGCACTTCATCCGGTTCTCGAGCGTCGTGTAGACGTCGGCTTCGCTGAAGCCAAGTTTGCCGAGTGCGTTCAGGGTGAACTTGATCATGATCGGCGGGCCGCAAAGCACGGCGATCGTGTTGTCGGGTGACGGTGCGACCTGCTCGAGCACCGAGGGCACGAAACCCACATGATCCTGCCAGTCGGGTGTTTCCCCTCCCGGGTCGACCGTGAGCACCAGCTTCACGTCGTCGCGCCGTTTCCACTCGTCGAGCTCATGCTTGTAAACCAGGTCGGCCACGGTCCTCGCCCCATAGACGATGGTCACGTCACGGAACTTATCGCGCTGGTCGAGGCATGACCAGATGACGCTCCTGGTCGGCGGCAGGGCGATACCGCCGGCGATGAAGAGCAGGTTTTTGCCTTCGAACTTCTCGATGGGGAAGCGGTTGCCATAGGGGCCCCGAAAGGTCACGATATCACCCGGGTCGACGCCGGCGAGCGTTGTGGTTACGCGGCCTGACTGTCGAAAGGTGCATTCGATATAGTCTTTGCGGGTTTCCGGACTCGCGACGCAGAAGGTGCTTTCACCCTCGCCGAAGATGCCGTACAGACCGAACATGCCGGTCCTGTAATTGGATGTGAAGAACTCGTGATCTTCCTGATTCACGAACTCGAGCTTGAGTGTCCTGACGCCGGGCGCCTCTTCACGCTTGGCTACGACCCGCATCGGAAACGGGTTGTAGATGCTGCTGCTGTTGTAACGGTCTTGTGTCACCTGGGTAAATTTGTAATCTCTTGCAAGGTTTCGGTAATGCCCATGTCCACCGGGCACTGGCGGGTGCATCGGCCGCATCCGCTGCAGCTGTTGACCCCGAATTTGCCTTGGTAGTAGTTGAACTTGTGCATGATGCGCTGGCGCCATCTGGTCGATTGCGTATTCCTCGGGTTGTGGCCGGAGGTGTGCATGGTGAACATGGCGAACGAGCAGCTGTCCCAGTTCTTGCGCCGGATGCCGCTGTAGGTATCACCTTCATCCTGGATGTCGAAGCAGTGGCAGGTGGGGCAGAGGAAGGTGCAGCTTCCGCAGCCGATACAGCGTTGCGAGACCTCTTTCCAGAGATGGCTTTCGAAATTTGACGGATCGGCGAGCCATGACGTGACCTTGTCGAGGTCGAACTTTACCGGCACCGATGCTGCGGGGGCCGTTTCTGAGGCATCCTCCTGAAGCATTGACGCGATGGTTTCCGCGAGCTCCTTGCCTCGGTCGGTCAAGGTCACCACCCGCCACCCGCGCCCGTCCTTGAGCGGATGGAGCATCACGTCGGAGCCTTTCGTACTGTCGGGCGAAAGCTGCACCGAGGTGCACATGCAGAAGTCGTCGGCCCGGGTGCATGCAATGGTGATGATCACTGAATTTTCTCGCCGCGAGAACCAGTAACGGTCCTTGTAGTCCCATCCGAAGAGGGCGTCGTCGATCTCAAGGCCAGATGCGTCGCATGGTCGCACCCCGAAAAAGATCCGCTTCTGTTGTGGGGGCAGCATCTCGTCGGATTCGATCGCCTGTTTTTTGATCCTGTAGTTGAGCAGGGGTTCTGTCTGCGGGAAAAAGTGGTCCTTGATGGTGCGTTCCGGCAACACCAGGTCCAGTGCCATGTCGGAAGCGGCGTGTACCTCATCGAAGCGCGTCAGGTCGTTGCGCTTTGATGGAGCGAGAACCCGGAATCCTGCCGATCGCCAGGCTGAAAGACAGTCGTCGACTCTGCTGTGGAGAAGTATTCTGGTCATTCTGCGCAATAAGCTTATAAAATGAAAGTCTCTGGGTCGTCCTGGCGGAAAGTGGCCAGCACGGGTTTCTGGTCGGCGCTTTCGCCGGCGAAATGGTCGAAGGTATCCAGCGCCTCTTTCGACATGCGGTGATTGAGCAGGCGGAGGGGGATGTTCACCGGACAGGCGCGATCGCACCCGCCACAGGCCACGCAGCGGCCGGCAAGGTGGTAGGCCCTGATGATGTTCCATTCGAAGTTGCCCAGCGTGTGGGAGGAGGTATTGACCCACTGGGGCTGGTTGACGTCAACAATGCAGCGCCGGCAATAGCACATCGGGCAGACCTGCCGGCAGGCGTAGCACTTGATGCATTTGGAGAACTGTTCCTTCCAGTATTCGAACCGTTCGACAGCGGTCATCTGTTCCAGCCGGTCAGCCTCGCGCTGGAGGTCGGTGGAGAGGCCGGCGCTTTTCAGGGAGGCCAAGAGCGGTGCAAACTCGTTTGCCTTCCGCCCGGGAAGAGGGTTTGCCAGTCCGGCGTCGATGTTAAAACCAAGGATGACCACCTGTTCCGGGTTGAGCTGCGCTTCGGCTGCAAGAATGTTCACGCTTCGGATGCCGTCGGGTTTCAGGAAGACGGCGACGCTTTTCCCATCGCTCAGCAGCCCTTCCGGAACCAGATATGCCGAGAGGTTGGCGATGCAGTTTGCGTCGAGCACAAGTCGCCCGACCTCTTCCGCGGAACGGATGAAGATCGGCCGACGGCGTTCTGGAGTGGACCCCTCACCGTAACCGATCACCAGCTTCACTGCGCCTGAATCGAGCAGGTTGGCGGCATCGGTTCTGTATTGTTCCTGTATTCCCATTGATGGTTCCTTAATACGTAGACTGGGTTTCGATGACTTTCTGCAGCTCCTGGTACTGCTCAAACGGTCCAAGCGCCCTGATTTCGTCCGTGATGCTGTTGATCAGCTCCGCGAACTTGGCGCCTTCGGCCGCACTGATCCACGAGAACTTGATGCGCTCTTCAGGGATACCCGTGAATGCGAGCAGTGAGCGGAACACCGTCCAGCGGCGGCGGGCATGGTAATTACCCTGCGCAAAATGACAGTCACCCGGGTGGCATCCGCTGACGAGTACCCCGTCGGCGCCTTTCTGGAGCGCCTTCAGGATGAACATGGGGCTGATGCGGCCGGTGCAGGGGAGACGGACCATCCTGACGTTCGATGCATATTTCATGCGGCTCGTGCCGGCAAGGTCGGCACCAGCATACGTACAGTACGTGCAGACAAAGGCTACGATCTTGGGTTCGAATGTTTCGGTCATCGGCTTTACGTCGGTCGCTTGAAAAGTTAGAGAGTACGATTTCCTGAGGGGCTGTTCAGAGCCCCATCACTTCTGCGAAGATCTGGCTCTCGGTGAATCCGGCAAGGTCAATGCTGTTGGAGCGGCAGAAGCTCACGCAGGTGCCGCATCCCTGGCACAGGCCCGGGTTGACGCTGGCCACCCGCTTGATCAGGTTGCCGTTACGATCGGTGATCTCCTTCCGGTCGATGGCGTTGTAGGGGCAGGCGATCACGCAGCCCCAGCATCCGGCGCAGGTCGAGTCGCTGACGGTGGCCACCACCGGTTCGCGCTCGAGCTGCTCCTTGCTGAACAGTCCGAGCACCTTGGCGGCCGCGGCTGACGCCTGGGAGACAGAATCGGGTATGTCCTTCGGTGACTGGCACGCCCCTGCGAGGTAGATGCCTGCCGTGGACGTCTCGACCGGACGGAGCTTCAGGTGTGCTTCGTTGAAGAATCCGTACTCGTCGTAGCCGATGCCGATCCGCTGTGCGAACTCCTTGGCATCCGGTTGGGGCACCATGGCCGTGGCAAGCACCACCATGTCGGCTTCGACCTCGACCGGCTTGCCGAGCAGGGTGTCGACCCCGCGCACGATCAGCTTGCCGTTCTCCTCGTACAACTTGCTTACCCGGCCCCTGATATACCCGGCCTCGTCCTCCTCGATAGCACGGCGTGTAAACTCGTCATAACCTTTCCCGGCGGCGCGGATGTCCATGTAGAAGATCTGGGATTTCCCGTGGTGCACCTTGTGCGCGTAGAGCATGGCGTGTTTTGCCGTGTACATGCAGCAGATCTTCGAGCAGTATTTCACCCCCTTCGACGCGTCGCGTGATCCGGCGCACTGGATGAAGACCACCGTTTCGGGCTCCTTCCCGTCGGAAGGACGCTTGATTTTCCCGGCTGTCGGGCCACTGGCGGAAGCCAGCCGTTCGAAATGCAGGCCGGTGATCACGTCCTTGTAACGACCGTAACCATACTCTCCGTACATGGAGGTGTTCTGTACCTGGAAACCGGTCGCCACCACGATGGCGCCAACTTCGATGTACTCGGTCTTGTCCTCCTGCTCGAAGTCGATGCTGTCGATCTGGCAGGTCTTCTTGCAGATGGCGCACTTGCCGTTCTTGAAGTAGGTGCAGCGGCTGCGGTCGATGACCGGCACGTTCGGAACAGCCTGGGCGAACGGCGTATAGATAGCCGTCCGGTTGCCGAGCTCGCATTCGAATTCGCTGGGAATTTTTTTGACCGGGCATTTCTGGATGCAGTCACCGCAACCCGTACAAGTCTCCATTTTGACATATCTGGCCTTGCTGCGGACCTTGACCGTGAAGTTGCCGATGAAGCCGTCGACCTCCTCGACCTCGGCATAGGTCATGACCCGGATGTTCGGGTGCTGGACGGCCTCGACCATACGCGGCGTCAGGATGCATTGCGAGCAGTCGAGGGTGGGGAAGGTTTCGGATATCTGCGACATGTGGCCGCCGATCGACGGCTCCCGCTCAACCAGCACCACTTCCCGTCCGGCGGTGGCGATATCGATGGCCGCCTGGATGCCGGCCACGCCACCTCCGATGACCATCGCCCTCCGGGTAACCGGTACCGAGATCGGCTGAAGGTCGTTGTTCCGTTTTACCTTTTCTACGAGTGCGCGGGTGATCTCTATGGCTTTGTCGGTCGCCTCTATCCTGTCGGTATGTACCCAGGAGCACTGTTCCCTGATATTGGCAAGTTCAAGCATGTAGGGGTTGAGGCCGGCTTCGGCGCACGCCTTGCGGAAGGTCTGCTCATGCATCCTCGGGGAGCATGCGGCGACCACCACGCCGGTCAGGTTGTTCTCCCTGATTGCCCTCTTGACGGTCTCCTGTCCGGGGTCTGAGCAGAAGTATTTGTATTCGGAAGAGAACGCGACTCCCGGATGCCCGGAAATGGCCGTGACCAGCTTGCCGGTGTCGACCATCGAAGCTATGTTTTCACCGCAGTGACAGACGAACACTCCAATTTTTGCCATGCTGATACCTTCGATTTATGGTGTTGCCGACACCGGAACCGAGAGGCCGGGTGTTGGCAGAATATCGGACAATCCGCTCCTCGGGCCGCTGAGGATTGTCATTTCAGCGGTATCGAACTGTCGTTTCCTGGTGCTCGCTCATGCCGTGAGCGTTTCGGTACTCCGGGGTGTCATTGAGGTAATTGCATAGGATAACGAAACCTGACGACCTCTTCTTGGCTGTGCCGTTCGGGCGTTGAGACGGCAGAACGGTCTTGTTGAGCAATTTACCGTGGACCGAAATGTACGAATGAAACGTCCTCTTTCCATGCGACCGGCGACTTAAAGGTTTCTTGCCAAGTCGGAGGCAGGGACGAAGTGCTTGTCCAGCGCAACCTCTTCGGCGCTTGCGCCGCACGCCAACGCGACCAGGTCCGAAATGTAGTATACCGGCATCGGGCCTATGTCTCCGTATCGTGCTCGCATACCCTCCTGACGCATGTCAAGATTGGTGTGGCACAGTGGGCACGCAACGACAAACGCCTCTGCGCCGTTGACCATGGCGTTTTTGGCAATACGGTGCGTCAGATCCTCGATCATCTCCTGCTGGGCCATCGTGAGGCCGGCGCCGCAGCATTCGACCTTGAGTGCCCATTCGACCGGCTTTGCCCCGAGCGCGGTGATGATCGCTTCCATTTTGGTCGGATTTTCCGGGTCGTCGTAACTCATGGTCTCAAAAGGCCTGACCAGCAGGCAGCCATAGTAGCAGGCGAGCGGAAGCTCCTTGAGCGGCTTGGTCACCCTCATCTTCAGCTGTTCAGTCCCAAGCCCGTCGAGCAGTTGCATGACTCCGATGAACTGTGCCCTGCATGACGTTTCTGTACCGGTGACGCTCTCCAGGTCGGCACGGAGTTCCTCGGATTCCATGAGCGTCTTCCTTGCGATGACCTGGCGGTTCAGGCAGGCAGCACAAGGGGCCAGCACATAATCCATGCCTTGCGCGTCGGCGAGGGCCTGATTCCTGGCCGGCAGCAGCATGGCCAGCTTGTGGTTTGTCGCATGCGCCGAACTTGCGCCGCAGCAGTTCCAGTCTTCGATCTCCCGGAGATGGATGCCGAGCCGGTCGCACATCTTGCGTACGGAGATGTCGTAATCCTTGGCAGTTCCGGACAGGGAGCAGCCGGGGTAGTATCCGATCGTCATACCGGATTCGATCTTCACCGGATCGTCCACGCGGAAGGTGCGCCGGACCGGTTTACGCCGTTCGGCATGGGAGTGGATCTCCTGTTCCGCGATTTCGAATATCCGGTCTATCTGGGCCTGTCCCTGTAACCTCTCTCGCGACATCAGGGCGGAGAGCGGGTGGATCTTGCCCTGTTTGATCATTTTCATTCCTGAACCCGCATCCTGGAGGAACGTACGGGTACGCAGCTTGTAACTGTTGACCAGGGCGAGTTCCTGAAGGCGCCCGGTCTTTCTTACGGTGTTGAGGAACGATGAGTGGAACGCCGCGACCAGCTTTTGCGAACGATCCGCGGAGCTCTTACCGCTTTTGAGCGACATTTCCCGCAACGCGTCCATTGTTCCGGCGATATCGAGATTCTGCGGGCATCTCGACGTGCAGGTCATACAGCCGACACAGTACCAGAGGGCGTCGCTTTGCATCGCCTCCCCCACATGGTTTGCCTGAACGAGACGCATGATTCTGGCCGGGGGATTATCCATGAAGCCGCCAGCAGGGCATCCGGCAGTGCACTTGCCGCACTGGTAACAGCAGGCATAGTTGTTCCCGGTTACCTTTTCAAGCTGTTTCTTCAATGAATCCGGACGTATAGAATGCTCCATCGATACGACGTTTGGCTGATTTATATTCTGGATGAATTCGTGCGGGCGATCTGCATGGGAAAGAGCTCTAATTTTAACAAAAAATACCTTAATGTCCAATTAAGGCCCTTTATTTTTGTTTTCGGGGCATTGCCTGAAAACAGTCCCGCTTCATGTGGTTCCGATTGATCGCTTTGTAATCATTGTAAATCCTAACAAGGAACAATACCTATGCTGAAAGAGTTCAGAGAGTTTGCAATCAAGGGCAACATGATCGACATGGCGGTTGGCATCATCATCGGTGGAGCGTTCGGAACGGTGGTCAACACGCTGGTCACCGACATGATCATGCCGCCGATCGGCCTGTTGCTCCACGGCGCCGATTTCTCCAACCTGTTCATCGTCATCAGGGAGGGGGTGAAGGGCGCTCCGTACCTGACGCTCGCCGATGCGAAGGCGTCTGGTGCTGTAACGCTCAATTTCGGTGTTTTCTTCAATGCGCTCATCGGATTCCTGATCGTCACGTTTTCGGTCTATCTCCTGGTGAGAGGCGTCAACCGCATCCGGGGCGAAAAGCCGGACGCACCGGCCCCGGCAGCGCCGGCGGTCAAGGAGTGTCCGTACTGCTGCAGTACGGTGCCCTCCAAAGCCGTCCGTTGCCCGGCCTGCACCTCTCAGCTCTGAAGGGGCCCCGGGTAGTGGGGATGCCATGGAACGCCAGGTGCCCATGGCAGACGCTCCGGTTGAACGGACAGGAGGATCTCGACAAAAAAAAACTCCATATCATGGAGATAAAACACTTTTTGTTTATGATAAGGTTTTGTCAGTGGTCCGTTCAGGAGTACTGCCCCATCATCAAACGTTTTTCAGGATACCAGCCATGTTCGACGAGATAGAATTCGACAAAATCAAACGACTTCCGAAATATGTATTCGCAGCCGTCAACGAGCTGAAGATGGCCGAACGCCGGGCGGGAGAGGATGTCATCGACTTTTCGATGGGAAATCCCGATGGGCAGACACCCCAGCACATTATCGACAAGCTCATTGAAAGCGTCAACAAGCCGAAGACCCATGGTTATTCGGTCTCCAAGGGTATCTACAAGCTGAGGGGGGCGGTCGGGAACTGGTATCGCAACAAGTACGATGTGGATCTCGATCTCGACCGGGAAGTGGTCGTGACCCTGGGATCGAAAGAGGGATACGCCCATCTGGTGCAGGCCATCACCAATCCCGGCGACCTTGCCATCGTGCCCGACCCGTGTTACCCGATCCACTCGCAGGCCTTCATCCTCGCCGGCGGCAACGTCCACCGCATGAAGCTCGAGATGAACGACGATTACACCCTGGACGAGGATGCCTTTTTCACCAACATCGAAAAAGCCCTTCGCGAATCGTCGCCGAAACCGAAGTACCTCGTCGTGAACTTCCCGAACAACCCGACCACCGCCACCGTCGAGCTGCCATTTTATGAACGGCTTGTCGACCTGGCCCGCCGGGAGCGCTTTTACATCATCAGCGACATCGCCTATGCCGAGATCACCTTCGACGGCTATGTCACCCCCTCGATTCTCCAGGTGCCGGGTGCCAAGGATGTCGCGGTCGAAAGCTACACCCTTTCCAAGACGTATAACATGGCTGGTTGGCGCGTTGGATTCATGGTTGGCAACGCAAAACTCGTCGGCGCACTTGAAAAGATCAAGAGCTGGCTCGACTATGGGACCTTCACTCCCATTCAGGTTGCCTCGACGATCGCCCTGACTGAGGACCAGAGCTGCGTCCGCGAGATCTGCGAGGTGTATCGGAAGCGTCGAGACGTCCTTATTTCCAGCTTTGCCAATGCCGGGTGGGGTATCGTGACACCCCGGGCATCGATGTTCGTGTGGGCGAAGATTCCCGAGCAGATGCGCCAGATGGGCAGCCTCGAATTCAGCAAGAAACTGCTGGTGGAAGGCAAGGTGGCCGTCAGTCCCGGTGTCGGGTTCGGCGCATACGGCGATGAGTATGTCCGCGTGGCCATGATCGAGAACGAAGAGCGCATCCGCCAGGCGGCCCGCAACATCCGGAAGTTCCTGAAGGCCAACGGCGCGGGAGGGGAGTAAGGCCTAACGCGCCACTCGTCACGCCTCTTCTTCAAACAGCTCCATCACGGCCTGGGGAATGGCCTGAAGGACATCGAGCGACGAGACCAGGCTCGAGACGTCGCAGGCGAGGTCTCCGGCGCGACCGTGCAGCCATGCGGCTGCCGCCGCCGCATCGAGCGTGTCCAGACCTTTTGCCGCAAGGGCACCGATCATGCCGGCGAGCACGTCGCCTGTTCCGGCTGAGGCGAGCGCTTCGGTGCCGCTGTCAGCAATGAGCACCGTGCCGGAAGGGGAGGCGATGAAGGTCGGTCGACCCTTCAGGAGGAGGTTCACATTCCATGACGATGCGAGTCTCCTTGAGACGTCGATCGGCGCTGCGTTGACCTCTTCTGCGGTCAGTCCGGAAAGTCGGCTGCATTCACCGGCATGCGGCGTGACGACGGCATCCTCAAGGCCATGCCCCTCCATCAGCAGGTTGCGCTCCGCAATGGCATACAGGGCATCCGCATCGATCACCAGCTTTTTCGATGCCACTTCGGGATTGCTGAGCAGGGTCTCGACCAGATCAAGCGACACGTCGCTGCGCCCGAGCCCGCAACCGATGACGATCGCGTCCGCCCAGCGGGCTTTTTCGAGCAGGCTTTCCAGCTCTCTTCCGATGACCACCACTTCGGGTGCGAAGCTGTGCATGGCTGCTGCATGGCCATCGGGCAGCGAGGCGCAGACATATCCAGCCCCGGTTTTCACGGCAGCCCGAGAAGAGAGCATGGCCGCACCGAGCATCGAAGCGCCGCCTTCGGCCGAACCTCCGATGATCAGCACCTTTCCGTTAAGGTGCTTGGCGCTCGACGGGTCGCGCAACAGATAGCTTTCAGCGGCGAAGGTTTCGTCGACCAGCATGCAGGAGAATGGTTCGACGAGGAACTGTGGTATGGAGATCTCCGCTGTCTGCACATCGCCGGAGAGCGACGGGCCGTCGTTCTGGAAGAATCCGGTTTTCAGGAACGCCATGGTGACGGTCTGATCCGCCCGCACCGAGGGTTCAGCGCTCATACCGGTGGTGGCATCGAGCCCTGAAGGGATGTCGATGGCTACCGTAATGGCGTCGGTGGTGTCGTTCAGGGAGTTGATGAGCTCGATCGCGGCATGGCCCGGCCCGTCGATGCTCCGCCGTTTCTCATCGAGTCTGAATCCGGTGCCGAACAGGGCGTCGATAACAACGTCGTAAGGGTGTTCCCGAACGGCTGCGGCTGCGGCTTCCGGATCGTCAAAGATCCTCAGCCCTTCATGGTACCTTCGGTAGGCTTTCAGGATGTTCAGTCCTTCGAGATTGACGCCTGAAAGCTCGGATTCAGGCCAGACGAGCACCACGTCCACCCGGGCTCCGTGGTTCAGCAGGTGCCGGGCGGCCACGAACCCGTCTCCGCCGTTGTTTCCCTTACCGCAGATCACCAGGAAAAAGCGGCCATCGAGGTCGCCGTCGCGGTTGATCTGCCCGGCGACGAGCCGGACAGTTTCTAGTCCGGCAAGCTCCATCAGGCGTGTTTCTCCGGTCCGGAGCTCTTCGATAGCGGCACGATCGGCAAGCGCCATTTCACGTGCAGTGAGGACGGGTTTCATTGACGTATCCCTCTATGGATTGTCCCGGGAGTGCCGGGATTCCGGGTTGATTACATCAGGTCCAGATGCAGAGCGTGTTCCAGCGAGTGTTCGTAAGCGTTCAGCAACTCGTCGATGGTGAACTCCGCCGAGGTGCGGCCGTTGACGGCAATGCGGGCACCGCTCTCTTGCACCTTGCCGATGACCCTGACCGGGACGTTCAGTCGGCCAGCCGCTTCGATGACGGCTGCCGCCTTGGCCGGGTCGAGCGATACGATGACGCGGCCCTGGGCTTCGGAGAAGAGTTGACGCTGGATGGAGGCAAGGCCGCTGCCGACATCTTCGAGCTCCACCTCGAATCCGAGCATGCAGTCGCGGTCCATGATCGACTTTTCGGCGATCGCTACGGCGAAGCCGCCGTCGGAAATGTCGTGGGCCGAGTTGATTAGTTTTTTGGAGGCCAGCGACACCAGAAGCTCCTGCAGGTTCTTCTCATGCTGCAGGTCTATCGACGGGGCGTCGGTACCGGGGGTCCCGTACTGCATCACCAGGAACTCTGAACCTTCAAGCGTCAGCTCGGGATCGCCAAACAGCATGATGGCGTCTCCGGCATTGCGGAAAGTCGACCCGACCAGATTTTCGATCTCCTCGATCAGGCCGATCATGCCGATAGTGGGGGTCGGGTAGATCGCCTTGCGTTCGCCGCCGAAGGTCGACTCGTTGTAAAAGCTCACGTTGCCGCCGGTCACCGGGGTACCGAACATGCGACATGCATCGCCCATACCCTCGACGGCAGACTTGAACTGGAAGTAGACCTCGGGTTTGTAGGGGTTGCCGAAGTTGAGGCAGTTGGTCACGGCAAGCGGTTTTGCGCCTGAACACGCGATGTTGCGCGCGCATTCGGCCACGGCGATTGCGCCTCCAGCCTTCGGGTTCAGATAGACGTAACGCGAGTTGCAGTCTGTTTTCATGGCCAGTCCTTTCCTGGTGCCCTTGATCCTGATGACTGCCGAATCGGTATACCCTGTCGGTGTCACGGTGTTGGTCTGCACCATCGAATCGTACTGCCGGTACACCCACTGCTTGCTTGAGATGTTCGGACGGGAAAGCAGGCGGAGCGTCAGCGTTTTGAAGTCAAGCGTGTCATCGGCAACCAGTGAGGCTTGCTGCGTTTCAGGCTTGGCCTCCCTGGCCTCGCGGATATAGACCGGGGCACCGCCTCCAAGCACCAGCGACTCGGCAGGGATTTCAGCCACCACCGTTCCGTGATGCAAGACGCGCAGCATGTTGTCGTCCGTCACCTTTCCGATTACCACGGCGCTGACATCCCATTTGCTGTAGACGTCGATAATTTCCTGTTCACGGCCTTTCTCGGCAACGATCAGCATGCGCTCCTGGGATTCGGAAAGCATCAGCTCGTAGGCGGTCATGCCATTTTCGCGCGCCGGGGCAAGGTCGAGGTCGATTTCAATGCCTCCGCGGCCGGTTTTCTCGATGCCGCGGGCGCTCATTTCGGAGGTCGAGCTGGTCAGGCCGGCGGCGCCCATGTCCTGGAGGCCCACCACCGCACCGGTGGCGATCGCTTCAAGGGTGGCTTCAAGCAGCAACTTTTCGGCGAACGGGTCGCCGACCTGCACGCTGGGGCGTTTGTCTTCGGAGGCTTCGCTCAGGTCTTCTGACGCGAACGTCGCGCCGTGGATGCCGTCCCGTCCGGTCGAGGAGCCGACGATCAGCACCGGGTTGTCTTTGCCCATGGCCGTGGCGCTCACGGTCATCCGGTGTTCCACAAGGCCGACCGACATGGCGTTGACCAGCGGGTTGCCCGTGTAGCAGTCTTCGAAATAGATCTCTCCACCGACGGTTGGAACGCCGAAAGAGTTGCCGTAATCACCGATCCCCCGGACCACGCCGTCGACCAGGTAGCGCACCCTCGGGTCTTGAGGAGAGCCGAAACGCAACGAGTTCAAGGAGGCTACGGGACGGGCGCCCATGGTGAAGATGTCACGGTGGATGCCGCCGACGCCGGTCGCGGCGCCCTGGTAAGGCTCCACGGCGGAGGGGTGGTTGTGCGATTCGATCTTGAATGCAACGGCAAGGTTGTCCCCGATGTCCACCAGTCCGGCATTCTCCTCACCGGCCTTCGTCAGGAGGGCACCACCTTCGCGTGGCAGGGTTTTGAGCACGGCGATCGAATTCTTGTAGCTGCAGTGCTCGGACCACATTACGGAGAAGATGCCGATTTCGGTGAAGGAGGGGGTCCTGCCCAGCACGGAGACGATCTTGTCGTATTCTTCGGCGTTGAGGCCATGTTCCTGGGCCAGCTTCAGGTTAACTTCAGTTTCGGTGTGCATGCTACTGGTTTGGTAATTCAGATCATTTAACAATACGTCGGCAGACAGGGCCAATGGGGCTTACGGGTCTGCAAGTCCCATGAGAGAACCAGGATGAATCTACCACGGGTCACCCGCCGCTACTCGTTCGCTCCATGGCAGTTCTTGTACTTTTTGCCGCTGCCGCAGGGGCAAAGATCGTTGCGCCCCGGTTTCTCCTCGACGCGAACCGGTTGCTGGGGCGACTTGACCTCAATGTCGGGATCGACCTGCTCGCCCTCGTTCTCGATGAGGTCGTAGGCGCTCTCCACTTCGACATGCTGTGCCACGAGCCGCTCCTGTTTAACGGCCGCCTTTCGCTGGCGAGCCTCGATTTCCCTCGACTCCTCCTCGGTGACCGGGAAAAGCTTGAATGCCAGCGACAGGGTTTCAAGCTCGATCTCCCGGAGAAGTCCGACGAACAGGTTGAAGGCCTCCTGCTTGTATTCGAGCAAAGGGTCTTTCTGGCCGTACGCACGCAGGTTGATGCCCTCGCGCAGGGAATCGATCTCCCTGAGGTGCTCGCGCCACTTCTGGTCGATGACCGAAAGCACGGCATACTTCTCAATCTGTCGCATGATATCCTCCGGCATCGCGGCCTCCTTGCGGCGATAAAAATCGCTTGCCGCATGGTAAAGGGCATCGGCGGTCTTTGCTTCCGGCTCCCGCTCGAACTGGGCCGGATCTGGCTTGAATTCAAGGGAGAGCTCACGCAGCACCTGTTCCTCCAGGCCTGCCGGGTCGTTGGCGGCGTGGAATTTTTTGACCAGGTTGTGCGCATAGTCATGCAGCAGGTCCATGATGTCGGCCGTCAGGCGGTCCATCTCGAGCGCCTTGCGACGGCGGGTGTAGATCACTTCGCGCTGCTGGTTCATGACGTCGTCGTATTCGAGCAGGCGCTTGCGGATAGCGAAGTTCTGCTCTTCAACCTTTTTCTGGGCGCGCTCGATGGACTTGGTGATCATCGAGTGTTCGATCACGTCACCCTCCTCGTGGCCAAGCTTGTCCATGACGGCGATCACCCGATCCGAACCGAACAGGCGCATCAGTTCGTCCTCGAGCGACACGAAGAAGATCGATTCGCCAGGATCGCCCTGGCGACCGGCGCGGCCTCTGAGCTGACGGTCGATGCGGCGCGACTCGTGTCGTTCCGAACCGAGGATGAACAGGCCGCCCAGTTCGCGGATGCCTTCGCCGAGCTTGATGTCGGTGCCTCGGCCAGCCATGTTGGTGGCGATCGTGATCGCGCCGGTCTGTCCGGCCATGGCCACGATATCGGCCTCACGTTCGTGCTGCTTGGCGTTCAGCACCTTGTGTTCGATGTGCTTGGCGCGAAGCATCCTCGACAGGGTCTCCGAGACTTCGACACTGGCCGTTCCGACTAGTACCGGCTGTCCTTTCTCTTTCAGCTCAACGACCTTGTTGACGATCGCGTTGTACTTCTCGCGGCGGGTCTTGTAGACCAGGTCGTCCATGTCGTGGCGGCAGACGGGTCGGTTGGTCGGAATGACCACGACGTCGAGCTTGTAGATTTCATAGAATTCGGAAGCTTCGGTCTCAGCCGTGCCGGTCATGCCGGCGAGCTTCTTGTAAAGCCGGAAGTAATTCTGGATGGTGATCGTGGCCATGGTCTGGGTCTCGCCTTCGATCTTGACGTTCTCCTTAGCCTCGATCGCCTGGTGCAGCCCATCGCTGTAACGGCGTCCGGGCAGCACACGTCCGGTGAACTCGTCAACGATCATCACGAGGCCGTTCTGCACCACATATTCGTCGTCTTTCGAGAAGAGGGAGTAGGCCTTCAAGAGCTGGCTGATATTGTGCAGCACCTCGGAACGGTCGGCGTAGAGCCGGTAGATCTCATCCTTTTTCCTGATTTTATCGGCAGTGGTGACCGCCTGGTCGGCTTCGATGGCCGCGACCTCCGAACCCACGTCCGGAAGCAGAAAGAGGTCGCTGTCCCGATGGCTCAGGCGGCTCAGGAATTCACGACCCTTGTCGGTCAGGTCGATGGTGTTGGCTTTTTCATCCACGGCGTAGAAGAGTTCATCGTCCACTTCGTGCATGCGGCTCGAGTTGTCCTTCAGGTACTCGTTCTCCACCTGCTGGATGAGTTTGCCCACACCGCCCTGCGACAGCATCTTGATGAAACGGTTGTTTTTCGGCTGCCCACGTTTGACCCGCAAGAGGGCGAGGCCGGCGTCAAAGTCGGCCGGTTTCTCCCTGAGTGTCTTTTCCGCGCCGGTCAGGAACGACGCAACCAGGTTCTGCTGGGCGCGCACCAGTTGCTCTATCCAGGGCTTGATCTCCTGGAACTTGCTGTTGTCGGCGTTTGGCACCGGGCCTGAAATGATCAACGGTGTCCTTGCCTCGTCGATCAGCACGCTGTCGACCTCGTCGACGATGGCGAAAAAGAAGTCACGGTGAACCATCTCCGCCGGTGTGCCCGCCATGTTGTCACGGAGGTAGTCGAAACCAAGTTCGTTGTTCGTTCCCCAGGTGATGTCGCAGTGGTACTGCTGGCGCCGCTCTTCTGGATGCAACCCGGTCAGGATCACGCCGACGGTCAGTCCGTGGTATTCGAACACCGGGCTCATCCACTCCTTGTCTCGCTGGGCGAGGTAGTCGTTCACGGTCACGACGTGCACACCGCGGCCGGTAAGTGCGTTCAGGAAGACCGGCAGGGTCGAGACGAGCGTCTTGCCTTCGCCGGTGGCCATTTCGGAGATTTTGCCCTGGTGCAGCACGATGCCGCCGATAAGCTGGACGTCGTAGGGCACCATGTCCCAGACCATTTCACGTCCCATGACGCTGTAATGGTGGCCTTTAAGCCGCCGGCAGGTCTCCTTGACAAGGGCAAAGGTTTCCGGAAGCACCTCGTCAAGCACCGTTGCCGTTTCGGCTTCGTACTCCTTTCGCACCTCCTCGAGCTTCGCGTTCAGCTCTTCGGTCTGTTCGAATCCGATATCGGGGCGATCAAGCTTTTCAACGAGCTCCCTCATCCGGGACTCAAGAGGCACAAGCCGATTGCGAACCTGATCTTTCAGTTCGACGCCCTTAAGCCGGAACGATTCTTCGGACAAGGATTGGAGTGGGGAGGAGAGTTCGTTGATCCGGTCGACAAGCGGCTGGATTTTCTTGATATCCTTCTCGTGTTTGGATCCAAAAATCTTTTCGAAAATTTTCAGCATGGATGCAGGTATACTCAATGGTTCTTAACGTGTAAAAGTACCGTAAGGTAATTTTACACAGATAGTTCCGGGGTGCTTGAGGCGCATCCCCGGCCTATCCCTGGGTGATCCTTAAAGTATGATATTTACAGCATCGGAAAAAACTGAATGTCCGAAAAATTCAGGGTGCCTTGCAGCACCCCGTTCAGGACTTTCCGGGATGCTTCCCGGCGGGGCTTGCACGGAACCAGAGTTCAAACAGGTTGGCTTCCGGATTCATGTTTGTTTTCAGCCATGCCGGTCGGAGCAGGGTGTTGCCGGTGTTCCTCGTTGTTCAGCATCTCGACGAAATAGTCCCTCAGCCGGTGAGTGCCATGAGCAGGCGCCACGCTGTCCATCCTGCTCACCGCCGAAGCGAAGAGCGCCACATCCTGGATATCGCGGTTGATCAGGCCGGTCACGGCGGCGATGCCGTCTGCCAGCCAGAGCGGAAGTGAAGCCACGAAGGGGTGTTTTCCGACCACCTCGGAAGCCAGGTCCGCCACCTCGCGGTAGGTGAATGTTTCAGGTCCGCCAACCTCGACGACCGAATCGTTGCCTTCAAGGGCGTCCACGCACGCCTTGGCCAGGTCCGCACCGTGTATGGGATTTGACCGTTTGTCACCATCGCCGAGCGTGAGCATGACGCCGCTGCGCGCCATGTTCAGGAACTGCGCCATATCCGAAAAGTAACCCGTCGGCCGGATAACGGCGTAATCGATCCCCGATGCCCGCAATTCGTCCACGAACTTCTCGTGCGCCTGAATGTTCTGAATTTCCATCATCCTGTGTGCGTTGAACACCGAAACGTAGACGAACTTTTTTACCCCGGCCTTCAGCGCCAGCCGCAGAAGGTTCAGGTTGGCCCGGTAGTCCACGTCAAAGCAGGAGTGCACGAAATCGGGACGTGTAAGGCCGAGTGACGAAAATACGATATCCACCCCGTCGCAGACATTGGCGAGTGTCTCGGGCTTGGTGGCTTCGCCAATGAAGATCTCATCCGCCAGCGGAGCGATGGCCGGTTCCAGATGAGGCCCAGGCTGTCCGATCTTGCCGGTGTTCCGCACCAGCGCACGCACCTGGTAGCCGCGGAGCTTCAGCTCCTGTACCACATACCTTCCGATATAACCGGTCGAGCCGGCAACAAGTACTTTTTTCATTATGCTTCATGGTTTGAGGTTGAGAGCACGGTGCGGAAATAATCTTCGAGGCGAAGCGATCCGAAAGCTGGAGCGCCATTATCCATCTTGCTGACTTCGACGAAAAAAGCTGCCGACCCGGCCAGCTCCGGATTGAGCAGTCGCAGGAGCCCGAGCGCACCTTCACCGAGCCAGAGCGGCAGAAAGGTGATATGCGGCTTCTTGCCGACGGCCCTGAATGCAAGTTCAAAAAGGGAGCTGAAGGTGAACATCTCGGGACCACCAGCATTGATCTCCCGCTCCCGTCCTTCGATGGCTTCGACGCATACCTTAGCCAGGTCGGCGCCATGGATGGGATTGATCCGGTTTTTACCATCGCCAAGCCAGAACAGATGACCATGGCGGGCGAGGTCGAGGAATTGGGCCATGTCGGAAAAATAGGCGTTAGGCCGGACGATGGCGTAATCCATACCCGATTCCTTCAGATCGTTGACGAAAGCTTCATGAGCGCTCACCACGTCGCTTTCCTTCATCTCTTCCGGACGGAACACCGATACGTAGACAAACTTGCTTACCTTTGCCCGACGAGCCTGTTCCAGAATGTTCCGGTTGCCCAGGTGGTCAATCTGTTCCCAGGTGGGGTTCCGTTCAGAGCGGGAGCGGCCCATCGAAGAAAACACCACGTCGACGCCATCGCAGAGTCCGGTAAGGGTGTCCGGGCGTGTGGCGTCGCCCGGGAAAACCTCATCAACGATAGCTGATATGGCTGGGGCCATGCCTTGTCCAGGTCGGCCCAGTTTCTCAGGATTCCGGACAAAGGCACGTACACGGTAACGGTGCCGGTTCAACTCCTGAACGACATATCTGCCCAGATAGCCGGCCGCACCGGCAACAAGAACTGTAGTCATTGGTGCAATCCCATTTGGTCGATCGTGATACGCTCCTATAACAATCGATAACGCTACAAGGTGCCGGATGACCGAAAACCGAAGGTGTCCATTGCCACGCAGCCACCTGATTCAGGACTCAGAAGGCCTTCATCCTTTTCACTTCCCGGCGCCAGCAATGGAACAGCATATGCCCGGTATAACCGGCGAAATCATTTCCGAGAATAGTACGGGCCTCCGATTGCATGTTCCGGTAATTTTTTTCCGTCAGCCCATTCTGTGCCGCTTGGATGCGGAACCACTCCCAAAGGTACTGCTTGACATGGGTGTCGATCGGGAACGCATCGAAACGACCGAGACCGAAAAGGGCAATACAGTCTGCTATTTTCATGCCGATTCCGCGGTGCTCACACAGCGTGTTCCTGAGCGAATCGAGCGAGCATGCCGTTGAGCGCAGGCAGTCGATATCCATGGCACCGCTGCGGAATGCATCGGCCATCACGATGATGTTCGCTGCCCGGATGCGGTTGTTGTTTGTGCACGGGGCAAGATCTTCGATGTCTGCTGACGCAAGGTCGGCGGGGGAGGGGAAGGCGTGAGCAACAACACTCCCCCGATCAGTCTGAGCAGCAATCTTCCGTCCAAAACGTTCGGCGATCATCGATACCTGCCGGCGGATCAGTCCCATACCGATTCCCTGTGCACACATGAATGTTACCATGGTTTCGAACGGTTCCTGGCGCATCACCCGAACTCCGTGGAATTGTCGTAACTGATGCCATAGCTCCGGATAGCGATGAGAAAAACCATTCGGGAAGATCCGTTCCGTGTCAACATCAAGCGAGAAATAATCAGAGATGAATTCTGATATACCGATCCCATTGATGGATTCATCTTTGCATTCTATT
>JAAXXR010000020.1:0-28575 GCA_013334335.1 Chlorobiaceae bacterium
AGGGCGATGATGCGCCCCTGGTCACCCATCAGTTCGGCCATGAAGGCGGATTTGCCTCCCGGTGCGGCGCACATGTCGAACACGACCGATCCCGGTTCCGGAGCGGCAAGCATGCAGGCCAGGCCCTGTGTGGGGTTCTGCACGCTGACGAGCCCGGCGTCGAGCAGCGGCTCCATGACGGTGAACTCCTGCGAGAAGAAGAAGTTGTCGAGACCGTCGCCGAGCCGGCGCACCGCGGAAAGCTCCTCCATGGCGAAAAGGCCAAGCTCCGGATTTTTCAGACGGTTCACCCGGTACCCGGTGGCGGGGGGGAGGTTGCCGTGGGCGAGCATCGTTTCGGTTCGGGCGGGGCCGTACCGTTCCAGCCAGCGGTTGACCAGCCAGGCAGGAGAGGAGTAGAGCACCGAGAGGCGGTCGGCATCCCCCATTTCCCGAGTCCATCCGACCAGGTCTGCGGTTTTCGGCGAGATCTTTCTCAGGACACCGTTGACGAGACGTGAGAGGTGGTCGCCCTTGAACTTCCGGGCGAGCTTGACGCATTCGTCGACCGCTGCGGGCCGGGGTACCCGGTCCAGGTGCAGGAGCTGGTAGACGCCGAGCCTGAGGATGTTTTTCAGCACCGGTGCCGCCTTGGCGTAGTTGTGCCGGTAAAACTTTTCGATCACGAAGTCGCACTGCAGGCGGTACTTCAGGGTGCCGCTCACCAATTCTCGGGCAAGCGCCCGGTCGCTGCGCCCGGCGTCGGAGCGGGCGAGCATCTGGTTGAGGACCTCCTCGGATTTCCGGGTGCCTGTCTCCATCTCCTGGAGCACCCGGAGTGCGGTTTCTCGTGCGTTCATCGGTGGGGTTGAGTTGCCTGTAAGATGCTTGAAAAAAATGGAATATCTTGTAAAATAGCACGGGCTTCCGTAGATTCCTGAAAACTTGATCGTTCTTTTTCAGATTTCGAGCTATCATCCAGAAAGGCGGAGGGACTGGCCCTGCGAAGCCTTGGCAACCTTCATGTCACCATGAGCGGTGCCAAATCCATCCCGGAGGAAATCCGGGAAAGATGATGTATGCATACCTGCTGATTTCATACCTCTCTTGATGCTTCCCACGTCAGCTTCGGCTGACATCGTTTCTGCCCGCAAGGAGTACGGCTCCCATTACTTATCGTGAGCAATGAACCAGGATAACAGCGCCTGGCGGTACGAGACCCTGCAAGTCCATGCCGGCCAGCAACCCGATCCGGTCACCGGATCCAGGGCGGTACCCATATACCAGACCACCTCGTACGTTTTCGACAGTGCCGAACATGGGGCGAACCTGTTTGCGCTGAAGGAGGCTGGCAACATCTACACGCGACTGATGAACCCGACCACCGACGTCTTCGAGAAGCGCGTGGCAGCCCTCGAAGGGGGCAAGGCGGCCCTTGCCGTGGCGAGCGGTCATTCGGCCCAGTTCATCGCCATCGCCACCATCTGCAGGGCCGGTGACAACATCGTTTCATCGAGCTTTCTGTATGGCGGTACCTACAACCAGTTCAAGGTCGCCCTTTCACGGCTGGGAATAGGAGTGAAATTCGTGGATGGTAACGACCCCGGTTCGTTCCGGGACGCGATCGACGACGACACCAAGGCGGTCTACCTGGAGTCGATCGGCAACCCGGCGTTCCATGTGCCGGATTTCGATGCGATTTCGGCCATAGCCTGCGAGCACGGCATTCCGCTGGTCGTGGACAACACCTTCGGCTGCGCTGGTTACGTTTGCCGTCCGCTTGAACATGGGGCCTCGATCGTGGTCGAGTCGGCCACCAAATGGATCGGAGGCCACGGCACCTCGATGGGCGGCGTGATCGTCGACGGCGGCACCTTCGACTGGTCGAACGGGAAATTCCCGCTCTTCACCGAGCCTTCCGATGGATATCACGGCATGAAGTTCCACGAGACCTTCGGTGATCTCTGCTTCATCGTGAGAGCTCGGGTCGAGGGACTCAGGGATTTCGGACCGGCCATCAGCCCGTTCAACTCCTTCATGCTGCTTCAGGGTCTCGAGACGCTGTCGCTCCGCGTACAGCGCCATCTGGACAATACGATCGAACTCGCCCGCTGGCTCGAGGCCCACGACGAGGTCGCCTGGGTGAACTATCCCGGCCTTGAGGGGCATTCGACGCATCAGCTCGCGACGCGCTATCTGCGGAACGGTTACGGCTGCGTGCTGACCTTCGGGGTGAAGGGCGGATACGAACGAGCGGTGAAGTTCATTGACAGCGTCCGCCTGGCAAGTCACCTGGCCAACGTCGGGGATGCAAAGACCCTCGTGATCCATCCGGCGTCGACCACCCACCAGCAGCTTTCCGCCACCGAGCAGGCCTCAGCGGGCGTTACAGGCGACATGGTCCGGGTATCGGTCGGCATCGAGCATATCGAAGATATCAAGGACGACTTCAGCCAGGCATTACGGAATCAATACTGACAGATCGATGGACCATATCCATATCATATCCGAGGAGACCAGATATTTCGAATCGAACGAGCCGCTGCAACTCGAACTCGGCGGCGAACTGCCCGAACTGAAGGTCGCTTACCGCACCTGGGGGACGCTCAACGCATCGAAAAGCAACGTGGTGCTGATCTGCCAGGCCCTGACCGGCAACGCGGACGCGGATGTCTGGTGGAGCGGTCTGTTCGGCGAAGGACGTGCGTTCGACGACACGAGGGATTTCATCATCTGCAGCAACGTGCTGGGAAGCTGTTACGGCACCACCGGCCCGCTCTCCTTCAACCCGGCATCCAGCCGGCATTACGGGCCCGATTTTCCGCGGATCACCATCCGGGACATGGTCGCGGTGCAGCACCTTCTGGTCAGGTCGCTCGGCATCGAACGGCTCAGCCTCGTCGTCGGCGCTTCGCTCGGCGGCATGCAGGTGCTCGAATGGGGTTGCATGTATCCTGACATGGCCGGGGCGCTCATGCCCATGGGCATCTCGGGTCGCCACTCGGCGTGGTGCATCGCCCTGAGCGAGGCCCAGCGCCAGGCGATTGCGGCAGACCGCGACTGGAACGACGGTTGGTACGATCCCGCCCTCCAGCCGGCCAGGGGGCTTTCCGCCGCCCGGATGATGGCCATGTGCACCTATCGCTGTTTCGAGAACTTCCAGATGCGGTTCGGCAGGGAGCAGCAGGAGGACGGCGTATTCAAGGCCGAAAGCTATCTTCGTCACCAGGGCCGCAAGCTGGTGGGGCGTTTCGATGCCAATACCTACATGACGTTGACCAGGGCGATGGACATGCACGATGTCGCACGGGGCAGGGGCGGATACGAGAGCGTGCTCGGATCGATGCGGATGCCGGTCGAGATCCTTTCGATCGATTCGGACTTGCTGTACCCCAAGGAGGAACAGGAGGAGCTGGCCCGGCTGATTCCCGGTTCACGGCTGCTATTTCTCGACGAACCTTACGGCCATGACGCTTTCCTGATCGATGTCGAAAAGGTCAGCAGGATGGTATGCGAGTTCAAGGCGTCCCTCTGACGCATCTCTGAGGGGACGTCCTTAAATTGCTTAAGTAACGCCGTTACTTAAGCAATTTAAGGACGTCCCCTGCCTGATTGCAAAATTTGCATGTTAAAATGCAAATTTTGCAAGGCCTGACCCCAGGGTTTTATCCGATGAGGTCGAATCCGGTGTAGGGTCTCAGCGCCTCGGGGATGACAATCTTGCCGTCGGCGGTCTGGTAGTGCTCCAGCAGGGATACCATGAGACGTGATGTCGCCAGTCCTGAGCCGTTCAACGTGTGGACGAACTCAGGCTTCGATTTTCCATCCGGCTTGAAGCGGATGTTCGAACGCCGTGCCTGGTAATCCTCGAAGTTCGAAACGCTCGACGCTTCAAGATATTTGTTTTCAGCAGGCGACCACACCTCGATGTCGTAGCATTTGGCTGCGTTGGCGCTGATGTCGCCGCCGCAGAGCGTGATGACGCGGTAGGGGATCTTCAAGGCGCGGAGGATTGCCTCGGCGTTCGAGAGGATCTCTTCGAGCGCCTCGTACGAGGCTTCCGGCCTGGTGAACCGGACCATCTCCACCTTGTTGAACTGGTGCACCCGAAGGAAGCCCCTGGTGTCCTTGCCGTAGCTGCCGGCTTCGCGCCGGAAACATGCGGAATAGGCCACATAGGCTATCGGGAGCGCGGCGGGATCGAGCATTTCTCCGCGGTGCAGGTTGGTCACGGGAACTTCCGCGGTCGGGATGGCGTAAAGCCCGTCCTCGCAGATATGGTACACCTGATCGGCGAACTTGGGCCACTGGCCGGTGCCGCGCAACGACTCCTGGTTGACGAGGAACGGTGGAAACACTTCAGTGTAGCCGTGGTGCTCCGTGTGCATGTCGAGCATGAAGTTGATCAGGGCGCGTTCGAGCCGAGCCCCCTTGCCGATGTAGACCGGGAACCCGGCGCCGCTGATTTTCGCCCCGCGTTCGAAATCGAGGATGCCGAGGCTTTTGCCAAGCTCCAGATGGTTCGTGACCGGGAAATCAAGATCGTGGGTGAACTCGACCGGCCCTTTGTAAAGCATGTTGTCTTCAGCCGTACGTCCTTCCGGAACGGAATGGTGGAGCATGTTCGGCAACCCGAGCAGAAGCTCTTCCATAACGGTTTCGAGTTTAGCCAGGTCGGCATCGAGTTCCGAAATCTGGTCGGACACCGACTTCATCTGGCGGATCAGTTCATCGGCCGAGCCCTGTCCGGTACGCTTGATGTCGGCGATCTCCCTGGAGACACGGTTGCGTGTCGCTTTCAGGTCATCGGCGCGCTGGACCATCTCTTTGCGCGAGCGGTCGAGGTCGAGCAGTTCCTTCACCTTGCCGGCTTCGCCGCCCATCTGGCGCCGGTGCAGCATGGCGATCACGTCGTCGGGGTTCTGACGTACGATGTTGATGTCGAGCATGATCGAGAGGGGATGTGGTTTACGCTGAGAGCATTGATTTTACTACGTTCTGCACCTTGGTGCCGTCTGCCTTGCCTTTGAGGGCCTTCATGGCTTCGCCCATCACCTTGCCCATATCTTTCATGGAGGTGGCGCCGCTCCTCGCGACAATCTCACGGATAACGGATTCGACCTCCTCGTCGGAGACCGGTGCCGGCAGGTACTCTTCGATCACTTTGAGTTCGGCCGCTTCGTTTTCGGCCAGGTCGGCCCGGTTGCCGGCCGTGAACTGTTCGATGGCGTCGCGGCGTTTCTTGGCCAGGCTCACCAGCACTTCGAGCTCCTGTTCATCGCTGAGTACGGCTTTTCCGCCCACCCTGACAGACACCTCTTTTTCGAGAAATGCGGCACGGATCGACCTGATGGTGTTAAGCCGGCACTTGTCGCCGCTCTTGAGCGATTCCTTCAGTTCCAGGTCAATTCTTTCCTTGAGGCTCATGATTGTTGATTGCTCTGTTTGACGATTTTGTTGTTGTGCTGGAAGATACGAGAAAAAAACGAGAATCGTGACGAGTGACGAGCATGGCAATGGCGCCCCGGAAGTAATCATTCCTTCCCATGCAGAGGGATGGACTTTTCATTTCCCCCCTGTCACGCGACACGTGTCACGATCGCTTCACCCCTCGTCACTATCCTGCAGATCCCCGCTGGTCGGCCGTAGCACGATCTCCTCGACGGTGGTCCGGCCGGGCTGGAGATAGGCCTGCACAATCGGCTCGGCGATATCTTCGGGCCTCATCATGAGGGCGCGGACATCCTCGTCCACCTCGCCCCACATCGGGGTATAGACCGCGCCAGGCATGACATCGGTGATCCTGACGTTGCATTCGCGTGCGTAAAGTCGCATGGTTTCAACCAGACCCCTCTGTGCGAACTTGGACATGCAGTAGATCGAGGAGTGTTTGAACGCCTTGACGGCAGCAACCGAAGTGATGAAGAAGATGTGGCCGGAGCGCCTCTTTTCCATGACCGGAAAGAGCGCCTGGGTAAGGAAGAAGGTTGCTTTCAGGTTGGTGGCCATCGTGAAATCGAAGTCCTCTTCGGTCATGTCCGCGAGAGCTCCGAATCGCCCGACCCCGGCGTTGTTCACCAGGCAGTCGATTGCCCCGTAACGATCGATGACGTGTTCTGAAAGCAATCTCACCTTGTCGATATGCCCCAGGTCGCAGGCTATCGTGTCGGTGTCGACCCCCTCGATCCGGCACTCCTTCGACAGCGTATCCAGGTCGGCCTGGCTTCTCGAGCAGAGCACGAGCAGGGGATTGAATCCGGGAGTGTGCCTGCCTGCACGGGCGAATGCCAGCGCGATGGCACGGCCGATCCCTTTGCCGGCTCCGGTAACAAGAATGAGATGCTGCATGAGTGGTAATTAAGTGATTCGAGTTTAAGTGTAGTTGCGACGAAATTATCCAGGTGGACTATTGATATGGTTACCCAAATGATATATATTTCTGCTGTAGTTCCTTGCTGCACATGGCGGTATTATTTATCACTTAATCGGTGAAGGGTTATTATGGCTAAAAGTAAGGTGAAATGGTTTGACGGAAAAAAAGGGTATGGATTTATCCTGAATCCCGAAGGGGGAGAGGATATTTTCGTGCATTTTTCCGCCATAGTATCCGACCAGAGTTTCAAGGTGTTGAACCAGGACGCTGATGTCGAGTACGAGCTGGACAAGACGCAGAAAGGGCTTCAGGCGAAAAACGTCCATGAGTTTCCGGGGACAGGGTTGGTAGCCCAGGCTGTCGCTGAGGGGGCCATCTCCCACGCCGGTGCTCGGAACGAGCACAATACGGTCGGGTGACCTCTCCCGCAGATCCCCACTGCTGCCTTGACAGGTGAACAGTTTCTCACCGCTCCGGAGCTCAATCCGGTGTTGCCCATCGAGAATCGAATGCCTGGTCCGATAATGAAATCACGATAGTATTGAGTGGTCCCTGAAGCTGAACCAGTCGTCGGTTCCCGTGATCACATGGTCAAGAAGCTCTATCTGCAGCAGGTTTCCCGCCTGTTTCAGGATGGCGGTGACTTGCCTGTCCGCATTGCTCGGCTGCACGTCGCCCGATGGGTGGTTGTGCACGAGGATGACGGCGTGCGCGCTTTCACGGATGGCCGCCTTGAAAATCTCCCTCGGATGGATGAGGGAGGCGGTCAGGGTGCCGACCGAGACGATTTCATGTCTGATGATCCGGTTCTTGGCGTCCAGGAACAGGATGCACAGGTGCTCTTTTGTTTCATCGGGAATCCTTCCTTTCATGTATTCGAAGATGTCCCGGGCCGATTGGACCCTGAGGTTGCTGTTCCTGTGGTAATGAAGGCGCTTATGCAGTTCGAACACGGCCATGATCTGCATGGCCTTGGCTTGGCCTATACCCGGAACGGTTTGCAACTCCTTCAACGAGAGACCGGGGAGGCCTTCGAGCGAGTGTTTTGAAATGAGGCTGTTGCAGGTGTCGATGATGTTGCAACCGGGAGTGCCGGAACGAAGGATGAGGGCGAGCAGTTCCGCCGGGCTGAGCGATGCGGGGCCTGACTGGAGAAAGCGCTCCCTCGGCCTGTTTGCGGGGTCGATGTCCTGAATGCGCATGGTCCTGTGGGGGGCAGGTTTGCGGAAAATGTCGTGACGTGTGACACTTAATACAAGAAGCAAGTTAACACTTCCGGTCATTTATCAAGCAGAGGGGAGATGGGCCGATGGAGCAAGACGCTGCATCGGGCCGACCCGTATCGGGCACGGACTTCCGTGCCCCTGGGGATTGATCACGCGTTACGCGGTACGCGTGACCTCCTTCGTATTGAACAGGTGGTAGTTGATGCTGTCGCTGAGCGCCTGGAGGCTCGCTTCGATGATGTTGGTCGAGACACCGACCGTACCCCAGGTCTTGACGCCGTCGCTGCTTTCGATCAGCACTCTCACCTTCGCGCTGGTGCCGCGCTTCTCCTCGAGCACCCTCACCTTGTAGTCGATCAGGCGGATGGAGCGGATTTCCGGATAAAAGTGCACCAGGGCTTTGCGCAGGGCCTTGTCGAGGGCGTTGACCGGTCCGTCGCCATCAGAGACGGTCAGTTCGGTTTCACCGCCAACATCCACCTTCAGCACCGCCTGGTCGACGGAGTGCCCGTCTCGGGCATTTTCGATCTGGACCTTCGATTCGACCACCTCAAAGAATGGGCTGAACTGGCCGAGTTCACGCCGCAGGATCAGCTCGAATGAGGCTTCAGCCCCGTCGAACTGGTAGCCTCGGTGCTCGAGTGCCTTGACGTGGTTGACCAGCTTTTTGAAGAGCTCGCCCTTTTCGGGCAGGTCGATGCCGAGCTCTTTGGCCTTGTAGCGGATGTTGCTCTGGCCGGCGAGTTCGGAGACGAGCACCCTCTGGCGGTTGCCAACGATCGACGGGTCGATGTGTTCGTACAGCGAGCTCTCCTTCATGACGGCGCTGACGTGGATGCCGCCCTTGTGGGCGAATGCAGACTTGCCGACGAACGGCGCCTTTGAGTCGGGAGGGAGGTTCAGGATCTCGAAGACGAACTTGGACAGGGAGGTCAGTTGCTTCAGGTCCCTGACAGATGCGAACTCCTGGTCAAGCTTGAGCATGAGGTTCGGGATGATGCTGATCAGGTTTGCGTTGCCGCACCGCTCTCCGATGCCATTGATGGTGCCCTGGACCTGAACGGCTCCGGCCCTGACCGCCTCGATTGAATTGGCTACGGCCAGGTCGCTGTCGTTGTGGGCGTGGATGCCCACCGGTACCGTGACGAGTCCGCAGATCCGCCGTACGATCATGGACACCTCGTGTGGCATCGAACCGCCATTGGTGTCGCACAGCACCAGCCGGCTCGCCCCGCCATCGACGGCTGCATGCAGCATGGTTTCAGCGAACTCCGCGTTGTCTTTCCAGCCATCGAAGAAGTGCTCGGCGTCAAAGAAAACTTCCCGTCCGCCGTCGACGAGGAACCGGACCGACCGGCGGATCAGCTCGGCGTTCTCTTCGTCCGAAATGCCGAGGCTTTTCAGCGAGTGTGCCTTCCAGGTCTTTCCGAAGATGGTGATGACCGGAGCTTCCGATTTCAGGAGGCCGACCAGGTTCGGGTCTTTGTCGATATTGTCCAGGGCCCTTGCCGTCGAGCCGAACGCGCTGAGGCGGGCATGCCTGAACGCAAGGGTCTTTGACTTCAGGAAAAACTCCTCATCCTTCGGATTGCTGCTCGGCCATCCGCCTTCAATGAAATCGACGCCGAATTCATCGAGACGTTCGGCGATCAGAAGCTTGTCCTGGACCGAGAGATTGATATGTTCGCCCTGGGTGCCGTCACGCAGGGTCGTGTCATACAGTTCGATTGCCATGTGGTGTTACTGCTCGTTATGCCTGGCTCTGCGCCATAAGGTCGTTTTTCCTCGCGTACTCGAAGATTCCTCCAGCCTGGACGATGTTGGCCACGTCGCCCAGCGGTTTGAGCTGGTAGGTCACATTCTGCGTCAGGTTGGTAATCGTGCTGGCCTTCATGTCGATGGAGAGCTCGTCTCCGGTGAGGATCAGCTTGTTGAGCTGCTGCGAGGCCTCATAAGGGATAACAAAGCCGCCGTCCACACAGTTGCGGTAAAAGATCCTTGCGTAGGATTCGGCGACGATCGCTTTTGCGCCAGCCACCTTCAGCGCGAAAGGAGCATGCTCCCTTGAGGAGCCGCAACCGAAGTTCGGACCTGCGATGATGATCGAATAGTGGGAGGCGAAGCTTCCCTCCTGTACGAACGGGATGTTCCCTTCAGGCAGGCCACCCTGCTCCGGAGGTACCCCTGAAAGGGCGTATTTTCCGTACATCTTGACCTCTTCGGGGTTCGAGAGGCTGTAGACGAGGTGCTCGGCCGGGATGATCTGGTCGGTATCGATATTTTTGCCCAGCACGTAGGCTTTACCCTGAATGATGCTTTCCATGGTTGTCTGTTTTCCTTGCGATTCATTATCAGGCTCGCCGGCCGGTTTCGTCAACAGCCGGCGGGCCTGGTGTCCTGTTCTGTCAGAGGAAATCCCTCGGATCGGTGAGTTTGCCCGTTATTGCCGATGCCGCAGCGGTCAGCGGCGAGGCGAGGTAAACACCTGCGTGCTTGCTGCCCATGCGGCCGGGGAAGTTCCTGTTGGTCGTTGAAACGACGACATCGTTGTCCACCGAGCGGCCGACCGTGTCGGCTGGTCCACCGAGGCATGCGGCGCAGGAGGGAAGCGCGATGCTGCAGCCAGCCTCCTCGAAGATATGCCTGAGGGTATGTCCCTGGTACATCTCGGTGTCGAGCTGTGATGCGACAAGGACCGTCGCCGGAACGATGTTGGTGGTCACCGCAACCTTCCTGCCCTTGAGGATCTTCGCGGCGAGCATGAAGTCGGTCAGCTTGCCGCCGGTGCATGATCCGATATAGGACTTGGTGATCGGGGTACCGGCGACGCTGCGCACGGTAGCTCGGTTGTCCGGGCTGTGGGGCATGGCCACGATCGGCTCCATTTTCTCGACCTGGTACCGGTACATGCTGTGGTAGCTGGCGTCGGGATCGCTCTGGAAGATCTCGTAAGGTTTGCTGGTGCGCGCCTTGACGAAGGCCTCGGTCACGGCGTCGACGGCGATGATGCCGTTCATGCCGCCGGCCTCGATGGCCATGTTGCAGAGTGTCATACGCTCGTCCATCGGCAGCGAGTAGACCGCCTCGCCGTCGAACTCCATGGCGCGGTAGGTGGCACCGTCGGTGCCGATATCGCCGAGGATCTGCAGGATCAGGTCCTTTGCCGTCAGGTATTCCGGCATCTTGCCCTCGAAGGTGAACTTCATGGACTCGGGGACCTTCTCCCAGAGCTTGCCGGTGCCGAGGATGAAGGCCGCGTCGGTGTTGCCGATGCCGGAGCCGAACATCCCGAAAGCGCCGGAGGTGCAGGTGTGCGAGTCGGTGCCGAACAGCACGGTGCCGGGCAGGTTGAACCCCTCTTCGGCAAGCGCCACGTGGCAGACGCCGCGGTAGCGGTCAGTACCTACGTCATAATAGTTCGGCAGGCCCTGTTCGCCCGCGAATTGCCTCAACAGGTCGATGTTGCGGTGTGCATGCTCGTTTGCCGTGAAGATGTAGTGGTCGGGAAGCACCACCACCTTTTCCGGGTTCCAGACCTTCGCTTCGGGGCCGAACTCCTGTTTGAAGATGTCGAAGGTCGGCGGCCCGCAGACGTCATGCGTCAGAAGGACATCGACATTCAGCCAGACGCTTTCACCCGCATCGACAAACTTGCGGTTGGCGGCCCTGGCAAAAATTTTCTGGGTGATCGTTTGTGCCATGGTAAATCAGATTCCGTTATCGGTTCTGTAAAAATGCTGTTCAAGGGGAGCCGGGGATGGTCATCCTCACGGTCTCCCTGAAAATCGAAAAGCCGGTGACTGACAGGGCCCCGGCTTTTCCGGCGGCAGTTTCCCGCCGCACTTGCTCTGTCAAGGATCCTGCCTCTTTGCATCGCTCGTGGCAGGAGGTGTCGCCGGTTACTGCAGGCAGGCGACGATGGCTGCGGTCATTCCGGTTGTCGAGATGCTCTTTTCACCCGGTTTGGCGATATCAGCCGTACGCACGCCGGTGGCCAGCGCCTGCTCGATGGCGTCGTAGATTTCTGTGGCGACGTCGGGCATGCAGAAGCTGTTCTCGAACATCATGGCCACCGACGCGATGGTCGCGATCGGGTTGGCCTTGTTCTGTCCGGCGATGTCGGGGGCGCTGCCGTGTATCGGTTCATACAGGGCGTGCTTCGTGCCGATGCTCGCCGAAGGCAGCATGCCGAGGCTTCCGGTGATCATGCCGGAGATATCGCTCAGGATGTCTCCGAACAGGTTGCTTGTCACGATGACGTCGAACTGCTTCGGGTTGCGCACGATCTGCATGGCCGCATTGTCCACGTACATGTCGGCGAGCTCGATCTCCGGGAAGTCCTTGTGGACCTCGTGGACGATGTTGCGCCAGAACTGCGAGACCTCCAGCACGTTGGCCTTGTCGATCGAGGTGACCTTCACGTTGCCGCGCTTCTGCGCCGCTTCGAAGGCGATTCGGGCGATACGCTCGACCTCATGGCGCTCGTAAACCATGGTGTTCCAGCCCCGGTTCTCGTCATAGCCTCTCGGCTGGCCGAAATAGATGCCGCCGGTGAGTTCCCTGAAGACGACGAAATCGGTGCCCTTGACCACGTCGGGCTTCAGTGTCGACGCGTCCAGCAGGGCGTCGTAGACCTTGGCCGGGCGCAGGTTGGCGAACAGTCCGAGCTCCCTGCGGATCTTCAGGAGTGCGGCTTCCGGCTTTTCGGCATGGGGCAGGTTTTCCCATTTGGGACCACCGACAGCACCGAGGAGTACGGCGTCGCAGTTTCTGCACGCTTCGAGCGTTTCGTCGGTCAGCATGCTGCCGTGCAGGTCGTACGACGCTCCCCCGAAGGGGTGTTCTTCAACCTGGATCTCGAACCCGTGTTTCTTCGATATGGCATTCAGCACGTCGAGGGCGCCGGCAACCACTTCGGGGCCGATGCCGTCGCCGGGAATGGAGACGATTGTATACATGGCTCTCCCGGGTTTACTTCTTCTTGAGCCAGCTCATCATTTCGCGGAGCTTCGCACCGACCTTCTCGATCGGGTGGTTGCGGTTGCTCTCGCGCAGGCTGTTCAGGTTGTTGTAGCCCGAATTGCACTCGTCGATGAACTCCCTGGCGAAACGGCCGTCCTGGACCTCTTCGAGGATCTTCTTCATCTCTGCCTTCACGGCGGAGGTGATGAGGCGCGGACCACGGGTCATGCCGCCGTACTCAGCGGTGTCGCTGACCGAATAGTTCATGCGTGACAGGCCGCCTTCATAGTAGAGGTCCACGATGAGTTTCAGCTCGTGCATGCACTCGAAGTACGCCAGCTCGGCAGGATATCCGGCTTCGGTCAGGGTTTCGAACCCGGCCTTGATCAGCTCGGCTGAACCGCCGCACAGTACGGCCTGCTCGCCGAACAGGTCGGTTTCGGTTTCATCCTTGAAGTTGGTTTCGATCACGCCGGCCTTGGTGCCGCCGAGGCCTTTGGCCCAGGCAAGCGCCTGCTGCTTCGCGTCGCCGGTGAAATCCTGGTGCACGGCGATGAGGCACGGCACGCCGTTGCCCTCGGTGAAGGTGCGGCGGACCAGGTGGCCCGGGCTCTTCGGGGCGATCATGATGACGTTGACATCGGCCGGAGGGACGATCTGCTGGTAATGGATATTGAAGCCGTGTCCGAAGGCGAGCGTGTTGCCCGGATTCAGGTTCGGCAGGATTTCGTTGTCGTAGACGCTTTTCTGAGTCTGGTCCGGCAGGAGCACCATGATGATGTCGGCCCACTTGACCGCATCGGCGACGCTTTCTACCCTGAGGCCGGCTTCACGTGCCTTGTCGCAGGATGAGCTGTCCGTGCGAAGGCCGACGCAGACGTTCATGCCGCTGTCTTTCAGGTTCAGGGCATGAGCGTGTCCCTGGCTGCCATAGCCGAGGACGGCGATATTCTTGCTCTGCAGTACCGCGAGGTCGGCATCCTGCTCGTAATAGACGTTCATTGACATAGGTTTGACTGTTTAGACATACGTAAATATATAAATAATCAACTTTCGCCGCGGTGGACGGCGACCGCGCCGGACCGGGCGAGTTCCCGGATGCCGAACGGCCTGAAAAGGTCGATGGCCGTATTTATCTTGTCCGGTGAACCGATGACCTCAATAGTAATGGATTTTTGTTTTATATCCACGACTTTTCCCTTAAAAACATTGGTCAGTTCGAAAATCTCGTGCTGTGTGGATTTTGACAGTTTCAGGCTCATAAGTAGCAGTTCGCGCGCAACATGTGGCTGATGGGTGAGGTCGGTCACCTTGATGGTGTCGACCAGCCGGTTGAGCTGCTTGAGCACCTGGCTGATGATCCGGTCCTCGCCTTTGGTCACGATGGTCATGCGCGAGATTTCCGGGTCGTCCGTTTCGCCGATAGAGATGCTTTCGAGGTTGAACCCCCGGGCGCTGAACATGGAGGCCACCCGGTTGAGGGTCCCGAATTTGTTCTCGACAAGGACAGAGATGATGTGTTTCATATTCCTTAAACCATGGTTTTTGGATTCAGCCGCGCGAGCAGCATGTCAGAGATCGACCCGCCGGCGGGGACCATCGGGAAGACCATGTCTTTTCTGACGACCCTGAAGTCGACCAGCATGGGGCCGTCGTTGTAGGCGAGAGCATCCGCGATGGCCTTGCGGGCCGAGTCGGGGTTGTCGGCACTCACGGCCCGGCAACCGAAAGCCTCGGCGACCTTGACGAAATCGGGGTTGCTCGCCTCGAGGTCGGTGAAGGAGTACTTCTCCTTGTGGAACAGCTCCTGCCACTGGCGGACCATGCCGAGATAGCTGTTGTTGATCAGGAATATCTTGATCGGCAGCTTGTTGTACACCGCGGTCACCAGCTCCTGGATGTTCATCATCAGCCCGCCGTCGCCGCAGATGGTGATCACCGGACGGTCGGTCACGCCGAAGGCGGCGCCGATCGTTGCCGGCAGGCCGTAACCCATGGTGCCCAGGCCGCCGCTCGTGATGATCGAACGCGGTTCGGTGAACTTGAAGTACTGGGCGGTCCACATCTGGTGCTGCCCGACGTCGGTCACCACGACGGCGTGCCCTTTCGTCTGCTTCGAGATTTCGTCGATGACGAACTCGGTCTTCAGGGAGTCAGGCTCGATCGTGTACTCCATCGGGCACTGCTTGCGCCAGGCCTCGATCTCGGCCAGCCATGCGCTGCGGTCCTCTTTTGCCTTCGGCAATTCACGGATGATGGACTCGAGGAAATCCCTGGCATCGCCGACCACCGGCAGATCCACCTTGATGTTCTTGTCGACGTTGGTCGGGTCGATGTCGTTGTGGATTTTCTTGGCCTGCAGGGCGAAAGTCTCGACTTTTCCCGTGACGCGGTCGTCGAACCGCGCTCCGACAGCGATCAAGAGGTCGCAGTTGCTGACCGCCTGGTTGGCCCAGAAGGTGCCGTGCATGCCGAGCATGCCCATACAGAGCGGATGGTCGCCAGGGAAGGCGCCGAGGCCCTGCAGGGTCATGGTGACCGGAATCTGCTCTTCGACGGCGATCTGCCGCAGCGCATCGGTTGCTTCTGCCGTGATGACGCCTCCGCCGATGTAGAAGAGCGGCCGCTTGGCCTTGGCGATCATCTTCGCCGCTTTCTGGACCTGGTTGGCATGGCACTTGACGGTCGGTTTGTAGCCCCTGATCTCCACGCTCTCAGGCCACTCGAAGATGCATTCGGCGGCGAGCACATCCTTCGGCATATCGATGAGCACCGGTCCGGGCCTGCCGGTCGTTGCCAGGAAGAACGCCCTGCGGATGGTGGAGGCGAGCTCGCGGACATCCTTGACCAGGAAGTTGTGCTTGGTGATCGGGCGGGTGATTCCGACGATGTCTGCCTCCTGGAACGCGTCGTTTCCGATCAGCGTGCTCGGGACCTGTCCGGTGAAGACCACCATCGGCGAAGAGTCCATGTAGGCGTTGGCGATGCCGGTGACGGTGTTGGTCGCACCAGGTCCGGAGGTGACGAGCACGACACCTGGTTTTCCGGTGGCGCGGGCATAGCCCTCGGCCATGTGGGTCGCGCCCTGCTCGTGGCGGACGAGAATGTGCTTGATGTCCTTGACGTCGTGCAGCGTTTCGTAGACCTTCAGCAGCGATCCGCCGGGGTAGCCGAAGATGTACTCGACGTGTTCACGTCGCAGGCACTCGAAAAATATCTCGGATCCGTTCAGTTTCTGTCCGGGTTCATGCATGGTTCGAACGTTTAAATTCAGATTAATACTTCGGTTTCAGTATCGCTCCCGTGTTGGCCGATGTCACCATCTGCGCATAGCGGGCGAGGTACCCTTTCCTGATCTTGGGCTCGAATGGCGCCAGGGCGGCGATTCTTCCGGAGATCGTCCTGTCGTCAAGGTCGACCGTTATCGATCGGCCCGGGATATCGATCGTGACGACGTCCCCGGTCTTCAGTGCCGCGATCGGGCCGCCGTCGGCTGCTTCTGGCGATACATGGCCGACGCAGGCACCCCTCGATCCTCCGGAGAAGCGGCCGTCGGTGATGAGTGCGACCGAGTCGCCGAGCCCGCGGCCCATGATGGCGCTGGTGGGCGAGAGCATCTCCGGCATGCCGGGGCCGCCGCGCGGACCTTCGTAGCGGATGACCACGACATCGCCAGACTTGACGTCGCCGCTCATGATCCCCGAGATGGCGTCATCCTGGCAGTCGTAGACCTTCGCCGGGCCGGTATGCTTCATCATGGAAGCGCTGACCGCGCCCGTCTTGACCACCGCTCCGTTCGGCGCGAGGTTCCCGTAGAGCACGGCAAGGCCGCCGGTTGCGGAGTAGGGGTCCGACACCGGACGGATCACCTTGCGGTCGAGCACCTCGGCTTCGGCGATGTTCCCGCCGAGCGTCTTTCCGGAGACGGTCGGGGCCGAGAGGTCCAGCAGCCCGTCGACGGTCGACAGCTCCTTCAGGATTGCCGAAATGCCTCCTGCACGGTCGACATCCTCGATGTGCACCTCGGTCGTCGCGGGGCTCACCTTGCAGATGTATGGGGTGCGGGCCGAAAGGCCGTTCAGTTCCGAGAAGTCGAATTCGAGCTCCGCCTCGTTGGCGATGGCCAGGGTGTGCAGGATCGTGTTGGTGCTGCCTCCCATCGCAAAGTCGAGCGAGAATGCGTTCAGGAGGGCGCGACGGGTAAGGATGTCCCTCGGCCTGACCTCTTCTCGGACCAGGTCGATGATGCGCTTCGAAGCGCTTTTGACCAGTTCGAGCCTCCTCGGATCGACTGCAAGGATCGTGCCGTTGCCCGGAAGGGCGAAGCCGAGCGCCTCGCAGAGGCAGTTCATGGAGTTGGCCGTGAACATGCCTGAACATGATCCGCATCCGGGACAGCCGCTCTCCTCGATCGATTCGAGCTCTTTTTCATCGATCTCTCCGGTGCTGAACTTGCCCACCGCCTCGAAGACCGAAATGAGGTCCACCTTCTTGCCGGAGGGGGTCTTGCCGGCCTGCATCGGGCCGCCGGAAACGAAGATGACCGGCACGTTGGTCCTGAGCGCCCCCATCATCATGCCGGGGGTGATCTTGTCGCAGTTCGGGATGCAGACCAGGCCGTCAAGGCGGTGCGCCTCGACCATGGTTTCGACCGAGTCGGCGATGATTTCACGGCTGGCCAGCGAGTAGCGCATGCCGACGTGGCCCATGGCGATGCCGTCGCAGACGCCGATGGTGTTGAATTCGAAAGGCACGCCTCCGGCTTCGCGCACGGCGTCCTTGGCGATCCTGCCGAATTCCTGCAGATGGGCGTGGCCCGGAATCAGCTCGTTGAAAGAGTTGCAGATGCCGATGAAGGGCTTCGAGAAGTCGTTTTTCGAGCGGACAGCCCCGGTGGCCTTGAGCAGGCTGCGATGCGGCGCTTTTTCAAATCCTTTTTTTATGGTGTCGGATCTCATCGAATTTGCTGGTTTACGGTTGAAATCAAAATACGGTACCCCCGGCCTGTCTGTCCCGAAGCCTTGAAGTCTGAGTATTGTCTCTGAAAATACGGTGGACTGGTGAAGGCCTGACGGGTCAGGATACAGGAATGACTACCTGTACTACGGATAGTACGGGCACGACGGAGTCGATGCCTGCGGTGAGGTTGATCGGCAGGTGCGGAAGAGAGCGGCTGACGGCCATCGACAGGGCATGGCACCCGGAACCTGAGGAGCGATGGTTGGTCAAAGAGGGCATTGCAATGGATCTGTTGTCGCGCGATGTCGAAAAGTAAAATTGCAGACAAGTTACATTATCCGGTTTATTAAGTCAAGTGCCGCCGGAAAAAACTCAACGCTTCGTCGAGGTTTTTCCGGCGGCGGCACTCCCGGTTGCGGCACTTCTTAAGTGAATCGGAGGAAAAGACGATATCTATAGTGTAAAAAGTTAAAAATCTTATTTTTAGAAAAGTCGCTGGTGCGGATCATGCTGCTCATTGCCAACCACTAAAATGTCAACGTCATGTTGAGTATTCAGTCTCCTCTCCCGCAGGATCTTCCTTCCTTTTTCCTTCTTCTGTGCCTTGTCGGTTTTTTTCTCGTGCTTGGTGAGCTCCTGACACGAAAATTCAATGTCAACCCCCTGGTTGTCAGAAAGGTGCTGCATCTGTCCATGGGCGTCGTGATCTTCTTCATTCCGGACTATTTCCATTCGAACTTCTATCCAGCCCTTACGGCACTGCTGTTCGGGGGCATCGGCGCCCTGAGCCTCCGGTCAGGACTGCTTCGTTCGCTGCACGGCGATCCGACGGCGAAAAGCGACGACGGAAAAGCCGTCATCAGCTATGGTCCGGTGCTCTTCCCGCTCGTTTTCCTGCTGATGGTGCTGGCGCTCTGGGACGGGCATATCTGGATACTGCAGACCTCCATGCTCGTCATGGGCGTCGGCGATGCCATGGCGGCCCTGGTTGGTACGGCGTTCGGTGGCACCCATATCGAACAGATGACCCGCAGCCCGAAAACCATTGCAGGATCGCTGGCCATGTTCGTTTCGAGCCTCCTCATCATTTCCGTTTCGTTGTTTGTGTTCCAGGGATCGTTCATCGGTGGTCTTATCGGCAAACCGTTATGGGAACTGCTCGCGCTCGCCCTGCTGCTCGCCCTGCTCGCTACGGCCGTCGAAGCGTTGCTCTCGTACGGCCTGGACAACCTGTTCATTCCGGTTTCCATAGCCTATGTGCTCTACCTGATCGAAGTGAACCGCATGGTCACGCTCGAAGGGTTCCTGGCCGGTGGGCTCTTCGCGCTCCTGCTCGCGCTCTTCTCGATCAAGGTCAAGTTCCTGCAGAACAGCGGAGCAACGGCGACCTTCCTGCTCGGCACGACCATCTTCGGCATCGGAGGCCTGGTCTGGACCGTGCCGCTCCTGACCTTTTATTTTCTCTCTTCCATCCTTTCCAAGCTGGGACACAAGCGCAAGGCCAAGTTCGATCTCGTATTCGAGAAAGGCTCGCAGCGCGATGCAGGGCAGGTCTACGCCAACGGTGGTGTCGCCTGGATCATGATGGTGATCTACTCGCTGACCGGCGATCCCTACATCTTCTTCTCCTATCTGGGCACGTTGGCCGCCGTGCAGGCCGATACCTGGGCGACCGAGATCGGCACCATGTGGCCGAACCCCAAGGCAAGGCTGATCACGACACTCAGGGAGGTTCCGGTAGGGACGTCGGGCGGGGTTTCCATTCCCGGTACATCAGCATCTTTCGTGGGTTCGCTGTTCATCTGCGCGAGCGCCGTTTTTATGAACGTGTCATGGATCAACCGCGTCGGGATTTTGCAGTCACTCCTGATCATCGGCATCGCCGGCCTGTTCGCCAGCCTCGTGGACAGCTTTTTCGGGGCGACCTTCCAGGCGCAGTATTATGACCCGATCAGGGAGAAGGTCACCGAGCGCACCCACAGCTTCGCGCCGGATGGTTCGAAGGTAAAAAACGAGCTTATCAAGGGTTATCATTTTGTGAACAACGATCTGGTCAATACATTGTGTGCAATATCGGGTTCCGCGGTGGCCTATTTCGTCGTGCAGAACCTTGCAGCCTTTTAATCATATCCTCAATGCGAGCTGAACATGACTGAACACTCGGGTACCGGAATACTTTCGATGCTGACAGGTTCGGGACCTGTCGTCCTTGCCGTTCTCGGCCTTCTGCTCATCTTTTCGATCCTTTCATGGGCGATCATCGCGGTTAAATTCGGCGCGGTCTCGAAATCGATGAAGGAGTCCCAGGATTTCCTCGACTCTTTCTTCGAGGTACAGAACGTCGACCGCCTGTTCGCTTCGAGCGAGAACTTCCGCCATGGTTCCCTGCCGCGGGTGTTCCGGGCCGGTTACATCGAATACAGCTCCATGCGCGACAAGAGCACCGTCGGCAAGCTCAGGGAGCGGATCGCGCTCGCCGTAAAGCGGGAGGTCAACGCCGAAAGCAAGCGGCTGACGCATCTGGTCCCCTTTCTTGCAACGGTTGGCAACACGGCTCCGTTCATCGGACTTTTCGGAACGGTCTGGGGAATCATGAGCTCGTTCCAGAATATCGGCCTGATGAAGTCCGCATCGCTTGCCGCGGTCGCTCCCGGTATCTCGGAGGCGCTCATCGCCACGGCGACCGGCCTGGTGGCGGCTATTCCTGCCGTCATGGGGTACAACTACCTCACCCAGAAGATCGGCCAGATCGAACGCGATCTCGAGGACTTTACTCCCGACTTCATCGACGCCTATCTCAACCAGTAACCGGGGAGTCCACGAACGATGATGACCGGACAGAAAACCAGGCTGATGAGCGAGATCAACGTGACGCCATTCGTGGACGTCATGCTGGTGCTGCTCGTGATATTCATGGTCACGGCGCCGATGATGACCAGCGGGGTGAAGGTGGATGTTCCACAGACCTCCCACGACCGGCTTGACGTTGACGCCAAGGCACTCGTCGTCAGTGTCGACGCCTCGCGCAAGGTCAGCATCAACGACTTCCAGCTCGCTCCGGAAGACCTCGCCGCCGAGCTCCCGCGGATCCTCGAATCGAAACAGGCTGAAGAGGTCTACCTCAAGGCGGACAGAACCCTGCCTTACGGGTTCGTCATGTCGGTCATGGCCTCCATCCGTGAGGCTGGAGTCGAAAAGATAGGCATGGTTACCGAGTCCGCCCCGTCACCGGACAAAAAACGTTGAGACGGGCTTACGCAGCATGAGCAGCAGGGATCGACTGAGGAGTGAGAGGAACCGGTTCCTCGTCTGGGTTGGCGTGGCGGCAGCGGCGCATGTCCTGCTTGCGGCCACGGTGATTTTCATGCAGTCATACTGGGCTCAAACGCACCCCCCGCTCAAGGTGGTCAGCGTCAGCCTGGTTACCCTGCCGGGTGCTCCGGGGCCCGTGGGCGGTTCTGCGGCATCCGAACCATCTCCGGCACCCGAAACCCCGGCGCCAAAGGCACCCGAACCCCCAGCCGTGAAAAAGGCGCCCGAACCCGCAATAGCGAAGAAAACCGTTCCGGCCGAGAACCCCAGGGAGACAAAAAAGAGCCTCGACGATGCGCTGGCCAAGTTGAAAAAGAGCACGGAAAGCAAGCAGTCGAGCCAGGGGATCAGCTCGGCGCTGGCCAATCTGCAGAAAAAAGTGGCATCGCAGGGGAGTGGTCCGGCTCATGGCAGTGGCAGCGGGGGCGGCGGAGGTCTTTACGGCCAGGGCGGGGGAGCCTCGGACCCCTACAAGTCGAAAATCGCCGGCATCATCATGGATAACTGGACGTTTTCGCAGCAGATGGTCAGGAATGCCCGCGGCATGGAGGTCTATGTCGCCATTAACATCCTGCCCAACGGCACGATTTCCCAGATCCGGTACGATCGGAGGGCGCCGAGCGAATATCTTAACAACTCGGTTAAAACGGCGTTGCAGAAATCGAACCCTCTTCCTCCGGTTCCCCGCGAATATGGTTCGAAAGGTCTCTGGGTGGGATTTGTCTTCACCCCTGAAGGGATTGAGCAGTAGTCCTGTTATTGCACAAAAGTCAGGATGTGTTTAAATTGTATATTGTTTGAGTGTATTAAACTCCTGTATTGATTGTATTTTGTCTGAAGTTGCACTGTCGCAGGCCTGATCGATTCGGTGAAAGATTGAAGTATTGGCCAGCGGTGCCGGGCGTACATGAACATCATTGGCAAAGCGAACGCTAAAACATTTGGATAACGCCATGAAGATATCGAAGAATTCTCTCGCAGGTTTTTCTCTTGCGCTGATCTGTATGCTGTTCCTGCCGTTCCTGCTCAGGGCGGAGGAGGCCAGGGAGTATATCGCCATCCGCAAGCAGGGTGCCGGACGTATTGCCGTCGTGCTCGACAGGACTGCCGCAAAGTCCGGCAAGGAGTCCGAATGGGCCAGGAGCATCGACGGAACCATCAGGAGCGGTCTCGATTTCACCGGGATTTTCAACCTGTTGCCGGCGCCGATGAACATGAGGAGCATGCCGGGCGGTCCGCTCAATTTCGGTGCACTGAATTCGGTCGGCGCCGAAATCTATACCGGCGGCACCATGACGAAGCAATCAGGGCAGGTGAATCTCAACATGGAGGTGTATGACGCCCTGAGTGGCAAGCAGCTGATGAAAAAACAGTATTCGGGTGCGGAAACGCAGCTCCGGTCAATGGGGCTCAGGTTTTGCGTCGACCTTGTCGAGCTTTTGACCGGAAACAAGTGCCTGCTCTTCGGCAGCAAGATCTCCTTTGTATCGACCAAATCCGGGTTCAAGGAGATCTATATGTGCGATTTCGATGGCCAGAATGTCGTGCAGCTCACGAACACCAGATCGATCTCTCTCACCCCCGCAGTGTCGCCGGACGGCAATTACATCGCCTGGACCGATTATACCAGCGGCCGGCCGGATCTCTATATCCGCAACCTCGCCACCAAAGCGACCGCTTCGGTCGGCAAGCCTGGAGTAAGCATCGACCCGTCATGGCGGAACGGATCGAACGAACTCGCGACGACACTCTCCTTTGAAGGTGATCAGGAGATCTACCTTGTGAGGCCTAATGGAACGATTTCCCGCAGGCTTACGTTCAGCAGAGGTATAGACGTATCACCATCGTTCTCTCCGGATGGATCGAAGATGGCGTTCGTATCACAACGAAGCGGCATGCCGCAGATTTTTGTTCAGGACTTGCAGGGGGGCGCCGCACGAAGATTGACGTTCAGCGGTAATTACAACACGCAGCCGTCATGGTCACCTGGAGGTGATAAAATTGTATATTCATCATTACAAAAGAACGGCGAAATAAATATATTTATAGTAAATGCAGATGGTTCCGGTCTTCTGCAGTTGACAAGAGGCGCCAGGGATAACGAATCCCCTTCCTGGTCTCCAGATGGCAGGATGATCGCATTCATGTCAAATCGGCAGGGGAGAAAGAAACTGTTTGTTATGAATGCTGACGGCAGCAATCAGAGGGCTCTTTTTCAGATGGATGGCGACCAGCAGCAGCCATCTTGGTCAATAGTTCGGTAGTGCCTGCTTTTTCTCTGTCAATCAACAATGGAGGCGTTTATGTCTAACAGTACCCTGAAAAATCTTGGGAGAACCCTGATCATTCCTTCCGTGTTCATGCTTGGAGCATGCTGCGCTGAAAAGGCGGTAGAAGCACCTCCGCCCCCGCCGCCGCCGGTTGCCGCAGCTCCAATTGTGTCGCCAATGGCTGATGTCAATTTCGGATACGACAGCTCTGAGATCGGACCGGCAGCTGAAGATCAGATGAAGTCCAACGCAGCCTGGCTGGCGGCAAACCCAGCTCGAGGTGCCGTACTTGAAGGACATTGCGACGAGCGCGGAACCAGTGAGTACAATATGGCTCTTGGCGAGCGCAGGGCGAACATGGCAAAGGATTACCTGGTTCGTCTCGGTGTTGATCCCACCCGTCTGCAGACAGTGAGCTTCGGTGAAGAGCAGCCGCTCGATCCGGGCCATACAGAAGATGCATGGGCGAAAAACCGCAGGGTTCATTTCGCTGAGAAGTGATTGCTTTTTTTTCAATACCGGGGAAGCTGCGAGGTTTCCCCGGCTTTTTTCATTTATAAACAATACACCAAAGACTCATAAGCATGAAACACACGTTACCTGGTATTGTCGGTGCAGCAATGATTGTTCTGGCCGGATGTTCTTCAAAAAGCGCCGTATCGACTGCTGATCAGACTGGTGCAGGAACTGGTTCGGACACTGGATCCGGCGCCAATGCCGGCACTGTTGCAGGGCCGGTACTCGGTGATATTTTCTATGGCTTCGACAGCTCGGCCGTGAGCACCGAATCACAAGAACAGCTGAAGCAGAACGCAGCCTGGATGCAGTCGCACGCAGCACAGGCGGTCACCATCGAAGGGCATTGCGACGAGCGAGGCACCGACGAGTACAACATCGCGCTGGGCGAACGCCGCGCAAATTCAGCAAAAGAGTATCTTGTGACCCTCGGCATCAGCAGCACGAAGCTTTCGACGGTGAGCTATGGTGAAGAGCGTCCTTTCGATCCCGGACATAACGAGGAAGCCTGGGCCAAGAACAGAAGGGCTCATTTCCTGACGAAATAAAGAATCGACGGCAATGAAATGGCGGTGGCGGGTTCTTTCCCGCCACTTGTCTGGCCGATGATGAATCAATAACCGATCTACGATGAACGTAAGAACTTCCCTCTTACTGCCCTGTATACTGCTTTCTGCCTGCGCCAGCAAGTCGGATCTGAACTATGTCCAGACTGAGGTCTCGAGGCTGAAAGAGGACTCCCAGTCGATCAAGACCCAATCAGCCGGATCATACTCTGAAATAACCCAGTACCGCGAAGAGGTCGCCTCGTTGAAAGGGGGGCTGGAGGAGTTGCGATATAACAATTCGAACACGTTGAAGCGGCTTGATGTCGAGGATTCGCTCATGGTGAGAAAAACCGACGATATCGAATCGAGACTCGCACGGATCGAACAGTATCTCGGGATCTCTGACACGTCGAAGAAACCTTTGACCAAAACCCTTCCGGTACAGGAGGGCGTCAAGGGAGCGGCAACGCCTGCGGCCATAGCTCCGGTTGTTCCAGCTGCCGCGGTGGCTGATGCCGGTGACGACCTGTTGAAGGATGGCCTGTTGAAGCTGAGCAAATCCGAATATGCCAGCGCCCGGGATACGTTCAAGTCCTTCATGGCCAAGAACCCGAAATCGCCAAAGGTTGCCGATGCGCAATTCTATATCGCAGAGTCCTATTTCAATGAAAAGTGGTATGAAAAGGCCATTCTCGAATACCAGGTGGTGATCGCCAAATACACCAAGAATCCGAAACGTCCGGCCGCCCTGTACAAGCAGGCGGTATCCTTTGAAAAGATCGGGGATGCAGCCAATGCGAAAGCACGGTTCAAGGATGTGGTTACCCTGTACCCGACCTCTCCGGAAGCAAAGCTCGCCAAAAAGAAGCTTCAGTAGCATCTTCAGCAGAGGTTCGCCGACCAGTCACGATACCCCGGTTTCACCACCGGGGTTTTTTCATGGAAAAATTCAGGCAGGTGGCGCTTATCTCCGGGGGGACTGGTGGGATTGCGTTAGCTAAGCAAGGCCGGCGAAGGCAACAGGTGTTCGCATACTGAGGGGCGACCGGCTGATTCGAGCGTCAATCCCCAGGGGTTCTCCGGCGTGCTGTTTTGTCAAATAATGAGTATTATGGTGCCGCGAAAAAGCTTGGCGGATAAACAAAAAAAGGATCATCATGAGCGATTTGCCGAACTGCCCGAAATGCGATTCGGAATATACCTACGAGGTTGGCGTCCTGCTGACCTGCCCTGAGTGCGCCCACGAATGGAGCAGGACCGGTGCTCCGGTCATCGAAGAGGCCAGGGTCTGGAAGGATGCGAACGGAAATATCCTGCAGAATGGGGATTCCGTAGCGGTGATCAAGGATCTGAAGGTCAAGGGGGCTTCAACGGTCCTCAAGGGAGGAACGAAGGTGAAGAACATCCGGCTCATCGACGGCGATCATGACATCGACTGCAGGATCGATGGTTTCGGACCGATGCAACTGAAATCTGAATTCGTCAGGAAGGTCTGAGAGTACCTTGCGGAGGAAGTGAAGCTCCGACCGGGTGCCATAAAACAAGAAAGCCATGCGTCGAATGCATGGCTTTCCTTGAAACAGATCTGTTTTGGTAATGCTGCTGAAACAAGCCTGTCTATTTGAAGAACTCGTTGAGGGTGTAGGTCCTGCGGTCGATCTCGACGCAGAGTTGCTGACGGCCCATATCGTAAAATACGGGAATATCCCTTATCGTCCATTTTACGCCGCGTTTGTCAAAATCGATGACATAGCGGTTCTCATTATCAAGCACTTTCTGTTTCAGGTCGATAGCGATATCCGGCTGGGTGGTCAGTACGAAAATCTCAATCTCGCCGGCAATCAACCTTCGGATCATCTCTTTAGTCGGAGAGAGTTTCCTGCGCCCTGAGGCAGGCATGATCTCAAGCTCAAGATTGTCGTTACGACCTCTTTTTGCCGAAGTGATGAAATACTTTTCTGCCTTGTGGGTCGCGTTGCCGGACCATGGTCCTGAAACTTGTTTGCGGACCTGGTTGGACTCGGTATAAGGGCGGCTGAGCTGACTCTGCATGGTTCTGCTCGGTTAAATTGGCTTTGTGACAACCTTTGCGGTGCATACCTTCGACAAAGTTCAAGTTAGCAAAACGACCGTTAATAAAAAAGGGTTTCATGCGATTCTCCTTTCAGGATCTCGAAGCCGGAGCGGTTTGACGACTCCCGCTCCGCACGACATCTTCTGTCGGTTCCCAAGCCGGGTTCCCTATCGTCAGGCACCCCGGATGGCGATTGCAGCCCAATACCGCCAGGATCTCCTGTGACTCTTGGCATGCATGATGGGACAGCGGCAGTCGTCGTGGTGACCAGGCAAGGCATGGTTCGCCGGGTCATCCCTGCCCTGGCGGTAGGGCGAAAGTCGCATGCCCCCCTTCATACGTCGTCGTCCCTTCTCTCTGCAGCTATCTTGACCAACCAGCGATTCTCCGTATATTAGGTGTCGTCGCTTCCCGTTCAGTGGTCGGCCACCCCCACGCCATTCGGCGTTATTTTCTTACTTGTCTTTTCACACCGGAGCTGGGCTTGTACGTGCAAACATCAAAGAGCCTTGCCAGGTCAAGGTCCCCGGCATTTGTTCGACATGCATGAAGTTCACCAGCTTGCCTGGGGGATGATGAACGAATACCGTAACCAGCAAGGCCTGAGAGGCGACGGGTTCGGGAGCGAACCGTCAGCTTCCATGCACAGCGGAATGTTTTCATGCGTGGCAGGGTGAACTCGACACACTTCGTGTCGACGGGTGCAAGGTGATTGGAGCTTTGGGAGGGATGATGGTTTCTGTACCCTCGCGCTTTTCGTAGAACAACTAAACAAACGGCAACATGGACATCCTGAATATCCTGCAGCTTGGTGCCGCCGCTATCAGGCAAAACAGCGACCAGGCCACTACCGGTCTGGATGCCAATGAGCTTTCATCCGCATTGGGCCAATTGCTTGGTGGCGAGAGCGGGAAGCCCGATTTGGGATCACTCATCACAAAAATGCAGCAGAGCGGGCTTGGCGATGTGGTGTCCTCATGGCTTGGAAGCGGCTCGAATGTTCCGGTCTCCCCTGAGGCGATCATCGCTCTTGTGGGTTCTGAAAAAGTACAGGAGTTCGCATCCCGGTTTGGACTCTCCCAAGAGAGCGCAAAAAATGCCATTGCCAGCGCGCTTCCTGAAATAGTAGACAAAGCCAGCCCCGAAGGTTCGGTGATCGAGGGACTCATCGGTAACCTCGGCGGTCTCGATGGCCTGTCAGGTCTCGTCAACAAGCTGTTCTAAGGCTCTTTGCAAGGCCGGCAGCGTGACGCATCCGGTTGGTGTTGGTCGCCCCGGGTGCCGTCCGGGGTGCTTGACAAGTTCATGTTTTCAGGAACGTACCTCATGAATTCCATGCAGAGAAAAGAAGAGGCGCTCGAACGGTTCAGGAACCGTTGCAACTGCAGCCAGGCGGTTTTTACCGCCTACCGGCAGTCAGAGATACTGGACGAGTCGACGGCGATGAAGCTCGCCACGGTTTTCGGCGGAGGAGTCGCCGGCAGCGGCAACGGTCTGTGTGGAGCGGTTTCAGGCGCCCTCCTGGCGATTTCGATGCGATACGGCATGGGCGATCCCCACGCCGTCGATGCGAAAAGCGCAACCTATGCTCTTGCCCTGCAGTTCATGGAGGCGTTCCGATCGCGCGTCGGCTCATGCGACTGTGAATCGATTCTGGGCATGAACATCGGCACGCCGGAAAACCTGCAGAAGGCCAGGACGATGAACCTTTTCGCCACGCGTTGCGAGCAGGCGGTCTCGACGGCCGCCGACCTGCTGGAGCCCCTGGTGTAATTCGGTAGGTAGCGGTTTCGACGGTTCCTGCGTCATGCCGAATGGCGTTCACCGACGGCCGTTCCCAGGCCGGAATGACGCCGGTTTGCTCGCCCGGTGTTCGCAAAGAGGATCGCCGCCCAGATGATGATCAGGAGTTCGACGCCGTAGCCCCAGTGCCGATGCGTTTGGGCGAACTCCGTCGCGATCGAGAAGAGCAGGTTGTCTCCGCTGAAGGTTTCATAATTGAAGGGCGCCAGCCAGTACACTCTTCCTGGAATGGTGTCCAGGAAAATATGGACCAGGCCCCCCAGGGAGAACATGAACGCCGAGAGCGGGGGCTGGCCGGTTCGGTCACGGTACATCCAGACGGACGATGCCATGAACAACGCCACCCAGACCAGCAGGAAATGGGTGAAGCAAAGATGATGGTTCACCTGGAGGTTGCCGGTGACGGCCAGATAGAGGTAATCAAGGTCCGGGGCGACGGCGCCGAACACTCCCCAGGACAGATATGCTTTCTCTGATCGAATCCGTGGGCCACAGGCTTCGGCGAGCAGCCGGCACGTGATATATCCCGCCGGAATATGGGCGAACGTCATGT
>JAAXXR010000020.1:28675-31469 GCA_013334335.1 Chlorobiaceae bacterium
CGAAGGCCGGGCTGTTCCCCGTCAGCCACAGGGAACAGCCGCACGCCCCTGACGTCCGCCCGCCGCTCAGAATGCGTATCGCGCCCCGATCAGCACCTGATGGCTGGTGATGTCGTTGGTGAAGAGATCGAAGGCGGTGAAATAGCGATAACCCACATCGACCGTGACCTGCTCGCTGGCCTTGATTCCCAGACCCGCTCCCACCTGAACGCTCATGGCGCTGTCGTCGTCTTCGTCCCCGTTCGTCCTCTCCAGGGTGATCGTCGCACCTCCGAGCCCGAGCAGGAGGTAGGGCTTGACCGACTCGCTCTCGATGGGAATGTCGAGGCAGGCGTTCGCCATGTAGGTCAGCATGGTGGCCCGTGAAGTGTTGTTCGTCGACTCGTCGGCACTGTTGGTCTGATACCCGAGGGCCGCCTCGAGCCTGAAGATCCCGGCCTGGAGACCGAACGCTCCGTTGAACGCCGGGCCGGCGTCGTACGAGGTTTCATTGCTTGTCGTCGAGAACAACAGTGTCTCTTCGTGGTTCGAAATGAACCCGAGGCCTGCCGAAGCGCTCACATAGGGCGTCGCGGCCGAGACGATCGACGGGATGGCGAGCATCCCCGCTGCCAGAACTGCCAGGATTGTTTTTTTCATGGCTGGATGGGCTTGTGTTGAGAAGATGACCATTGAACTGCCTCTTCACGAAACTTCACCCGTTACCCGAAACCTCCTGACGACTGCCGGGTAACCGGTGTGCACTGATGACCACGGGTTGACAAGACAACCGGAAAAGCGATAAAACACAGCTGACACGACCGGAACGACGACGAAGCCTGGCGGCGGTGTCCTGGTCGACAGGGGGATCTCAGTTAATTTATAAATTTATTATTACGGTAACAACACGGTGGCTGTTCACTGTGCGTTACCAGGGTAACCCGAGCCTTGCCCGCTTTTCCGGCGCCGACGACAGGCCGATCCTTCCGGTCAGCACTCCCGCTTCGATCGTGGATGGTCGACATTCATGATCATCCGGAACTTGATAAACGGTCGGGTTTTTCGTACCTATCGAATGGAGGCCCTCCCGCCGGGTCTCTGCCTTCCTCTCGAGGCGGGGTTTCTTCGACGCAGGTCCGGTCCCGATTACCCTGGACCGATGGCATGCATGTCGCGTCCGGGTCAGCCCGGCCGATGGCAATTGCAGGAGTACGACCACGCAATGCAGACCGGAAATGAATCTCCGTAACATGCCGCGGCATGGATGACTCATCCCTGCCGACGCGGCGGAACGAGGAGCGAGCATGGAGAGCGGGAGTCGAACGGAAAAACTCAAGCAGGTGACGGAACGCCTGATCATCATGACGTTCCTCGGGTTGCTGATCATCGGTGCCCTGTTCGGGTACACCCTCTTCTACGGCCAGCAGCTCATGATCTCCTGGATCTGCTTCTGTTGCGGCCTCATCGGCGGTTTCGTCAGCATTCAGCAGCGCATCAAGAAGCTCACCGACGAGGAGCTCGAACTGCTCTCGAAGTCCTGGTTCCAGGTCCTGCTCATTCCCATCTACGGCGGCATCTTCTCGCTCGTGCTCTACATCGGGTTCCTGAGCGAGGTGATCAAGGGCCCCCTGTTTCCACATTTCGTGATACCTCCGTTCGGCGATCCGCCGTCGAGGGAGGACGTCATCAGGTTCCTGCAGAAAACCTATCCGACCTCGGGTCAGGAGTTCGCCAAGCTGCTCTTCTGGTCCTTCGTCGCGGGATTTTCCGAACGGTTCGTTCCCCAGCTTATCGACCACTCCCAGACGGGAGTTTCGGATGAGCCCGAGGCGCAGTGAGGCCGCCACGGCGACCTCTCCGTTTCGCATCCCATCAGTAGCGCAGTACACCGTGGTACCAGGAACAGACTGAAACCGTCAGGGGGTTGACGTATCCGGGGCCGGTGCTCCGATCGCGCCGTTTCATGGCGTCCCGGCCGACTCCGCGAGCTGCCCCTTGCGCATCGTATCATACAACAACAACCGAGGAGGACCCGTTATGGCATTCATCAAGGTATTGAACTCATACGCCGCGTTTCTTTACCCGAATCTGGGCAAGCAGAGCGGACGCATCAACCTCTATTGCGACGATCACAAACTCTACCTGCTCTTTGTCGATCCATCGGACCCGATGCCATCCAACACCTTCGACGCGGCGTCGAAAACAGGTGTCGCCTACCAGCGTTTCAGCCAGTACGGTCACTACCTCGACCTGGTCCGTAACGAGAAACCGATCAACGTCACCTTCAGGCCTGAAGACGCTCCGCCGACCTATGTCATCTACTGCTCGGCCGAACCACCCGGCGAAGGCGAGATCTGAGCCGCCAGAGCCCGTGCGCCCCTCCCGGCACTCCCGGGTCGGGCGCTCACCGGGAGCATTCCGCTAACCGATTCACGCGAAAACAACATGTCAGCGACGCAACCCGAATCCGCAGCCACGACCGGGGCGATCTGTGAAGTCGTGCTCACCTCGATGAGCACTCCGGCAATGGCAGGCCCCTTCATGATGAATTTCACCTTTTTATGGCTCAATGCGGTCATCGACGGCTGCCTGGAGAAGCCAACGGTCATGCAGAAACAGGCGGGGGGGATCAGTCAAAAGGAGATCGGCGAGGTGCTTGAAAAGGGAATGGAGTGTCTGGTGGAAACCCCTGAGCGCCGCGACGCGCTGGAGGCGTTATGTGATGAGTTGACCCGTGACCACTGGGTGCCTCTCGAGCCCGGCAGCTACTGGTTCAGCAGGAGATTCGCCAGGGCTTGAGCCCAAGCGGCTGGCC
>JAAXXR010000077.1 GCA_013334335.1 Chlorobiaceae bacterium
CTGGGAGCGCTTGGGTCCTGCTCTTCACCAACAAAAAAGCCGCCCTTCCAGGCGGCTTTTTTGTTGGCTATGTATCGCCTTACTCCTCTTCGCTCTCCTCGATCTCGACGGCAACGGTGGTGGCGGTGGTGGCCGCTTCTGCCTTGACGTTGTTGACGACCCTGATGGCACGGTATTTCCTGAGACCCGTACCGGCAGGGATGAGCTTGCCGACGATGACATTCTCCTTCAGACCTGCAAGGTAATCGATCTTGCCTGCGACAGCCGCATCGGTCAGCACTTTCGTGGTCTCCTGGAACGATGCCGCAGAGATCACGCTCTCCGTCTGGAGGGCGGCACTGGTGATGCCGAGCAGTACGGGATGTGACGTTGCCTGCAAGGCCGGTTCAACCACGATGAGCAGCTTGCTGTTCCTGCGAAGCTCACGGTTCAGCTTGGTGATGTCGCGCTCCTTGTAGAGCTGGCCCTCCTGGATCCTTGCCGGAGCATCGCCCTTGTCGGTCACGCGGACCTTCTCGGAGACCATCTCGTTGGCTTCAACGAAGGCGCTCCTGTCGATCAGGTCGCCAGGAAGCAGATCGGTATCACCCGGCTCCTCGACGCGGACCTTCTGCAGCATCTGGCGCACGATCACCTCGAGATGCTTGTCGTTGATTTCGACACCGGCGTTGATCTGGTATACCTTCTGGATCTCGTTGACCAGGTACTGCTGCACGGCGTTCGGGCCCTGGATACGCAGGATGTCCTGCGGAGACACCGCGCCGTCGGTCAGCGGATCGCCGGCCTTGACCTCATCACCTTCGGTGGCAAGCACGTGCTTACCGACCTGGACATAGTACACCTTTTCCTCTCCGAAGTCGTTCTTGACCTTGATCTCCTTGCTGCTCCTGCGCTGCGAACCGAAGCTCACGTAACCGTCGATCTCGGACACGATGGCCGGATCGGTCGGGATGCGTGCCTCGAACAGTTCGGTGACCTTCGGGAGACCTGCCGTGATATCGCCGCCGACACGGTCGAGGTTCCTCGGGACCTTGGCGATGATGTCACCAGGCACGAGCTTCTGGCCGTCTTCGACGTAGAGGTTGGACTTGATCGGCACCGGATAGGTCTTCTTCACTTCGCCGGATTCGGTCACGATGGCGATTCTCGGCTCACGGGTCTCGGACGCGCGCAGCTTCGAACGCCAGTTGATGATGGTGTGCTGTGCGAAACCGGTCTGCGGATCGACCTCCTCCTTGTAGGTGACGCCTTTCTCGATGTCGATGAATCTGGCGACACCGGGCATTTCGGCGATAATCTGCGTGCTGTTTGGCTCGCTGCTGAAGAGCACCTGGTCCTTTCTGACCATCTTGCCATGCTCGACGTTGATGTGGGCGCCATGGGGCACGACATAGCGCTTCAGCACCTTGCCGGAATCCGGGTCGATGATGTTGAGTTTGCCGTTCTTCTGGATCACGATCTGGCGGGTCTCTTCGACGCCATCCTCCGTGATGATGCTGTGCTCGACGCTCTTGACGTCCTCGAGCTCGATCTGGCCTTCATAGAACGCCTTCGTCTCGGTTTCGGAGATGCCGCCCTGGGCAGCACCACCCTGGTGGAAGGTACGAAGCGTCAGCTGTGTGCCAGGCTCACCGATCGACTGCGCGGCGATGACACCGACAGCCTCGCCCATCTCGACGAGCTTGTGAACCGAAAGGTTGGTGCCGTAGCACTTTGAACAGATTCCCTGCTTTGATTCACAGGTGAGCACCGAACGGATTTCGGCCTCTTCGACGCCGGGGGTATCCTGAATGGTGTCGGCAAGCTCCTCGGTGATGATCTCACCCGCCGAGACGACGACATTGTCGGTGCGGACATCGACGATGTCACGCGCAGCGACGCGGCCCTTGATCTTCTCGCGGAATTTGATCTGGCCACTGGTCTCCTCCTCGATGTTCCTCTCGACATGCAGGCCTCGGGTGGTGCCGCAGTCGTCGATGGTAACGATCACATCCTGCGCGACGTCGTGCAGACGCCTCGTCAGGTAACCGGCGTCTGCCGTCTTGAGCGAGGTATCGGACAGACCCTTTCGGGCGCCGTGGGTCGAGATGAAGTACTCGAGCACCGTCAGCCCCTCCTTCAGGTTCGAGATGATCGGGTTCTCGATGATCTCGCCCGGCTGGCCTGACATCGATTTCTGCGGACGGGCGATAAGACCCCTCATGCCGGTCAGCTGCCTGACCTGCTCGCGGGAGCCTCGGGCACCCGAATCGAGCATCATGTAGAGCGGGTTGAAGCCGTCACGGTCCTTCTTCAGCTTCTCGTAGGACTCGTCGGCGACCAGGTTGGAGGTCTTCTGCCAGACGTCGACGATCTGGTTGTACCGTTCGTTGTCGGTCAGCGTTCCGCGGTTGTACTCCTTGATGACCTTGGTGCTGTCACGCTGGGCGTTCTTGATATGCCTGACCTTGGTCTCCGGCACGATCGCATCGGACAGTCCGATGGAGAGTCCGCCCCGCATGGCGTAGCTGAACCCGACCTCCTTGATGTTGTCGAGGAACTTTGCCGTCTCGACGTTGCCGACCTGGCTGGAAAGGTCGGAGATGAGCTCCTTGGCGACTTTCTTGTTGATCAGCTTGTTGATGAATCCGATCCCCTTGGGCACCTGCAGGTTGAAAATAACCCTGCCGACCGTAGTCACCAGAATCTTCTTCTGCTCGATCTGCGACTTCAGCCATGCCTTCTTCTCCTTCTGCTCCTCCGAGGAGAAAATGTCCAGCACGCGTACCGGATCGAACTTCTGGTCGATCTTGCCGTCATACCAGATGAAAATCTGGGCATGCAGGCCTACGCGATCCTCGTTGTAGGCGATGATGACCTCCTCCATGGAGTAGAAAATCTGCCCCTCACCCCTGTCGCCCTGACGCGATTTGGTCAGGTAGTACATGCCGAGCACCATGTCCTGCGAAGGAACGGTGACCGGTTTGCCGGACTGGGGCAGGATGAGGTTGTGCGACGAGAGCATCAGGAGCGACGCCTCGAGCTGTGCAGCCTGCGACAGCGGCACATGCACCGCCATCTGGTCACCGTCGAAGTCGGCGTTGAATGCCGTACAGACGAGCGGGTGGATCTGGATGGCCTTGCCCTCGATCAGGGTTGGCTGGAAGGCCTGGATACCGAGGCGGTGCAGCGTCGGAGCGCGGTTCAGGAGAACCGGGCGGCCGTCGATCACCTTCTCGAGGACATCCCAGACGACCGGGTCTTTCTTGTCGATCAGCTTCTTGGCAGATTTGACCGACTTGGCGATGCCGCGTTCGACGAGGCGCCGGATGACGAACGGCTGGAACAGCTCGATGGCCATGCTCTTCGGCAGGCCGCACTGGTGCAGCTGGAGTTCGGGGCCGACCACGATGACCGAACGGCCGGAGTAGTCGACGCGCTTGCCGAGCAGGTTCTGGCGGAAGCGGCCCTGCTTGCCCTTGAGGGCGTCGGAGAGCGATTTCAGCGGCCTGTTGGATTCGCCGGTTTTCACGGCGTTGGCCTTGCGGGAGTTGTCGAACAATGCGTCGACGGCCTCCTGCAGCATGCGCTTCTCGTTGCGCAGGATCACCTCGGGGGCGCGGATATCGATCAGCTTCTTCAACCTGTTGTTGCGGATGATCACCCTGCGGTACAGGTCGTTGAGGTCGGAAGTGGCGAAACGGCCGCCTTCGAGCGGCACCAGCGGGCGCAGCTCCGGAGGAATGACCGGAACGACCTCCATGACCATGTATTCAGGCTTGTTTCCCTCGTAGATGTACGGCTCGGGAGATTCGTCCTCGGGGAACAGGCCGGTAGATTTCTTTCTGGTACGCTTCTGGGGCTCGTAGCTCTTCCTGAACGATTCGACGACCTTCAGGCGTTTGAGCGCGTCGGCTTTCTTCTGCTCCGAACCGCTCTCCTTGAGCACCTTGCGCAGATGCACGGCGATCTCGTCGAGGTTGAGTCCCTTGAGCAGCATGTGGATCGCCTCACCGCCCATTTTGGCCACAAACTTCGCCGAATCGTTGTCGTCGAGGTCCTGGTTCTCTTCGTACTCGGTGATGATCTGGAAGTACTGCTCCTCGGTCAGGCGGTCGAACTTCTTGATCCCCTGCTTCTCGCCGGGTTCACCAGGGTTGATCACCACATAGACTTCGTAGTAGATGATACGCTCGAGCTCCTTGGTCGAAAGGTCGAGCAGGGCGCCGATCTTGCTGGGCACCGAACGGAAGAACCAGGTGTGCACGACCGGGACGGCCAATGAAATATGACCCATGCGCTCGCGGCGGACGCTCTTGGTGGTCACCTCGACGCCGCAGCGGTCGCAGATGATTCCCTTGTAGCGAACCCTCTTGTATTTGCCGCAGTAGCACTCCCAGTCCTTGGTAGGACCGAATATCTTCTCGCACATCAAACCGTCACGTTCCGGTTTGAAGGTACGGTAGTTGATGGTTTCCGGTTTGAGCACCTCGCCTCGCGAGTGGGCGAGGATGCTCTCCGGTGAAGCTATGCTGAACTTGATCTTCGAAAAATCACCCTTGAGCGGTGATGATCCCTGTGAAAAAATCATAGTCGTTATCTCAGTTAAAACAGCCTTTATAAAGCCTGGATACTATCGGCACATCAAAAACACTTGCAGACATCAGAGCCTCCCCGGGCTCGTGCCCGGGGCTATTGCATGTATGAGCCCATAATGTCCACAGGGTTAAAACCCTGCTGGAGTACAGGAGAACTCATGGCACCCTGTCGTCAATACGGATCTCGAGTCCGAGACCCTGCAGCTCCCTGACAAGAACGTTGAAGGACTCCGGCGTGCCTGGTTCGGGAAGGTTCTGCCCCTTCACGATGGCTTCATAGGTTTTGTTCCTGCCGATGACATCGTCCGATTTGACGGTCAGCATTTCACGCAGGATGTTCGCTGCGCCGTATGCCTCCAGGGCCCAGACCTCCATTTCACCAAACCTCTGGCCGCCGAACTGGGCCTTGCCGCCAAGCGGCTGCTGGGTGATGAGCGAATATGGACCGATGGACCGGGCATGGATCTTGTCGTCGACAAGGTGGCTCAGCTTCAGCATATAGATGTAGCCTACCGTCACCTCGTCGTGGAACTGCTCGCCGGTGCGGCCGTCGAACAGCTTCACCTTGCCGTGGCCGGGCAGTCCCGCCTTTTCAAGGTACGCCTGCACCTCCGGGTAGGTTGCTCCGTTGAAGATCGGGGTCTTGAACTTGACGCCGAGCTTCTTTCCCGCCCATCCGAGGGAGGTTTCGTAGAGCTGCCCGATGTTCATACGGCTCGGCACGCCGAGCGGGTTGAGCACGATGTCCACCGGAGTCCCGTCGGCCATGAACGGCATATCCTCGATCGGCAGGATCTTGCCGACGACGCCCTTGTTTCCGTGACGGCCGGCCATCTTGTCACCGACCTGAATCTTGCGTTTCTGGGCGATGTAGACCTTGGCCAGCTCCTCGATGCCGGGTGGCAGCTCGTCGCCGACGTTGATCTTGTATTTTTCGTTCTCGCGCTCGTCGGACAGGTCCTTCAGCTTCAGGCGGTACTCGCGGATAAGGCGGACGACGTTTTCATTGGTTTTGGCTCCGGTCAACAGCCCCTTGGTGACATCGATCGACTCAAGGAACGGCAGTCCGTTGAACTTCACCAGGAGGGCGTCATCGACGACCGTGCCTTCCGGTACGAGCACCTTGCCCTTGTCGCTCATGATCGCGACGGTCTTCTTGCCGTCGAGGTGCTGCTTCATCCAGCGGGCGAAGCGCTTGCGCAGGTCGGCCTCCTTGAGGTCGAACTGCTTGTCGACAGCCTCAATCCTCTCTTTGACGTCCATGCCGACCTTTTTCTTGCGGCTGAAGAGCTTGGTCTTGATGACAATACCCTTCATGCCGGCCGGCACATGCATCGACGCGTCCTTGACGTCGCTCGACTTGTCGCCGAAGATCGCGCGGAGAAGCTTCTCTTCAGGAGTCGGATCGCTCTCTCCCTTCGGGGTGATCTTGCCCACCAGGATGTCGCGCTCCTTGACCTCGGCGCCGATGCGCACGATGCCGTTTTCGTCGAGGTTGCGCAGGGCATCCTCGCTGACGTTGTAGATGTCGCGGGTGAACTGCTCTTCACCGCGCTTGGTGTCGCGCACGTTCGATTCGAACTCGTGCACGTGAATGGAGGTGAAGACGTCGTCGTACACGAGCCTTTCGCTCAGCACGATGGCATCCTCGA
>JAAXXR010000128.1 GCA_013334335.1 Chlorobiaceae bacterium
CGAAGAGCCGGCTGTACGGGGAGTCGAACCCCATGTTCGCCCAGTCGATCACCGGGTATGTGAGCGGCGAGGATGCGACGAGCGCTGGCGTGGCAGGTGTCGCGGAGGGGAGCAGCGCGGCGATGGCGACGAGCAGGGTAGGCAGCTACCTCATCAGCGGGAGCACGGGGACGCTGTCGGCGGGGAACTACGACTTCACGGCCGTGGACCTGCCTGGAGGGCTGACGATCGACCCGGCGCCGCTGACGATCACTCCGGCCGACGTCACCAAGCCGTTCGGGATCGCCGTCGAGTTGCGCGAATACACCCTGACCGGGCTCCGGAATGGCGAGACCGTCGGCAGCGTGACGCTTGGCAGCGCCGGAGCAGACGCGTCGGCTCCGGTTGAAGGCAGCCCCTACGACATTGTTGCCGCAAATGCCGCAGGCGGCAGCTTCGACGCAGGCAATTACCGGATTGTCTACAACACCGGATTGCTGACGGTGCTTCCCATCCCGAATCCTGTTCTCGACGACCCGCCGGTCGACAGCTCGATGCTGGTGGCTTTAGCGCAAACCTTTGTTTCGCCAGGGGACGTTTATGGCCTGGGAACACATGGCCTGATCTCGGTCGATCTTCTGGTCCCGGCGACCGCTGACAACCAGGGCACGATCGTCGTGACGCTTCCCGGGTCGCAGCTCCTGCGTGATGCCAGTTTCCGGTTCTCCCTTCCGCAGGAGGTATCGGAATCGTTGCAGGCGGGGTCGGAAGCCGTGACCCTCTCCGATGGGCGCCCGCTGCCGGGTTGGCTGGCCTACCGGCATCCGCGCAAGGTGTTCGAAGGGTGGAACGTGCATCGGGAAGCGTTGCCGCTATCAGTGACGATCAGCTCGGACGAGCGAAGCTGGGAGGTGATCATCACCGAAGAAAAGCTGCATGGCCCGATGTGATGACTGACGGCAGGATCGAACGGCAGGGCTCGGGTTCACCGTTTCAACGCCCGGCAGACAAAACCTGAAGAGCGTGCCGGATCGATCCCTGCCAGAACCGAGGCTCCTGCGCATACGACCGCGTTCACTGCGTTTTTCACTCCGAAACCTTTCCCCGTAGCGTCGCATCGCAGCTTTTCGCTGTACCAGACGTGATAGCAGGCGTCCGGATGGTAAGGGCGTACGTCCACGACCGACAGACCGTGACGCTTCAGGATGCTGCCCAGGGAGCCGGGCGTAAAATGCCAGAGGTGGCGCGGGGCATCGAGTGCTACCCACTCCCGACCGTAGCGAACCGAGTCATGGCTGCCGATGTTCGGCAGGGCGACGACCAGCATGCCATCGGGTTCGAGAAGGTTTCTGGCCGCATCGATGGCGCAGCCGATCCGGTGGATGTGCTCGAGCGAATGCCAGAAGACGATACGGTCGAAATGGCAGCCAAACGGGGTGGCGTCAAGGAGGTCGCCATGGACGTTTCCAAGCCCGGCCGCACGGGCCGCATTACGGGAGACTGGATCCGGTTCGACGCCGAAGAGGTTTTCCAGAGGGATGCGACGGCGACGGTGCAGATGCAGGAGCATGCGCCCGCTCGAACACCCGACGTCGAGAACCCTGATGTGTTTCGCCGGTTTCCGGAGCCCGGACATCACGATGGAGGTTTTTCTTCCCAGGAGCAGGTTGCTGACGGACAGGTAGGCCCGGTCCCTGAGGGATCGGGAGTTGCCGGGGTGGAGAAACGGGTCGTACGAAGCCGAAGGGTAGTGCCTTGACGCTTCCGATTCAACCGGGCGGGGGTTGAGCATGACCAGGCCGGACGAGTTTGAACGGACGATGGTCCAGGTGGGGCCGTGGAGGTTGAAACGGTCGGGTGCTTCGATCCAGGGGGTGAAATCCCGGTCTCCTGCAATTGGGCATGGGACCAGTTCCATGGGGGTGGGTCAGGTTGC
>JAAXXR010000078.1 GCA_013334335.1 Chlorobiaceae bacterium
GTGAAGAAAACGAGCTGGCAGGATCAGACGTTTGAAATCTGGACGAAGCGGTGGGCGAATTTCGTGTTTTCGCTACCGGCCTCCTATAGCCTGGACAGCAAGCTGAAATGCGCCATGGATCATGGGATCAAGTCTGGAGTGTTCTCCTTCAAGGCGCTTATGAAGCTCAGGAAGAAGAAAATACTCAACCTCGAAACCTGTCGCCGTCACGGCGCATATTTCCCGTTTACGATCAGGTATCCCGCTTTCCTGATCAGGCTGCTCGCGATACTTCCTTCCTGGCTGTTCAGGGTGATCTGAATGTTCAAGGTGTGAATCCTAACTGCAGGCCGTAGTTCCGGCAACAGCTGGCGGTCTCAGGAAACCTTGGCCTGTTCCTGCTGCTGGGAGGCTTTGCCGGAGAACTGGATGTCGTAGAGCATCCGGTAGAGGCCATCTTTTTCGAAGAGCTCCTCATGGTTTCCGGATTCGATGACCTTGCCTTTTTCCATGACGATGATCTTGTCGGCGTTCTTGATGGTCGACAGCCGGTGGGCGACTACGAGGGCCGTGCGGTTTTCCATGGCATGGTCGATTGCCTGTTGTACCACTTTTTCCGACTCGTTGTCGAGCGCGCTGGTGGCTTCGTCAAAGATGAGGAGTTCCGGGTTCTTCACCATGGCGCGGGCGATGGCCAGGCGCTGGCGCTGACCGCCGGAAAGCTGGATGCCGCGGTCTCCGATCATCGTCGAGTATTGTTCCGGCTTTTCCATGATGAACTGGTGGGCATTGGCGAGCCGTGCGGCCTGTTCGACCCGTTCGTGGGTGATCTCGTTATGCACGCCGTAAGCGATGTTCTGTTCGATCGAGTCATTGAAGAGGATCACCTCCTGGCTGACCACGCCGATCATCTTCCGCAACTGCTTATAGTCGAATTCACGGATGTCGATGCCATCGATGGTGATCCTGCCGGAATCGACGTCGTAGAATCGCATGAGGAGGTCGACGGCGGTGGATTTTCCCGAGCCTGACTGGCCGATGAGCGCCACCATTTCCCCTTTCCTGACCTCGAACGTGACGTGGTCGAGGATATTCGGGGCGTTTGCTTCCTTGTTGTACCTGAAGGAGACATCCTCGAAACGGATGGTGTCCGAGAAGGTGGTGATAGGTTGTGTGCCGTTGATGATGGCCGGTTTGGTATCGAGCACCTCGAAGAGGCGTTCGACGGAACTGGCGCCGATCTGTATGGCGGTATTGGCCTCCCCAAGGGATTTGATCGGGCCCATGGTCGAGTAGAGGGTGAAGGCGAAGACCAGGAGTTCGTTGGCAGACATGACACCATTGAACACTTGCAGCCCGCCAAACCAGAGCACCATGGCGATGGCCGCGATCAGGAGCGTTTCGTTGAGTGGACCGATCATGTTCTTGAGCTGGGCGATCCTGATGCCGAGGTGACGGAACTCCTTGGTGAAGGCTTTGAAGCGGTCGAACTCCACCTCTTCGAACGCCGTGGATTTGATCACCTTGATGCCGCTGAACTTCTCCTGGAGCACCGAGTTCATGTCACCCATCCTTTTCTGGAAGGTCATCGCCAGCCCCTTGACGTTCTTGCTGATCAAGCGCATGACGAAGAAGATGATCAGTGACGTGGCGCCCGAGAAGAGCGTGAGCTGCCAGCTCAGGGCGAGCAGGACTCCGATGTAGACGAAGATCGAAAACGGGTTCTGCAGGAAGTTGACGAAGGTCGAACTGATGCTGTTGTTGACGTTTTCGACGTCGTTGTAGACATAGTTCATGAGATTGCCGACCTTGTTCTTGTTGAAGTAGTCGAGCTGCATCTCTATGATGTTACTGAACACGTCGTCACGAAGCTTTTTGGCCGTTTTGGTCTGTATCCGGAAGATGATCTGCTTGTTCAGGTAGACGAACAGATTTTTCAGGGCGAAGGCGGAGATGAGGAAGAGGCATATTTTCAGCAGGGTCATTTCGCGGGTCGGTGCGCTGAAGATCTCCTGGAATCGCTGGAGTGCCCAGTTTTTGAGCCTTTCGGTGTTTTTCATCCGGTCGTCTGCCGGGAGCGCCTTGACGGGCGTTCCGGGCCGGGACGCACTGCTCGGCGACAGGCCGGCAACCGGGGTGATGGTCGCGGGGGGCGTTGCGCCGCTGACGGTGTTTGCCGGAGCGGTCGAGAACACGGCGTTCAGGAGGGGAAGAATGGAATAGATCGATACGACGCTGAACAGCGAGGTGAGCATGCTGACCACCACGACCAGCATAACCTTGCCTTTCGATGGCGCCAGGTATCGCAGTATTCTGAATATTAGCTTCATGAACGCATTTCACTGATTCGGTTTTTCCGCGAAGCAGAATATAATGCAAATAATCCGAAACTTGGGTTACGGCGGCGGCCTGCCGGGGTTTGCGAATCCGGAGGCGGAGTCGCCAGCGCGGTCAACCGTCGAGAAAGGATGCGGTACTTCCGGAGGGCATCCCTATTTTAGTGCTCACGCAACCAAAACAACTCAATCGTGCAGTGGAGAATTCAGTGACGAGCGGCGCCAATGGCGGTACGTGGTCGATATCGGCGGTGATCGCCGTTTTCAATCCCGAGCTGGAGCTTTTCCGGCAGGCGGTAGCGTCGGTGCTTGGCCAGTCGCTGCCGGTGCTCGAACTGGTGCTGGTCAACGACGGCGGTAGCGACGAGTTCAGGAGCGTGCTTCCTGACGACATCCGGATCAGGGTGTTTTCGAAACCGAACGAGGGTGTTGCCGCCACGCGGAACTTCGCCATCGATCAATGCCGGGGGGAGTATATCGCCTTGCTCGACCAGGACGATTTCTGGTATCCTGACAAGCTTGCCGAGCAGACGGGCATGATCCCGGTGACGGGTGGGCCCTGCATGGTGGTGTCTCCGGTGGAGGTGGTCGACGCGACCGGCGTCAGGATTGAAAAACGATCCTCCAGGGCCCTTGCGAAGTACCGTTCGAGGATTTCCGGGGGCGATGTGCTCGAGGGTCTTGCCGACGACAATTTCATCTACTCGTCGACGCCTCTGGTGCATCGGGAGGTGTTCCGGCGGGTTGGCGGGTTTGACGCGGCGACCAGACCGCATGACGACTGGGATATGTACCTGAGGATCGCCATGGAGGGGTTCCCGCTCCATGCGTACCCCGGCAAGGCCTTGTCCGTCTGGCGGATGCACGAGTCTAACGAGTCGAGGAAACGCCTGGCCATGATGGAGTCGAAATGCGTCGTCGAGGAGAAGGCGCTCAGAACAGGCGCGGCAGCCGGGATTGCTGCTATTCTGCGCTCGAATCTCGCGCTTGACCGGATACTGATCGATAACCTGAGCTATAACGACGGGGATTATGCGGGATTTCGGAAGTCGATACGTCGGGACTTGCCGCTGCTGGTGAAGTTGCATTCGTCGAACGGGAGGGGTGATCGCTTTGCCGGGGAGTTCCGGAAGCGGGCACGCCGTGCGGTCATGAAGTCGGCAAGGCGTTACCTGCTCTCCTTCTTGCCGTTCGCCCGGGGCCAGGTTCAGTCGATCTGAGCGAGCGTGTTGCGAAGCGCGCCGTTGTCGGGAAAGGTATTGAGCAGGTGGCGTTTGAATTTCTGCCATTTTCTCGTGATCACCCTGCGTGCAAGGGGCGTCACGTAGTTGGCCAGCGGCAGGAACTGGTTGTTGCCAACGCCGTCGATGAGGATGAGCCGGCCATTGTCGGGGGCGGTGCGCTGGAAGACGAGGTTGTCCGACTTCAGTTCCCTGATCAGGATGTGTTCGTGGAGCATGTATTGGCGAAGCTCCTTGAGCAGCGAGGTGAGCAGCGGGGCAGGAGGGGTGAGGCGTTCCGTAGCAAGGTAGCTGTCGAATGTCCGGGAGATTTCGCCGTCGTAGTCGTAGGCCAGGCTGAACACCACTCCGGGGCCCTTGTTGGTGTCGACGACTCCGTAGGAGCGGGCAAGCATCTCCCAGGAGATCCCGCGCCGGAGGTGACGCCGGTAGTGCTGCATCTCCTTGACGGCGATGCCGGGGTCGTTCGTGTAGGTGACCTTGACGCACTTGCTCGAGTCTTCGGGGTGCACGTAACAGCGCCTTGAAGAACCTTTGCCCAGTAAGCGTGAATTGTTCAGGTCAAGCATTATCGCAGCAGACTGCTTAGGGGTTGCCAATTGCCGGAATTATTTTTCAATATGTTAACAAAAAATACAATTCTGCCAAATCCCTGGTGGTTTTGCCCGTCAGGGCCGTCATGGCGGGAACTATGAGTGGTGGGCTTTTTGTGTTAACTTGCCCGGGCGCCGCAGTCCAAACTTTTTTGCATGAATTTTCTTTTTCTCAATTCGGCCCGCAGGGGATGGGGAGGTAATGAGCGATCGATCCAGATTGTCGCCCATGCCCTTTCCGAGTCGCATCATGTCGTCCTGGCTTACCGCGACGGAATCGTCGGGGACCATTTCGATATACCCAAATACCGCTTGCCGTTCCTGTTCGAGGGCGATCTCGCCACGATCATGGGGCTGGTATCGATCGTCAGGAAACATGGCATCGAGGTGCTCGTGCCGACGAAACGGAAGGATTATGCGCTCGCCGGAATCGTCAGCAGGATCTGCGGCGTCTGCAATGTGCTGTGGCTTGGAGCGACCAGGGAACTGGGACGGAGTCCGGTCAACAACCTGGTCTATAATCGTCTGGCCGACGGCATGATCGTCAATGCCCGCAGGATAAAGGAGTCCCTCCTGACCTCCCCGTTCATGCGGGCTGACAGGATCGCCGTCATCTACAACGGCCTGGATATGGTTTCGCTCGACGTAGAGCGTTCGGTGCCGGTGCCGGAGCATGCCGGCGTCCGCATTGCTTCCATGGGGCGGCTCGACGACAACAAGGGCCACGACCTCCTTATCCGCGGTTTCGCCCGTCTGCTTACCATGGCTCCGGATCTGCAGGCAGAACTGCTCATCATCGGCGATGGTCCGCGGAGAGGCGCGCTCGAGGAACTGGCGGCAGGACTGAAGATCAGTAGCCGGGTGAAGTTCGCCGGATTTCAGAAGAACCCCTATCCGCTGCTCAGGCAAAGCGACATTTTCGCCATGACGTCGAAAATCGAGGGGCTCTCCATCGCCCTTCTGGAGGCGATGTACCTTGACAACGTTCCGGTCAGCACCCTTGCCGGCGGCGGAGTCCGGGAGATTGTCAGCGATGGCGAGAACGGATTCCTGGTCGGTGACGGCAATGAGGAGATGCTCGCATCGGTGCTGCTGCGGCTGTGTCGCGAGCCTGAACTCCGGTCGAAGCTGGCTGCTCGCGCCCATGCGTCGGTAGCGGAGCGGTACTCCCTGGGGCAGGTGACCCGTAATGTTGCCGGGTTCTGCGGCAGCATCTGCCGGGGGAGGGGGCAGGGGTCATGAATATCCTGTTCATCAATTCGATCGGGCGGAGCAAGTTCGGCGGCGGGGAGAAGTGGATGGTCAACGCGGCTGCGGAGCTGGGAAGACGGGGACATAACGTCGTGCTGGCGAGCAAGCGGAATTCCAAGATTCTCGAATATGCCGAAGGGCGGGGGATCCGGACCACGGTGTTCGAGATCAGGGGCGACATCAGTCCGGTCAGCACCCTGAAGATCGCCCGCTATCTCAGGGCCAACGCGGTGGATGTGATGATCTGCAACCTGAACAAGGATGTCCGGGTAGCGGGTCTGGCTGCCAGGCTCTACGGCAGGACGGTCGTGCTCGCCCGGCACGGCATGCTGCTGTGCGGCAGGAAGTGGAAGCACAAGTTGACCCTGACCAGGCTTGCCGACGGGATCATCACCAACAGCCGGACCATCAGGGAGGCGTATGCAGGGTATGAATGGTTCGACGAGCATTTCGTCAGGGTGATCTACAACGGCATTGTGATTCCTGAGCAGGTTGCGTCGTATGACTTCGCTTCACGCTATCCCGGCAGGAAGATCATCTACAGCGCGGGGCGGTTGTCGGAGCAGAAGGGATTCAACTATCTGATCGAGGCTGCGGCAATCCTGAGGAAGAAGCGTGATGACCTGGTGTTCGCCGTTTCGGGCGAAGGCAAACTCGACGCTTCGCTGAAGCAGCAGGCTGCACAGGCCGGGCTTGGCGATTCGTTCGTGTTCCTCGGTTTTACGGGCGATATCTATCCGTATCTCAAAGGGTGCGACCTGTTCGTGCTGGCATCGCTGTT
>JAAXXR010000021.1 GCA_013334335.1 Chlorobiaceae bacterium
TTTCGCGGGCTTTTCTGTTTTCTGCCCGTACCCCCCTCCTGCCAGCATCCGATGCCTGTGACACCTCGTCTTAACCCCCCCCCCGCCTCCTTACCGCCGCCCCAACCCCCTGCTCCACTGAACTACCGGACCTCCTTTCTTGTTGTTATAGGATATTCCATGTGATTGAAAAAAGTTCATCCGCAACGACTATTCCCGGAGGTGTATGATGAAACGCGAGTCGACAGGGATTCCGGCCGAACTGCTCAAATCGCAGCAGTCACCATGTATTTCAATCTACATGCCGACGGGCAGGCGCCATCCGGACAACCTCAGGGACTCGCTGCATTTCAAGAACCTGGTCAGCGAGGCAAGGGAAAAGGGAATTTCGATGACCGGAAAGCGGGAGATGCAGCCACTGATCGACCGCCTTGTCCCGATGATCGAAGACCACGATTTCTGGACACATGCACTCGACGGCATCGCCGTATTCGTGTCGCCCGGCCTTTTCCTCGTACTTCGCGTGCAGGAACCGGTCGCGGCTCATGCCACCGTCTCGGTAGCAGGTAAATTCTACCTCAAACCGCTGCTCCGAATTTTCCAGGCCACCGACCGTTTTCACGTGCTGGCCCTGACGCGTACCGATCTCCGGCTTTTCGAGGGTAACCGGTTCGTATTGGACGAGGTCCAGCCGGCCTCCGGGGTCCCGATGACGATGGTCGACGCACTCGGCAGCGAAATCACCCCGCCACACCTGACCATCGCTTCATTCGGAGGGGCCAATGGCGGCGGCTCGATGAGGCACGGGCACAGTTCGAGAAAGGACGAGGAGGAACTCGACAACGAAAAGTATTTCAGGGCGGTCGACCAGGCGATCACCGAATATCACTCCATGCCGTCGGGGCTGCCGCTCGTGCTTGCGGCTCTACCGGAACACCAGAGCCTGTTCAGGTCGGTAAGCCGTAATCCTCATCTGCACGGCAGCGGAGTGGAGCTTGACCCGAGGCTGGTCTCCGCCGATGAGTTGCGGACTCATGCCTGGGCGGCTCTCGAACCGGGATGGCTGAAGAAGGTCGGAGACACCATAGCCAGATTCGAGGAGTACCGCTCGAAATCCCTTGGTGACGACGATCCGTTCATCGTCGCCAAAGCAGCGGCCGCAGGTCGGGTATGGACCCTGCTGCTCGACAGCGACAAGCGGTATTTCGGTTCGTTCGACCCCCCTTCTGGCAGGATCGTACCGGCTCAAGAGGACTCACCGACAGCGGTTGACGTGCTCGAGGAGGTTGCTATGCTCGTGCTTGAAACCGGAGGGGAGGTGATCGTGCTTCCCACTGAAACGATGCCGTCGCAGACCGGGGTGGCGGCGATATTCCGGTATGTTTGAACGGGCAGCCCCGGCCACAATCGCGGGTTGCTCGAATTCACCCCCCATTACGCTATATTGACGAACTGCCAGCCGCAGGTGATGAGACTGCCGGCTGGCCAGTCTGCAGCGTGCAGGAGAATGCCGAATCCTCGAGCTACAGCTCAGGAGGCAGCCGCTGAGTTCCCGATGGGACAGCAGCTATCCGCTTCAGGTCAATGATTCAACCTTTGTGCGCGGTTCAGGTCGATATGGAGGAAACCCGGGAAATATTCTGGAATGTCGGATCCGGCTCGATCGCCGTCATGTACCTTCTTGCTGTTGCCGCCCTGGCCACGATGGGCCAGGGTTTCTTGAGGCTGGTACGGAACTGGAGGCTCGGCCGTCAGCTCAACCGCTTTGACCGGCGGGAGGAGCGATTCGTCCGTTTTCTGGCCGACATCCTCAGCCAGCGCCGGGTGCTGCGTGTCCCCGACGGTGGTTTTTTTCATGCCGGGTTGTTCTGGGGGTTCCTCATCCTGCTCGCGGGAACCTTGCTGGTGCTGGTTCAGGCCGACCTCTTCTCTCCCCTGTTCGGGATCAACCTGCTGAGCGGGTGGTTCTACCGTCTCTTTTCCCTGAGTCTCGATCTTGCCGGAATCGCGGCACTGCTGGCCCTTTGCGGCCTTTTCGTGCGGCGCTTCGTCGTTCGACCCGAGGGGCTTGAAACGACCAGGGAGGATGTCCTCAGCCACGCGCTGCTTTTTTCAATTCTCCTGACCGGATTCCTGGTCGAAGGCAGCCGCATGGCCGTGACGGAACTGCTGGACAATCCCGCGCTGGCCCGCTGGTCACCAGCCGGACATCTGGCCGCCCTGCTTCTCGGCGTCATGGATGAAGAGCGGGCGAGAACGCTCCATACCCTTTTCTGGTGGTTTCACCTCCTGCTGGGAATCGGTTTCATTGCGGTGATACCCCGGACCAAGCTGCGTCATATGTTCACCTCGGGAGGCAACAGCTACCTCGCTCCTCTCGGAGCTTCGGGCGCACTCTCCACCATCGACCTCGATGACGAAAACCTCGATCGATTCGGAGCGTCGACGGTCGCTGAGCTCACCTGGAAAGACCTGTACGACGCCGATGCCTGCACGGCCTGCAAACGCTGCCAGGATCGCTGTCCCGCATGGGTCACCGGAAAGCCCCTCTCTCCCATGAAGGTGGTCCGTCAGATCGGAAGTGCCGCCAGCCAGTCGCCTGCTGCCGATCTCGTCGCGGTGGTGACGCCGGAGGCCATCTGGGCGTGCACGACCTGTGCGGCCTGCCAGGAGATCTGCCCGACCTGCATCGAGCAGGTCGTCAAGATCGTCGAGATGCGGCGGAGCCTGACCCTGATGGAGGGGCAGTTCGCGGGACCGGAGGTACGAAGGGCGACCGAGGCCATCGAAGTCAACGGCAACCCGTTCGGTGCGGCACCCGCTTCACGGGGCACCTGGGCTGAAGGGCTACCGGTCAGCATCATGGCCGAGGAGAGCAACGTCGATCTGCTCTATTTCGCAGGCTGCTACGCCTCGTTCGACCCAAGGAACCGCAAGGTGGCCGAAAGCTTCGTGCGAATCTGCGCAGCTGCCGGCCTGAGGGTCGGTATTCTCGGCGCCGAAGAGCGATGCTGCGGCGAACCGGTCAGGAAGCTCGGCAACGAGTACCTCTATCAGGCAACCGCAGCCAGGAACATCGGCACGATAAGGAACTACGGTGTCAAGCGCATCGTGACCGCCTGTCCGCACTGTTTTTCAACCCTCGGAAAAGATTATCGGGATCTTGGCTTCGACGTGCCGGTGGAGCATCACACGACCTTTATCAGGCGGTTGCTCGAAGAGCGGAGGTTGAAGATCGAACCTGAGGCGTTCGACTTCACCTGGCACGACTCCTGTTACCTTGCCCGCTACAGCGATATCGCCGATGAGCCGCGGGCCGTTCTTGCCGCCGCCGGCGGGCGGATCCGTGAAATGGCGTTATCACGGAACGAGGGATTCTGCTGCGGCGCAGGCGGTGGGCGCATTCTCGCGGAAGAGCGCACCGGAACCCGGATCAACCTTGAACGGGTGCGCATGGCCAGGGAAACCGGTATGCCGGTGCTGGCATCGGCCTGTCCCTTTTGTCTCACCATGTTCGAGGAGGGGATAACGGCCTCCGGAGCCGGAGCGGAGCTGACGTCACTCGATCTTGCCGAGATCATTGGCGCAAGGCTCATCAAGTAGTTGGCGGCCAGGGCCGGGAATCCGTATCTTGTCATGGTGGAGGAAGATCCGGCCAATATGCACCGGCGGCATGAGCCTCTTCCCGCCTTTCCGGTGACGCGCCGGTTGAGCTGACGCAGTCGCCCGCCAAGCATCATCAACGATCAGAACCCATAACGCATGCTTACCCAAACCGAATCCGGGCATCGCATCACACGCCTGCAGGAAAAGCTCATGGCGAGCGGCATGGATGCCGCCCTGCTGCTCATGCCGATCGATATCTACTATTTCACGGGCACCCGTCAGAACTCCGCGCTCTGGATACCGGCCGAGGGAGATGCCGTGTTGCTGGTGCGCAAGAGCCTGACCCGGGCCAGGGAGGAGAGCCCTCTCGACGATATCCGCCCTTTTCCTTCCAGCAAGGATTTCCCGTCGCTCTTTCCTGCGGAGCTGACCACGATCGGCATGACCTTCGATGCTGTTCCGATCCAGCAGCAGCTTTACTACACGAAGGTGTTGCCCGGCAGGAATTTTGTCGATCTTTCGCTGATCCTTCGCGAGCTTCGTTCGGTCAAGTCTCCATACGAACTCGACCTGCTCCGGCAGAGTGCGGAACTGCTCGTTTCGGCATTTGCCGAGATCCCGCTGTTCCTGGCCGAGGGGATGCGTGAGCTGGACCTCGCGGCCGAGATGGAGTTCCGGCTGCGCAAATCGGGTCATGAGGGCCTGGTACGGATGAGGGCATTCAACCAGGAGCTTTTCGGGGGTATGGCGGTATCCGGGGGTGCGGCCACCTATGGATTTTTCGACGGAGCCGTGTCCGGCAGGGGGCTTTCCGATGCTTCGCCACAGGGGGCGTCATGGGACCCGATACGTCCCGGCGAACCGGTGCTGGTGGATTTTGCCGGTGTGCTCAACGGTTACATTACCGATATGACCCGTATGTATGTGATCGGCGAACTCGAGCCGGAGCTGCAGAGGGCTTTCGAGGTTTCGCTCGACATCCAGGGGGCCGTGAGCCGCGCAATGGTCCCGGGTGCGATCTGCGATGAGATTTACCGTATGGCGGCAGGGATGGCTGAGCGGGCAGGCTTCGGCGCCAACTTCATGGGTATGCCCGGCGAACAGTCCAGGTTCGTGGGGCATGGCGTCGGTCTCGAACTCGACGAATTTCCGGTTCTGGCGCAGGGGTTCTCCATGCCGCTCGTGGCCGGGCAGGTAATTGCCGTCGAACCAAAGTTTGTCTTTCCGGGCAAAGGGGCTATCGGGATCGAGAACACCTTCGTAGTGACCGAATTCGGGGGAGAACGGTTGACCAGGCTACCTGACGAGATCGTCACCATTCCGCGTAAATCATAAAAAAAGCCCCGGCGGACCGGGACTCTTGGGGGAACAGGCACGAGAAAACGGAATCGAATCACTCACGACAACGGCAGACGGCGCGTTCGCGCGCGTGGTTTCCCCGAAAAGGTTTCCTGCGGGAACAGCAACGCGAACGCTCCTTATGTGATAATATATATAAAACACGAAGAATAAAAGTGATTATAATATCATTTTTATTCTTCGTGAGAACTCCAGTGTCCATCGGAAAAGAAAATAGCGACATGCTAAACTTCCGGGCCGTATTTTCCGATTCGAGGAATCTCTATCCTGCGCTCTCGGCAGTATTGTCAACACGCACCGTATATGAACATACTTGTCTGCATCAAGCAGGTTCCCGATATGGAGGCCAGCTTTGTCCCAAATCGTGGCGGCACCTGGTTCGACGAAACCGCACTGTCGTTCAGGATGAATGATTATGATGAATTCGCCATTGAAGCGGCCGTAAGGATCAAGGAGCAGCTTGGTGGCACTCCGGAGGTTACGGCGCTCTCCATAGGGCCGGGGCGTGTCGTCGAAGTGATCCGCAAGGCGATGGCCATGGGGTGTGACCGGGGCGTTCACCTGCGGGATGAAGAGGCTGCTTCGCTGGACCCCTGGCAGATAGCCTCCATGATTTCCGGTTATGCCTCAACGGGCGGATTCGACCTGATTTTTACCGGCATGCAGTCCGTCGACCGCGGTTCGGCACAGGTGGGGGTGCTGGTCGCCGAGCGGCTGGCAATAGCCTGCGTGACCACAGCTGTCGGATTTTCGTATATGGCCGGCCGTGCGACGGTCGAGCGCGAGCTCGAAGGCGGGGCCAAAGTGGTCGTCTCGTGCGCCTTGCCCCTTCTCGTGACCTGTCAGCTCGGGCTGAACACCCCACGGTATCCGACACTCCCCGGCATCCTGAGAGCGAAGAAAAAGGAGATCGTCGAACTCTCGCCCGGACAGGCCGGTATGGAGAAGCCGCTGACGAGGGTCTCCGGGTTTTCACATCACGTGAGCCGCCCGTCTGGTGTGGTGCTTGAAGGCCGGCTGGATGAGCTTGCCGGCAGGGTGGCCGCGGTGCTGCGGGAAAAACGGGACGCGATCCGCAGGGGAGGGGTGCGATGAAGGTGCTGCTCGTTGCCGAATACCGCCAGGGCCGGCTTGCTGAATCGACATCGGAACTTCTGGGGTTCGCCGACGCCCTGGGAGGGGACGTTTCGATGGCGCTGGTCGGCAGCCCGGACCAATTGCCCGGGTTCGACGGGAGGCTCCATTTCGCCGATGCCGGGATTTACGGTGAATACGATTCGGAGCTGCACAAACGGCTCCTGCTCCAGGCCGTCGAGGCGGAAACGCCTGATCTCATTGTCTTCATGCACTCTTCGTACGGATGGGACCTTGCCCCGAGGATTTCCGCAGCCTTGGGGGTGGCGCTGCTCTCCGGGGTTGCCGGTATGGATGGTGATGGCTTCACGACGCGATGCTGCAACGGAAAGATGCGCAGGACGGTTACCGCCATGACCTCGCCGGCAGTCCTTACCCTGTTGCCGGGGGCGTTTCCCTCCGTGCAGCCGGAGGGAGTGAGCCCCGAGCTCCATCCGATGGCGGCTTCCGGTGTTCCGGTGGTCGAATTTATCCGCTATGAACCACCGTCAACCGGGGGGATAGACCTGACGCGATCGGACGTGATCGTTTGCGCCGGGCGCGGCGTCGGCAGCAGGGAGAAGGTCGGGCTCGTCCGGGCACTTGCCGATGCGCTCGGCGGCGAGGTTGGCGCCACCCGGCCCGTCGTCGATGCCGGCTGGCTCGAACACGGTCGGCAGATCGGCTCCACAGGCCAGAGCGTCTCTCCCGGGCTCTACGTGGCATGCGGTGTTTCAGGGGCCATCCAGCATCTTGCGGGCATGAAGGGGTCGGGTTTCGTGATCGCACTCAATACCGACCGTGACGCTCCGATCGTTGAGGTGGCCGACCTCCTGGTTGTTGCCGACCTGGAGGAGTTCCTGCCGTTGCTGACCGCCAAACTCGGCTCCTGAGCCGAAAGGAGCGCGTCGCCTGAGGTTCTCTCTGTCAATGATGTTATTTTGTCCGCCGTAAGGGGGGCGTCAACCTAAACCGTTTGGTGATGAATCAGGAGCAGTATGCGTTTTCATTCGAGATGGAGGTGCGCGACTACGAGTGCGACATGCAGGGCATCGTCAACAACAGTGTCTACCAGAACTATCTCGAGCATGTCCGGCACCTCTACCTGAAGCGGGTCGGCATCGATTTCAGGGAATTCACCGAAAAAGGGATCAACCTGGTGGTGATCCGGGCCGAGCTGGACTACAAGTCTCCGCTGAAGAGTGGCGACCTTTTTGTCGTCTGCCTGAACATGGTGCGTGAATCGGCACTGAAGTTCGCCTTCTACCAGGAGATCTTCCGCCTTCCGGAGATGAAGCCGGTCCTGAAGGCCAGGATCATCGGCACGGCGCTCAACGGCCGCGGCCGCCCGGAGATTCCTGCAGAGCTTGACCGGCTGATGAAGGTGTACACATGATCCCGTGACGGCTCCCGGGACACTTCACGGGGGTGTGGGTTAGCTTACGACCAGCCGAGGCACCTGGAAGCCCTTGAACCGGATCGCCTGATAAACCGATACTTTTTTTCTCTTGACACGTTATTTATGAAACCACTCAGAGAGGTCGCCGAATCCTACATGGCCCTTGCCGACGCACAGCGGCAACTGCGGGAAGGCGCATATGAAGAGGCTGCGGCCAGCTGCCGGAAGGCGATGGAGGTCTCCCGTACGATGCCGCCGGAAGAGGCGTTCGACCACATCGGGTTCGACGCGTTCTGCCATGCCGGACTTGCCGAGGCACAAGGACGCCTCGGGCTGTTCGAAGCGTCGCTGAACGCGGCCGATCTTGCGCTACGCTACTTCAACCGGCGTGGAGAGCTCAACCAGGACGAAGGCAAGCTCTGGATCATGGCGGTGTTCAGCCGGGCGATGGCGCTCGACGGCCTCGGTCGCGGCAGCGATGCGCTGGCTGAATATCGGAAGGCATCCGAAATGCTTGCCGAACGCAAGGGCGAGATGCCCGGCAGGGAGCAGCTTCTCGTCGAAGCCGCCAAGTGCATAGCAGTGCTGGAGCGCTCGGTGAAGCCCGGAAAGCCTTCCGGTTACAAGGCATGGTGGGAGTTCTGGTCGTGACCCGTTCGGAAGTGATCCGCTCAATCCTTATCGTTCGCCTGAGCTCCATCGGCGATATCGTCCTGACCACCCCGGTAATCAGGGAGCTCCGCCAGGCATTTCCGGAGGCGCGGATCGATTTCTGCACGAAATCCCCATTCATGACGCTCCTGGCCGGGAACCCATCGCTCACGTCCGTCTGCACGCCGGAAACCATACCGCATGGCACCTATGACCTTGCGGTCGACCTGCAGAACAACCGGCATTCCCGGGCCCTGCTGCGCAGCCTTGACGTCCGGATGGTCCGGCGTTACCGCAAGCGGAACTGGATGAAGCTCGCCCTGGTGAAATGCAAGCTGAACTTCTACGGTGGGGTCTACCGCTCGGTCGTGGATCGCTACCGTGAGTCGATTGATGGTATCGTGCCGCCCGGCAGCGAGCGGTGCGCCCTTTTCCCCGCTACTGAAGACCGGGAGTTCGCTTTGCAAATCCTCGACGGCGGTGGGCCGGTTCTGGCTGTCTGTTTCGGGGCGAACCATTTCACCAAGCGTTATCCTGAGGAGCGCTTTGCCGAGGTCATCTCAAGGGTCGCATCAACGGTCGATCTCCGGGTGCTGCTGCTCGGGGGAAAGGAGGATGCTGCCGGAGCCGGAAGGATTCTGGCAGCCTTGCCGGAGCCTCTCCACAGCAGGGTCATACCGATGGCGGGCCGGACGACCCTCATGCAGAGCGCGGCACTGCTCGAACGTTCGGACCTCGTACTCTGCAACGACACGGGACTCATGCACATGGCCTCGGCTTTCGGCAGGCGGCTGCTGGTGCTGTTCGGTTCCTCGGCCAGGGAGTTCGGCTTCCTGCCCTGGGCGACGCCGTTCGAGCTGTTCGAGATTCCCGGCCTTGCCTGCCGCCCCTGTTCGCATATCGGCAGGGACTCCTGCCCGAAAGGCCATTTCCGCTGCATGAACGACATCGGTGCGGAAAAGATCGCCACGCGCATTGTCGAACTTCTCGAAACGCGACGATCATGAAGATCGCTTCATGGAACGTCAACGGCATCCGCGCCCGTCACGATGCCCTGTGTGCCTGGCTCGAACGTCGACGACCGGAGATCGTGGTGCTGCAGGAGGTCAAGGCGCTTGACACCGAGATCCCGTCGAGCGTCACGGAGTTCGACGGTTATCTGAAGTTCTGGAACGGTTCTTCGTTCAGGAAGGGATACAGCGGCGTCGGCATCCTCGTCAGGGAGGGGAGCTGTCAGGAGCCGGTGTGGGAAATTCCCGGCTTCGATGTCGAGAACAGGACGTCGGTCCTGCACTGCGGCGGCTTCACCCTCATCGGCACCTATGTGCCGCGTGGGGACGGGCCGGAACATTACGCGATGAAGCTCAGGTACCTGGAGGAGATGCGCGTGTACATCGAGGAGCTTCTCGCCCGCGGACAGGAGGTTGTGCTTGCCGGGGACATGAACGTGGCGCTCCGCGATATCGACGTGCACCGTTCACAGAACAAGCCCGGCGCGACCGGTCTGCGGCCTGAAGAGCGAGCAGCGATCGAAGCCCATCTCGCCCTTGGCCTTCGGGACGTGATGCGTGAGCGGGAGCCCGACCGTAAAGATCTCTTCACCTGGTGGCCCAACTGGAAGTTCGCCCGCGAGCGCAACCTCGGCTGGCGGCTCGACTGTTTCTACCTCTCGCCCGAGCTGGCCGGAAGGGTCACGGCCGCCGATGTCGATCTCGACGAGCGAAGCTCCGACCACGCTCCGGTGGTTGTGGAAATTCGTGACACGTAACTCGCGACAAGGAAGTGTCGCCGTAGCTCTTCCATACGACCTATTCGACTCTTCGGACCTGTTCGCGAAGCCTCTCTCGCGTCACCTGCCACGAGTTGCGAGCTGCGAGTTGTGCTTCACGGTAAGGCGTTGGAAAAATAAATAATAATTCTTACCTTTCAGGTTCAAAAATGCAGATGGTGTTTGTGGTTTACCATGAAGCCGTGGGGCAGGGATTGCGCAATACCTGTTCCCGCCATTTGCGCGTATCCTGTCATAATACAAGAACGATTGCGCTATGAATAAACTGAAACAGTACGAATGTACCGTCATCATTGACGGCGGCCTTCAGGACGATGCCATCGCAGCTGCGATGGAGCTTGTGAAGAGCACGATCACCACCAAGGGTGGCACGATCACCAGTCTCCTGGAAGTCGGAAGAAGGAAGATGGCCTACCTCATCCGCAAATCCTCCATCGGATATTACGCCCACATCGAGTTCGATGCCGTTCCGTCGGCTATCGCCGAGATCGAGCGCGTGTTCCGCTATGAAGAGAACATCCTTCGGTTCCTGATCATCCAGATGAGCTCCCCGCTGATCGAGATGCGCAAGCGCGTCGAAAAGTACAGCGTCATGCTCGGCAGCCCCGAAGACCAGCCCGAGACCGAATCTGCTGCAGCCAAGAGCTGAAATGTGTGACACCGCACGGTTGTGTATGGACGATGTAATGATCCCAATTGTGAACAAAAAGGAGAAGATGTCATGGCTGAATTGAAGATGCCTGAAATCAACAGTGTCATCATTGCCGGAAACCTGACCAAGGATCCGGTGTTCAGGCAGACGAATTCAGGCGGTACGCCAGTCGTCAATTTCTCGATCGCGTGCAACCGAAGGTTCAGGGACAGCAACCACCAGTGGCAGGAGGATGTCTGCTATGTCGGCATCGTGGCCTGGAACAAGCTTGCCGAGAGCTGTCGGGACAACCTGAAAAAGAGCTCCGCCGTGCTTGTCGATGGTGAATTGCAGAGTCGCACCTGGAAAGCCCAGGACGGCACATCAAGGACCGTGGTCGAAATCAAGGCGAGAAGGATCCAGTTCCTCAACAAGAGGAAGAAAAACGGAGAGGAGGACGAAGAAGGGTTTATCGAGGACGATACCCATGATATCCATCATGGAACTATCGAAGACGATGGGCAGATGTACGAGTACAAATACCTTTCTTCCGACTGAGAAGATCACAAGCTAAATCATTCCGAAAAGAACTCATGAGACAGAAACCATCAACGGTACAGGGCAACAAGTCTTTAGGCAACGCCCTTGCATCGAAAAAGAAAGTGTCAAAGAACCAGGTGGTCTTTTTCGACTACCGTGACGAGCGCAAACTGAAGCGTTTCATCAACGACCAGGGGAAAATCATCCCCCGCCGTATTACCGGACTGTCGGCCAAGGAGCAGAGCCTTCTGACCCACTCGATCAAGTGGGCGAGGTTCCTTGCCATCATTCCCTACGTCGCCGACGAATACAAGTAAGTGGTTGTGCACAATATTTAATTATTCAGAACGAGGAAACCGACCGTGAAAATAATTTTAAGAAAGGATGTGGCAACCCTTGGCGATGCTGGCGAAGTCGTCACCGTCAAGAACGGTTATGCCAATAACTACCTTATCCCGCAGGGCTATGCCATCAGGGCGACCGACGGGACCATCAAGGCTCTCGAAACCGAGAAGAAGCAGCAGGCCAAAAAGATCGAGCTGCAGCGCAAGAACGCCCGCGACATCGCCGCAAAACTTGAGCAGACTCCGGTCAAGGTGTTTGCCAAGGCAGGCGAATCCGGCAAGCTGTTCGGCACCGTCACTGGCGGGGACATCTCCGATGCCCTCAAGCAGCTCGGGTTTGAGATCGACCGCAGGAAGATCACCCTTGAAGCACCGATCAAGATGCTCGGCAAGTTTGAAGCCGATGCGAAGCTGTTCATGGACATCACCGCCAAGCTCAGCATCGAGGTCGAAGCAGAAGGTTCCGCCGAGTAACCGCCCCTGCCCTGCCGGCCAGTGATTCCTGGCGCAACAAGATCAAGCCCCGTGGCCAGCAATGATGCCACGGGGCTTTTTTGTTTGGCTTATTGGAAAATCTTCCGGACTGCCGTAGACTTGATAGAGGGGTGGCAATGCCCCCCTTCAGGCTGCGGCACGCAGTCGTTGTAACAGTAACCAAACAGGGAGAGCGTCATGAATCAAACTCTTCTTCATGAGAAGTACCCCATCTACATCCTTGAGCTTGAAAAAAGCGAGACAAGCTGCAGGAGTGTGGACGACATTATCGCGTATTACGGACAGAACATCGATGCTCATCCCATCGCCACCTGCGTAGGCGTGTTTGACCATTACTCCCATACCTCAGCGCTTTCCGACGGGAACATCAGCGACGATATCCTTGCCGCCAAGAACATCGTTTTCTGTTTCGGAAAGGAGATCATGAACCCGAAGGCGCTGGCAATACGGCCCAAGTCCATCGGCGTCGCCGAGCTGGTGAACAGTTTCATCATCAGCTTCCTGGAAGCCCCGAACCCGGCCGCCAACGAAGCCATGGAGTCCTGGACGCTCGCCTTGAAAGACCGGTAGATTCCCCGGGAGAGATCACAAAAAAACCTCATGGTCCACCATGAGGTTTTTTTGTGATCAGTCACGTTCCGGTCACTATCAGGCCATGAACTGGCTGAGCATGCGGATATCGTTTTCAAACAGCAGCCTGATGTCGTCGATCTTGTAGCGCAGCAGCGCCGTCCGGTCGACACCCATGCCGAAGGCGTAGCCGGTCCACTCTTCCGGATCGATGCCGCAATTGCGCATCACGTTCGGATGAACCATGCCGCAGCCCATGATCTCAAGCCAGCCGGATTTCTTGCAGACTCGGCACCCCTTGCCACCGCAAAGGTAGCAGGTGACGTCCACTTCAGCGGAGGGCTCGGTGAACGGGAAAAAACTCGGCCTGAACCGCAGCTGCACATCGGAGCCGAACATCTGCCGAGCAAACGAGTAGATGGTCGCCTTCAGGTCGGAGAACGAGACGTTTTTATCGATATACAGCCCTTCGAGCTGGTGGAATACGCAGTAGCTCCTGGCGCTGATCGCCTCGTTACGGTAAACCTTTCCCGGGCAGATCACCCTGATCGGAGGTTTCTGGTCGAGCATGACCCTGACCTGAACCGGAGAGGTATGGGTCCTGAGCAGCACGTCGCCTTCATCCTGGCCCCTGGTGACGAAAAAGGTGTCCTGCATGTCCCTTGCCGGATGGTTCGGCGGAAAGTTCAGCAGGTCGAAGTTGTACTCGTTGAGTTCAAGCTCCGGACCCGTCGCGATGCTGAACCCCATGGCCGAAAAGATGCGCTTCATGTCGCCAAGCACCTTCTGTACCGGGTGTTCGGAACCGCAGAACGACCGCCTGCCGGGCAGCGAGATGTCGATTGCCGGGAGCGATGGTTTCGCGGTTTCGGCGAAACGCGCTTCCGCTGCTGCGGCCTTCTGTTCAGCCGAGAGCTTCAGCGAGTTCAGCAGCTGACCTATGCGAGGCCTCTCCGCGGGGTCTACGCTCTTGAGCTGAGCGAACAGGGCGGCAACGGCACCTTTCCGTACCGTAAACTCGAGCCGAAAGGATTCGAGGTCTTTCGGCCCGAGGATTTCAAAGCGATCGATCTCCTGCTGCAGTTGCGTAATGCGGGTCTCCATAGGGGCGCTTTGAACGTTATGGTTATTAATCGAGTGCGGTCTTGACGATCACGGTGAAGGCGGCCGGATCCTTTACGGCGATTTCGGCGAGCGCCTTGCGGTCGATCTGGATGTTCTTCTTGTGGATGGCATCCATCAGGCGGGAGTACGACACGCCGTTCAGGCGGGCAGCCGCATTGATGCGCATGATCCAGAGCGAACGGAAGTTTCTTTTCTTGGCGCGGCGGTCACGGTATGCGTACTGTTCGGCCTTGTCGACGGCGTGTTTGACGACGGTCAGGATATTGCCGCGTGAACCCCAGTAGCCTTTCGCTTTATTGAGAATCCTTTTTCTTCTTGCCCTTGAGGCTACAGCATTGTTTGCTTTAGGCATCGTTGTATCTGAGTTTGTGTTATCGCAATTTCATCGGGACCCTTACGCAAGGATCATCCGCTTGATCTGGTTTTCGCGGGTCGAGTCGACCAGCGTCGACTGATGAAGGCGGCGAGTGCGCTTCCTGTTTTTATGCTCAAGGTTGTGTGAGCCGTTCATACGCTCGCGCTTGATTTTCCCTGATGCGGTGGCCTTGAACCTTTTGCAGGCACCGCGATGTGATTTCATTTTCGGCATGATCGTCGGTTTTGATGATATAAGTCGTTTATCTGAAATTGTTTATTCTGAGTCGTCGTCCTCTTCGGGTTCGGCCGAGATGGGCTCAAGCGGCGGCAGCGGAGCCGATTTGGCCAGTCTTTTCTCGAACTGTTCGATTTTCTTCTTGTCTGGTTCGAAGTAGACGAAAAGCTTCTTGCCTTCGAACTTCGGTTCGCCGTCAGGGGTGCCGACCGTGCTGAGGCGTTCGGTCAGGCGGCTGGCCAGCCCGAGTCCCTTGTCCTTGTAGATGATCGAGCGACCGAGAAAGACGATCGTCGCCCTGACCCGGTTGCCCTTGCGGAGAAACTCTTCGAGGTGTGCCGTCTTGAAGTCGAAATCGTGCTTGTCGGTATTCGGATGGAACCTCAGCTCCTTGAGCGTCGTGGTCTTCTGCTTTTTCTTGAGGTCCTTCTCCTTCTTGTCCATTTTGTAGATCAGCTTTCCGTAATTCTCCATCTTGCAAACGGGCGGCTGAGCATTCGGCTGAACCTCAATCAGGTCGAGATTGCGTTCCTCGGCGGCTTTTTTTGCGTCCATGGTGCGCATGACCTGCATGGAGCCGTCGGGAAATACGACCCTGACTTCCGGGACGCGGATCTGATCGTTGATCCTGTAGGAAAGTTTCGGTTTCTGGCCGGATGTCTTCTGTTTTTTCATTCGTGCATTGTTGGTTGAGAGTATCAGCACGCCTGCCGCTTACTGATCAGGCTCTTTGGGCAATTTCTTCACTGAGTTTAGCAATCAGCTCACTGACGCCGAATCGCCCCTCGTCGCCTTTGCGGTGGCGGCGCAGCGAGACCTCTCCGGCCTCCTGTTCATTCCTGCCTATGACCAGCATGCAGGGGGTCTTCGAGAGTTCGGCTTCACGGATCTTCTTGCCGATCTTTTCGCTGCGCAGATCCATCTCGACGCGGATTCCTGCGGTTTGCAGGGCCTGGAATACCTCGCGGGCATAGTCGTGGACATCCTCGGCGATGGGCAGCACGGTCGCCTGTACCGGCGCGAGCCAGAGCGGGAAGTTGCCGGCGGTATGCTCGATCAGGACGCCGACGAACCGCTCCATCGAACCGAAAGGCGCGCGGTGGATGACCACCGGACGGTGCTTCTGGCCGTCACTGCCGACGTAGGTCAGGTCGAAGCGTTCAGGCATGACATAGTCCACCTGCACGGTTCCGAGCTGCCATTTGCGGCCGATGGCGTCCCTGACGATGAAATCGATTTTCGGTCCGTAGAAGCTTGCTTCACCGATGCCGATGACGTAGCTGATCCCCATGCGATCGGCGGCCTCCTTGACATCCTTCTCGGCCTGCTCCCAGACTTCGGCCGTACCGCCGTATTTCGACTGGTTTTCCGGATCGTGCAGCGAAAGCCTGGTCTCCACATCGGTGAAGCCGAGGGTGTTGAACACGAAGCGGGTAAGGTCGATCGCGTCGCAGATCTCGTCGACCAGCTGGTCGGGACGGCAATAGATGTGCGAATCGTCCTGTGTGAATCCTCTTGCGCGCACCAGGCCGTTCAGTTCGCCGGACTGTTCGTGGCGGTATACCGTGCCGAACTCGGTCAGGCGGATCGGAAGGTCGCGATAGCTGCGCAGGTCCGAGCTGTAGATCAGGTGGTGGTGCGGGCAGTTCATCGGTTTCAGGAGGTACTGCTCCTCACGGCCGGTTTCGTCCTTGTAGGTCAGGGGCGGGAACTGTGAATCGCTGTAGTACGGGTAGTGACCGGAACGCTTGTACAGCTCGATGTTGCCGATGTGCGGGGTGTAGACCGGTACGTAACCGCGCTTGCGCTGCTCGCCCTTGAGGAACGTCTCGAGCTCATTGCGGATGATGGCCCCCTTCGGGAGCCAGATCGGCAGGCCGCTGCCCACTTCGGGGGTCAGCATGAACAGGCCGAGTTCCGCGCCAAGTTTGCGGTGGTCGCGGCGACGGGCCTCCTCAAGACGGGCGACATGCTCCTTGAGCAGCTTTTCCGACGGGAATGCGATGCCGTAGATGCGCTGCATCGACTCGCGGCTCGAATCCCCACGCCAGTATGATGCGGAAATATTGGTCAGGAGCACGGCCTTGATCTTCCCGGTGTTGGGAAGGTGCGGGCCGCTGCAGAGATCTGCGAATCCATCCTGATGATAGACCGAAACGGTGTCGACCTCCTTGAGGGTCTCTTCGAGGATCTCGACCTTGTAAGGATCCCCGCGGATCTCCCTGAAGAAGTCGATCGCCTGCTCGCGCGGCATCTCCTCCCGCCTGATCGCGATCTCCCTGCCGGCGATTTCGAGCATCTTCGCTTCGATTGAGCGGAGATCCTCCTCATTGAATCGTTCCGGATAGGAGATGTCGTAATAAAAGCCCTGTTCTATGGCTGGTCCGGCACCGAACCTGGCGCCGGGGAAGAGCTCTTCGACAGCCTGCGCCAAGAGGTGGCTCGAACTGTGCCAGAAAATTTCCTTACCGGCGGGGGTGTCGAACGTGACGATGGAGACGCTCGCATCTCGGGCAATGGGTATCCCAAGGTCCTGTGGCTTGCCGTCGACAATGATGCCGACCGCGTCCTGCGCCAGTTTCCGGCCGATGGATAATGCCAGGTCAAGTCCGGTGATTCCGGCTTGAAACGTTTTCTCAGTACCGTCGGGCAGCGTGATGACCACCTGCTCGGGGTAATCCGTTGTTTCAGACATTGAAAATGCAGTCCTTGGTCAAGTTTGTCAGGGCAGGGCCTTGCCCTACATCCTGATCCCTTTTCAGGGAGATCCGTCACAGCCTCTTTTTGTTGGTATTCGCCGGCCGGGAGGGCTGCCCGTCCTCGAACAGGTGACTGTTCGGAGACGTAAATTTCCCGGACCGATAAGTAGACTCGGATATTGCAAAAAAATATCCGAATATCCAAATCACGAGAGCTTCCTCAGCAGCTCGGGCGTGACCGTCTCCTTTCCAAGCTGCGAGGCAAGCGCTTCGGCCTTTTGCTTCAGCTCCCTGCCGAAAGATATCTGGCTGATGAACGGGGCCTTTTTCACGATCTCCTCGAGCGCGGCGTTTGCTTCCGGCGTCCAGCTGACACTGGGCATCGGAGTCGAAGGGGCTGCCTGGCGCCTGGTGATCGGCAGGAAGTTGAACAGGATGTCGTAGAGTGCGTTGACGATCTCCTGGATCAGCCAGACCGCGCCGCTGTGTCCCATGAACGGAGTGCCGAGCGCCCGGCGAACGATTGGTCCCGGAAAGCCTGCAGGAATGAACCGGGTCCTTGACTCTGTTTCGGCAAGGTAGATCTTGTCGGGCATGCGCCCGAACAGGAACTGCGGCTGCTTCTGCATGATCTCGTCGCGAACGGCCGAATTGTCGGTTTCGGCTGAATCGTGGCTGAACAGGCACTGCATACCCATCTCCACCGACAGAAACTGTTCAAGGCCCCGGGCATAGCTTTTGGACGCGGCCACGCCGAAACGGATCGTCGGGAACCACTCGGACTGCGGGCCGCGCCAGAGATCCCAGAGGGGCTTGAGCGTCGTGCGCTTCTCATCGGCAAGAAACCGTTCAGCCTGGGGACGGTTGCCGGTAATGTCGCCGATCGAGAGGATGAACGCGGCGCTCTCCTCCAGGCCGAATGGGGCATAGAGCACTGGTCGGCCGATTTTTTCGGCAAGTTCACGGCCGAACTCCCGGTACATGACGACGATCAGTTCTGAGTTCTTCAGTTCCGAGATCTCTTCGACCCTGGATTCGAACGGGAAGACCCGCTTCAGCCTGGCACCGGCTCCGGTGATGAGGCGCTTGACCTCGGCCAGGTCCGACGGGCTGTTGAAACATCCATAGGTGGGGCCGATGATGCTGACCGTACCGGGTTCGACATGAGCCGGCCGGCCGTCGTCGAAGCGGTCAAACAGCCAGGCGAGTGCCCGGTCGCGTCCTTGCCACTCGTTCTCTCCGAGCGAGTTCGACGGAAAGAATTTCACCTCTGGATACCTCATCTCGAGCAGGCTCTGGTGGTCGCTCCCGATCATCTCGCTTTCGGCGCTCGAGATGAGGATGATCTGTTTTCCGCACTCCCCGAGCTTATCGAGCGTCTCCTGCACGACAGCAGAACTTCCGGAAGATGCTATCTCCATTTCGGTCAGGCTGGTCGGCGTGAGGTTCTCGAGATAGGGCACCGCGTCGGTATAATCCATGACGGCGACGCCGACAAGATTGTAACATCCTACTGGAGCGTCGGCGACGACGTGCACGTTTTCGAGTGAGCAGAAGGTGTTGACCGCAGCCCAGTAGGCGCTGGCGGTAGATTCGTCCCGGACGGTTTTTGCCATGGTCGGTACAACGGTAAGCATGTTTCGGTGAAGGTCGTCCGGCAAGGCCGGAAGAAACTCAATCTACACAAAAATGGCCCTAAAGGTCAAGGCTGGCCGCCCTTCAGCGATACCGGCAGCTTGCCTGTCGGGACGATCTCCCCGTTGAGCACGCGGATCACGGAATTTTCAGCCCGTTCGCTGGCGCTGTACGTACAGAGGGCGGTTCCTATTTCGGGAAACAGGTCAAGCAGATAGGGGGTGCCGAACGAAACGAAGACCAGAGGGGTCCCCTGGGAGACCTTCGATGGAAGTGAGCGGATGAACTCGATCTGCTTTTCGCTGAGTTTCGAGGGGCCCATAGCCGAAACGGCCTGGATGTCGGTGGTCAGGATGACTGCGGCAGCTTCGGATGCCATCCGGGACGCCTCCTCGAACACCTTGTCGCGGCTCGTCGGGTCGAGCCGGAGGTGGACGACCGCATAACTCTTGCCAAGCTTTTCGGTAAAGGTGCGGGCATGATTCTCTCCAGGTTTGTCCTGCAGGATGATGTCGAGCACCGGCCCGTTCATGGGCATGCGGAACGGCAGGAACCGGTCCCGGTCCCTGACGAGCGTTATGGCGTTTTCGGAGATGCTTCCCGCAATACGGAGCGCGTCGGGCTGTCCTACCAGTTCCTGCAAACGGGTCAGGTCGGTCATTTTCCGCTGGTCGAGTCCGAGCCAGCGCTTGAGCAGCAGTATTCTTCTTACCGACATGTCGACAGATTTCTCGGAAATCGCCCCGTTTTCGACAGCCGTGGTCACGGCATCGTGAGCCAGCTCCGGGTCCGGAGGGAACAGCACCAGGTCGTTGCCGGCCTGAACGGCCTTGACGGCGATCTCTTCCGCGCTGCTGCCGTTGTTGAGGGCCTTCATGTTCATTGCGTCGGTGACGATGATCCCGCTGAAGCCGAGCTCGTTGCGCAGCAGGTCGGTCACGATGGTTTTCGACAGCGAGGCCGGTTCCAGGGTTCCGGTCAGTTTCGGGACGGCCAGGTGTCCGACCATGACACTCATGACCCCCTGGGCAATGGCCGCCCGGAATGGCTTCAGCTCGTACTCTTCGAGACGTTGGCGGTCGCCCTCCAGCACGGGCAGGGCATGGTGGCTGTCGACGGTGACGTCGCCGTGGCCGGGAAAATGTTTTGCCGTGGCGGCGATGCCACTGGACTGCAGGCCGTCGATGATGGCCGAGGACATGGAGATGACCAGGGGGATGCTGTCTCCGAACGAACGGATGTTGATGACCGGGTTTGCAGGGTTGACGTTAAGGTCGACCGTCGGGGCGTAGTCATGCTGAATACCCACGGCACGAGCCTCCCGGGCGATCATTACGGCCATTGAACGGGCAAGTGCGGGATCTCCGGTGGCCGCGACGGCCATGGCCGGTGAAAATTCGGTAGCGCCCTCCAGCCGCATGGCAAGGCCGCGCTCCATGTCCGCACTGACCAGCAGGGGGACCTGCGACAAGGACTGGAAGTGGTTGGCAAGCATGCCGGCCCCGAAGAGGTCTCCCTTGAGGAACATGATGCCACCGATCTTTCCCTCTTCGGCAAGCCGGGAGAGCAACAGGTACTCCTTGTCGGTGCTGCTTCGGTACTTGCCTTCGATGCTGGCCACGATCATCTGTCCGACCTTTTGAGAAAGCGTCATCCTTTCGAGTGTACGCTCCACCCAGGGATCTTTTTTCGAAAAGACGGTCTGGGCCGAATTGGGGTTCGGCTTCACCCGCTCACCTGCCTGGGCCGGACGCCCGAAGGCGAGGGCAAGCAGGATCATGAGGACGCCGGGCAGGGGGGGGGTGTATCTGGCAAGCATGAACAAGTATTTCCATTCGTCAAAGCGCTCAACAGGCAATCTATGAAACCTCACCGTGAGACCGAAACGAAAAATCCCAGCCGCCCCCGGATGAGCGGCAGGGATCCCGGATATGCAGGATGCCTCAGAGCGTGCAGCAGATGTTCAGCTGTCGCGACGCCTGGGCTTCGTCAAGTCGCCTGACCGGGGTGGTGACCGGTGCGGCGAGCACTTTTTCGGGGTCGTTCTCGGCCTCTGCGGCAATGGCGATCAGCGCGTCGGCAAAGTTGTCGAGCGTCTCCCTGGTTTCGGTCTCGGTCGGCTCGATCATGAGCGCCTCGCTGACGATGAGCGGGAAGTAGACCGTTGGTGCATGGTAGCCGAAATCGAGCAGTCGTTTGGCGATATCGAGCGTACGGACGTTGTGCGCTTTTTTCTGGCGGTCCCCCGACAGGCAGAACTCGTGCATGACCGGCTTCGGGTAGGGAAGCGCGAAGTGGTCGAGCAGGCGGCTGAGCAGGTAGTTCGCATTGATGATCGCGTTTTCCGAAACCCTCAGCAGCCCTTCGGCTCCAAGCATGCGGATGTAGGTGTAGGCGCGGACGAGCACCGAGAAGTTGCCGTAGAAGTTCAGCATGCGGCCGATGCTGTCCGGCCTGGCGGAGTTGAGGCGATATCCTGTTTTGCCATTTTTTTCGTACTTCTCGACGATCGGCGTCGGGAGGAACTCGACCAGTCGTTCGCTGACGCCGACTGGTCCGCTGCCGGGTCCGCCGCCGCCGTGAGGCGCCGAAAAGCTTTTGTGGAGGTTGTAGTGCACCACGTCAAAGCCCATGTCGCCTGGCCGTGTCAGCCCGAGCAGGGCATTCATGTTCGCGCCGTCCATGTAGAGCAGGCTGCCGTTGTCGTGCACCATCTTCGCGATGGTCCGGATCTCGGTTTCGAACAGGCCGACGGTGTTCGGGTTGGTCAGCATGAGGGCCGCCACGTCATCGTCAAGCTTGCTGCGCAGGTCTTCGAGGTCGGTCCGTCCGAGGGTGTTGCTGGATACCGAGACGGTGTGGTACCCGCCGAGTGCCGCCGAGGCGGGGTTGGTGCCGTGGGCGGAGTCGACGACCAGCAGCTTTTTGCGTGGCCTGCCGAGCTTCTCATGGTATTTCTTGATGAGCAGGATGCCGGTCAGCTCTCCGTGGGCCCCTGCGGCCGGCTGGAGCGTCACGTCGGCCATGCCGGCGATCTCGCTGAGCATCCCTGAAAGCTCGTACATCATCTGCAGGGCTCCCTGGACGGTCGTCTCCGGCTGCATCGGGTGCAAGGCTGCGAACCCGGGAAGGTCGGCGGTGTAGTCGTTGATCTTGGGGTTGTACTTCATGGTACAGCTCCCGAGAGGGTACATGTTCTTGTCGACGTGGTAATTGAGGTTGGACAACCTCACGAAGTGCCTGACGACTTCGCTTTCCGGAACCTCCGGCAGCGCAGGCGGCTCTTTTCTCAGGAATCTTGATGGCAGGAGCTGCTCTGCCGGGCGCCCGGGGATATCGAGCGGGGAGAAGCTGTAGCCCTTGCGGCCGTTGCGGGAAAGATCGAAAATCAGTGGTTCTTTCATGGATCGTGAGGACGGTATGCGTGAGAAAGCTGGTCAGTTACCAAATATAGACCGAAGCGGCGGAAAGCTCAAAGCCGCCCGGGAAAAAATCGAAATGTTCAGTCGCTATGGCTCACGAGACGCTTCGAACGGATTTGAGGTTTCGAGCATGGTTATCGCCTCCCTTGCCGCGATCTGTTCCGCATCCTTTTTTCGGGGTGCGCGGCCCCTGCCGAGAACGACTCCCTGGCAGGAGACTTCGATGACAAAGGTCTTTTCATGCTCGGCGCCCTCTTCGCCGACAATGCAGTAGAGGGGGGCGGGGAGATGGTTCGACTGGGCGTATTCGATCAGGCGGCTCTTGTGGTTGTGCTCTTCCTCGACGATGCGGGGCAGGTCGAGCGTGGCGATCACATGGGTCATGATGAACTGTTCCGCCCCGGAGATGCCCTGGTCGAGATAGATCGCGCCGACCATCGCCTCGAAGGCGTCAGCCAGGGCGGACTCGCTGGTCCGGATTCGCTGCCTGTCGGCCGAGTCGCCGATAAAGAGGTGCTCCCCGAGCCCGAGGCGCAGGGCGAATGCCGCCAGGGATTTTCGGTTGACGATTTTCGAGCGGTTATTCGACAGATGCCCTTCGTCACTTGAGGGGAACATCTTGAAGAGGTGTTCCGAAATCAGCAGGTCGAGCACCGCATCGCCGAGGAACTCGAGGCGCTGGTTCGATTCTGGTTGCTCCGTATCCGGAGGATGATCATGCAGCACCGAACGGTGCGTGAGGGCGGTCCTGTACAGGGTGACCCGGCGACAGGGGCGTCCGGTCAGCGCTTCCAGCCATGCCAGAGCTTCCTCTTCAAGGATGGGGGGTTCTCCGGAGCTGTTCCTGTGGCCGTTTCCCATCCCCATCTGCTCACCGCGGAGAAAGTTCAGGGATGTCAGTTTATGCCACAGGTGCGACATGGGCGATCCCGGTCAGGCTTCGGGCGCTTTCCTGAAAATCAGGCACCCGTTATGACCTCCGAATCCGAATCCGTTGTTCAGCGCATACTCGATCCGGCGCTCTTTCGGGGTGTTCGGTGTCACATCGAGATCGATATGCGGGTCGAGGTTGTCGCAGTTGATGGTCGGCGGTACGACCTGGTTCTGCAGGGCGAGGATGCAGGCGATCGATTCGACGACGCCAGCAGCGCCGAGCAGGTGCCCGGTCATGGACTTGGTCGAGCTGATGTTGAGCTTGTAGGCGTGCTCGCCGAAGGCCTTCTTGATCGCCGCAACTTCGGCAAGATCTCCCAGGGGGGTCGAGGTGCCATGCGTGTTGATATAGTCGATCTTGTCGGGGGTGATGCCCGCCATCTTCAGGGCGTTGTTCATCGCCGAGAGGGCGCCGATGCCTTCCGGATGAGGGGCCGTGAGGTGGTGCGCGTCAGCAGATGCCGCCACGCCGGCAATCTCCGCATAGATCTTTGCACCTCTTTTCAGGGCGGACTCCAGGGTTTCAAGCACCAGCGAACCGGCACCTTCGCCCATGACGAACCCGTCCCGGTCGATATCATAAGGCCGGGAAGCCCTTGAAGGGTCGTCGTTTCTGGTCGAAAGGGCTTTTGCAGAGTTGAACCCCGCCACGCTCATCTGGGTGATCGGGGCCTCCGATCCACCGCAGACCATATAATCGGCCATGCCCATCTGCAGGATCATGAACGCATCCATGATGGAGTGCAGGGAGGTTGCGCATGCCGAGGCGGTCGCATAGTTCGGGCCCATGAGGCCGTTTCTGATGGAGATCTGACCGGCCGCGATGTCGGGAATCAGCATCGGGATGAAGAACGGGCTGACCCTGCGGGGCCCCCGCTCCATGTAGTTCCTGAACTGCTGGTCGTAAATGGTCATGCCGCCGATGCCGGAGCCGTGAACAACACCGATCCGGGTGGGATCGATCGACGAGATGTCCAGACCGGAGTCCTTGAGGGCCTGGCCCGCGGCGATAACGCCATACTGGCAGTAGGGGTCCATGCGGTCTGCGGACTTCCGGTCGATGTACTCATCGGCCTTGAAGTTCTTCAGTTCGCAGGCGAACGTGGTGGCAAAATCGGTCGTATCGAAGTAGGTGATTGGTGCGGCACCGCTCTTGCCATTCATGAGCGCGTTCCAGAAATCCCCGGCTGAAAGGCCTATGGGAGAAAGGACACCGATGCCGGTGACGACGATTCTGTTGAGTTCGAGCCCCATCTGAGTGATTTGACGTTGAGTGAAAGAACAGGCAGGGGAGATCCCTGCCTGATGCTTCGCAAACTTACTTCTTGTTGACGATATAGTCGATAGCCTGCTGGACGGTACCGATCTTCTCGGCATCTTCGTCGGGAATCTGGACGCCGAATTCGTTCTCGAGTTCCATGATCAGTTCGACGGTATCGAGGGAGTCTGCACCGAGGTCATCGGAAAACTTGGATTCCGGTTTGATCTGGTCCTTGTTGACGCCCATTTTGCTTACGATGATATCGTACACTTTATCCTTGATTTCAGCTGCGCTCATTTCTTCTCCGTGTTTGTTGTTGATGACTGATAAAAAAATTGCGTTTGCCAATATACAAAGAAAAAACAGCGGGGCAAACATGCCGCTCCTGCCACTTCCCGGCTCACTGGCCGACTCCTGGGGCAGGTCGAACGTCTTTAATTACATGACCATACCGCCGTTGACACTCAGCACCTGACCGGTGATGTAGGACGACTGGTCGCCGGCGAGGAACGTCACGGCGTTGGCCACGTCCTGCGGTGTGCCGAAAGCATGGAGCGGAATGGCATCGAGCATCTGCTGCCGGACCTCTTCGGAGAGGGCGTCGGTCATCTTAGAGGAGATGAAGCCAGGGGCGATCGCGTTGGCCCTGATGTTGCGCGATGCCAGCTCCTTGGCCACCGACTTGGTGAAGGCGATGACGCCGCCCTTTGACGCGGCATAGTTGGCCTGGCCGGCGTTACCCATGAGGCCGACGACCGAAGCGATGTTGATGATCGAGCCGGAGCGCTGTTTCATCATGATGCGGGAAACGGCCTTGGTGCAATTGAAGGTTCCCTTGAGGTTGACCGTCAGCACCGCGTCCCAGTCCTCTTCGCTCATCCGCATCAGAAGCCCGTCGCGCGTGATGCCGGCATTGTTGACGAGGATGTCGATTCTTCCGTTCTCTTCGGCGACTTCGTTGAACATCTTCTGGCAGGCGTCGGTGCTGGTGACGTCGAGCTCCTTGCAGGAGACCTTAGCTCCTATCGCTTTCAGTGCGGCTTCGGTTTCGGAGAGCCATTCAGCCTTCACGTCACAGATGACGAGGTCGGCGCCCCTGGCGGCGAGATCGAGGGCGATGGACTGGCCGATGCCTCTTGCCGATCCCGTTACGACCGCGGTTTTTCCTTTCAACATGCTCATGTGGTTTTCATTCGTTTTGGTGAGTTACACTGGATTGATCCTGGCCGCCACCTGATCGGCGGTGTCGACGCCGTCGGCCTTCGCCCCCTTGCTGATTCGCTTGATGAGCCCTTGCAGCACCTTCTGCGGTCCGACCTCGATGAATTCGGTCACGCCGGACTCGACCATCGCCTGGACCGACTGGCTCCAGAGCACGGAGCTGGTGAGCTGGCTGATCAGGTTCGTGCGGATTTCATCGGCAGCCGTCACCGGTCGCGCCACGACGTTCATGCAGACCGGGATTTCAGCCTCCCGGATGTCAATGGTGCCGAGGGTCTCGGCAAGCTCCTTTTCGGCGGGTTTCATGAGCGGCGAATGGAAGGCGCCGGAGACGACCAGCTCCTTGGCCATGCGGGCACCCCTGGCCGGTGCGAGCTCCACGGCTTTCCTGACCGCAGCGACCTCTCCCGAGAGCACCACCTGTCCGGGCGAATTGAAGTTTGCCGCCTGCACGATGCCGAACGCACCGGCTTCGTCGAGCAGGCCGCTGACCGCATCATCGTCCATGCCGATGATGGCCGCCATGGTGCCGGGGTTCTTCTGGCCGGCATTCTGCATCAGCTCGCCCCGCTTGGCAACGAGCAGGACCGCGTCATCGAATGCGATCGAGCCGGCGAAGCAGAGTGCCGTGTATTCGCCGAGGCTGTGACCTGCGGCCATGCAGACGCCATCACGCCCCAGCAGGGCCGCGGCCGCGTAGCTGTGGAGGAAAATAGCGAGCTGGGTGTACCTGGTCTGCCGGAGCTCCTCTTCACTTCCGGAGAACATGATGTCGGTGATCGGGTAGCCGAGGAGTTCGTTGGCCCGGTCAAAAAGGATCCTGGCCTCGGGGAACCGCTCGTAAAGGTCGCGGCCCATGCCGCAGTACTGTGAGCCCTGGCCCGGAAATACAAAAGCTTTCATATCCTGTTGTTGCAATGGGTAGTTGAATTGAAGGCCGTTTACTGCCACCTGACGTAGATGGCACCCCAGGTGTACCCCGCGCCGAAGCTGGCCAGTACGAGGTTTGATCCGGTGTGCAGCTTGTTCTGCTCGTCGAGTTCGGCAAGGCAGATCGGCACGGTGCCCGCGGTCGTGTTGCCGTAGTATTCGATGTTCATCATCACCTTCTCCATGCCGATACCCATTCGATCGGCCGTAGCCTGGATGATGCGCTGGTTTGCCTGGTGAGGAACGAGCCAGTCGATCGTTTCAGCCGTCAGGCCGTTGCGGCTCATGATCTCCTCGGCGACATCCGCCATGGCCATGACCGCGGCCTTGAACACCTGCTTGCCATCCTGCTTGATGAAGTGCATGCGCTTGTCTATCGTCTCGTGCGAGGCAGGGTGGCGGCTCCCTCCGGCCGGCATCAGCAGATGCTCCTGGCCGTTCTTGCCGTCGGAATAGAGGCGCGCGTCGAGCACGCCGAACCCTTCTTCACGGGCCGGTTCGAGGATGACCCCCGCGGCCCCGTCGCCGAAGAGAATGGCTGTTGAGCGGTCGGTGTAGTCGAGGATGGACGACATCTTGTCAGCTCCGATAACCATGACCTTGCGGCAGTTCCCCGATTCGATGAACTGGGCTCCGGTGTACAGCCCGTAGACGAATCCCGAGCAGGCGGCGGATATGTCGAAGCCCCAGGCGTTTTTCGCGCCGATGTTGCCCTGCACCAGGCAAGCCGTCGCGGGGAAGACCATATCGGGCGACATGGTGGCCACGATGATCAGGTCAATTTCGCTGGCGGTGATGCCACGTTTGTCGAGCAGCTGCCTGGCAACCTCGGTGCACATGTACGAAGTCGCCTTTTCAGGGTCCCTCAGGATGCGCCGTTCCCGGATGCCGGTTCGGGTGCGAATCCACTCGTCGTTGGTCTCGAGCATGCGCTCAAGATCAAAATTGGAGAGGACCTCTTCCGGAAGGTACTTTGCGGTCGTCGTTATGGCAGCTTTCATGGTATGGTTACGGGTTAAGGGTCAAAACGGGAAAACCGGAACAGGCCGTACCGGCTTTTGCATTGAATCGCAACGGGCAGGAAGGTTCTTGGCAGGCGACTGATCGCCGCCCGCCCGGAAGACCGGGTCAGGAAAGAACTTCGGCAATGCGTTCATTCACCCGTTCTTCGACCATGTGCTCGGCCATATAGATCATGTTCTTGATGGCTCGCGAGGAGGATCTGCCGTGACCGACGATCGAGATGCCGTCGACGCCGAGGAACGGTACCCCGCCCCACTTTTCGACGTCAAACGGTTCGAACATGCCTTTGAACGCCTTTCCGGCCATCGCGGCGGCGTTCTGGTCAAGCTGGCCCGACTGGACGAGCGCTTCCATGGCGGGCTTCAGGAGCGCCGACAGGAAGTGGGGGATGCTTTCGCCGAATTTGAGAATGGTGTTGCCCACGAGTCCGTCACAGACGACGATGGTCGTCTTCCCGCCGAGGATGTCGTGTCCTTCGATGTTGCCGACGAAATTGATCTTGTCCTCGCGATGAGCTTCCTGCAGAAGTTTATATGCCTGCTTCAGGTACTCGGGGCCCTTGCCCTCCTCCTCGCCGATGTTGAGGAGGCCTACGGTCGGGTTCTCGATCCTTGCGGCGTAACGCTGGTAGATGGTCAGCATCTCGGCGAACTGCACCAGGTGCTCCGGTTTGCAGTCAACGTTGGCGCCGACATCGACGATGTTGGTGAGCCCCTCCCCGATTCTCGGGAAATAGGCGTAGATGGTCGGGCGCAGCACGCCGGGGATCCTGCCCAGGACGAAGAGCGAGGCTGCCATCTGGGCCCCGGTATTGCCGGCGCTCACGAACGCATGGGCCTGTTTGGTTTTGCAGAGCTGAAGCCCCTTGACCAGGGAAGACTCCTGCTTGGTCTTCACGGCAGTAGCCGGGATATCCTCCATCGTGACCGCTTCAGGGGCATGCATGAACCTGATGTTCACGTTCGAGAGGTCATGCTGCTCCAGAAGGGGCAGCACCTTCTGCTCCTGCCCGATCAGCAGGATTTCAAACCTGTTGCCGCTTTCCCTCAGCGCTTCGATTGCCCCCTCGACAACGCACCCAGGAGCGTTGTCGCCACCCATAGCATCCACGACAATGGTCAACATGGCGGTGCTGTATTGTTTACTTTATCTGCTTAGCCTGCAACGATCTTTCCGGTCACCTGACGGCCGCGGTAGTGGCCGCAGTGACGGCAAGCGCGGTGCGGAAGCGTCGGTTCGCCGCAGTTCGGGCAGATGGCCGTGACGGCCGCTTTGGTGCGGGCATTGAACTGTGCACGCCTCTTGTCCCTTCTCGACTTGGACATTTTGGCTTTTGGATTGGCCATAACCTGTTCAGTTTAAAATCAACGGTTAACGATACTTGTCTTTCAATTTCTCGAGCGATTCCTGCCAGGATCTTCCCTGGGTTGCTTCCGGTTCCTCCGGGGATTCCTTCCGGTAGATGTGGCAATCGGGGTTGTCCGTACAGGTGACTTTCATCGGTACGGAGAGCAGCAGCGTCTCGCGGACATCCTCGGTAAGGTCGATCGAAACCGAATTGCGGTCGATCGACCGATACTCTATGTCGAGATCCTCCTCCACTCCCTGGTCCTGGTCATACATATAATATAACCGGTACGAGCCGTTCATCTTGAGGGATACCGGCGTCAGGCAGAGATCACAGGGCCGTTCGGCGGATGCATTCGTGTCCAGCGAGACGGTCATCCCGTCCTCGTTCCTGTCGATTGCTATCCTGACTGAGATTTCACCCGAAATCCCCGCTTCCGTCAGGGCCTGATCGTTGAAGTCGCCTGCGGTGCAGGTGAAATCGAACTCATGGATCCCCTGAGAGAGTCCGGCCAGGCGGATTTCGATCAGCGCGCGTTCCTTGGGCATAACCAACTCATTTCCATAAAAGATTGTCAATGTACAAAAATAATTCGCGAAAAAGAAAATCCTCAGGCCCACTCTCGCGATGAAAATTGCATAAAAAAACCTGTTTGCTGTTTGGATTTTTTTGGAACAGGTGTATATTTGTATCCCTTTCAGCAACGACTGGGGCCGTTTTCCGCGATAGCTCAATGGTAGAGCATTCGGCTGTTAACCGAAGGGTTGTAGGTTCGAATCCTACTCGCGGAGCCTGAAAAATAGTAAAGGAAGTACTTGAGTATGCGGTGCTTCCTTTTTTTATTTGCCCCCCCATCTCCCTCGATTCCAGCCTTCAGCCTTCGCCTGCCCAAATCCCGTGCGCTTCGCCGTTTCCGTATCGGAATCCTGACGGATCGACGCAATTGGTTTGCGTCACCCAACCCTTTCGATCTCGGGTTCATCTCCGGATGTCGACCGATGACACTGATCT
>JAAXXR010000079.1 GCA_013334335.1 Chlorobiaceae bacterium
CAGAGTGGCAATCAGATCTCATAGTCGACGATGATCTCCTTCGACATCAGGAGGTCGGCGATGCGGGCAACGGCATCGAGCGGATCAACCACGGTATCCAGTTGCAGATCGGGTGTCGTGCTGAAAAAATCGTTCTCCCCGACGCCGACGACGAGGATTTCGTTCGGCTCGTTCAGCAACTTGAGTGTCTCGATGTCACGGTCATCGGCGTCGTCGATGGCCGTGATGAAAATCTGGCCGGCGTCGGTCATGATACGCGCAAGTTCGCCGATGCGACGAAGCCGCTCTTCGGCATGGTTTCCATGCACGCGAAGGTCTGCCTCGAGCCCATGTTCAATGGCCGCCATGCCCAGGTAATAGGTGCTGCAGCGATTCCTGAACAGCGTTCCTTCAAGCTCGCGCGCAAGCAACCGCTTACCGCTCCCCGGTCTGCCGGTGATGACGATGAACTTTGAGCGGTGCCGATTTGCCCGTTCACGCTCCGCAGGAAGGACCCTGCCGGTCTCCCAGTGGCTTTCCCGCTCCCTGATATGCCGTTCAAGGATCGTTTCCCCTCCGGAGAGGTTCTCGAGCACGATTCCACCGCCGGCGATCTCGTAGTTGTCGACGATGACGAACCGGCTGGTCGTTTCGTTCTCCGATGAGCGGTCGAACGCTATGGGCCGCGTGCTCTCCAGGATGCACTCGCCGACGTCCCGGCTGTCGAGCTGCTGCTTGGTTCGGCTAAGGCGGAGGTCCGAGGCGTCCAGCGTGCTGACGATACCGGCGAGCCGGACCGTGGCGTGCGCCGTCCCAAGCTTCAGCTTGTACTCCTTTTCGGTCGACATCGGCACCCTTCCGACCCAGAAAATATTCGCCCTGAAACGGAAACCGACTTCCGGTCGACGCTCCGACGCGCGAACCATGATCTCCCCAGGCCTGATATAGATCTGGGTGGAAAGGGTAAAGCCCGTCGCCTCGCCCGCTGCCGCACTGGTTTTGGGCAACGTATTGAACGATTCGACCGTCGCGATGGCCGAACGTTTGCCTGAGGGGAGGAACAGCACCTCGTCGCCGACCGTCGCCGTGCCGGCCTCAACCGTACCCGCCAGGATCCTGCGATCGTCACCGGAGCCGGTAAACTTGTAGATGTCCTGCACCGGGAATCGGAACGGCTTGTCATGGGGTCGGCCAGCGCTCGAAAAACGGTCGAGCTGTTCAAGCACGGTCGGGCCGTCGTACCAGGGCATGGCGGCCGATGCCGAAGCGATGTTCTCACCCTCCCGGGCGCTGACCGGGATGAAACTGACCGGAACGACATCGATCTGGCTGAGGTAGGCCGTATACTCGGCCTTGAGCGCCTCGAAATCGGCCTGCCGGTATCCGGCAAGATCCATCTTGTTGACCAGGACGGTCACCTGCCTGACACCAAGCATCGAGACCATGTGGCCGTGCCGCTTCGAGTTCTCCCGGATGCCTTCACGGGCGTCGATCACGAGCAGGGCTGCCTCGGCCCTGGAAGCCCCGCTGATCATGTTCTTCAGAAACTCGATATGGCCGGGAGCATCGATGATGATGTAGTCCCTGAATGCTGTTTTGAAAAAGCAGCGCGCCGTATCGATCGTGATACCCTGCGACTGCTCGTCCTTGAGCGCGTCGAGCAGGAAAGCGTACTCGAATGGCTTCGAGTTCCTCAGGCACGACGCCCTGACCGACTCGAGCCGTCCTTCCGGCAGCGAATCAGTATCGGCCAGGAGACGGCCGATGACCGTGCTCTTGCCGTGGTCCACATGTCCGACGATGACGATGTTCATCTGTGATCGTTCCTGCATCCTGTCACTCATCTCCCTGTTGCATTGAAATAATACGTCTCCTCTTCCGGCTGCATTGACGCCGGTCCCCTCAAGGAGGAGGCGCTCCTCCGGATAGCGCATGCTCGCATGCCCGGTAACCGGCGGCGTCCTGACGTGGAAATAAGGGAAATCACCTGCCCTTGCGCGTCTTCTTCATCCGGGGAATGCCGGCGTCACATGTACCCGTCCCGGCGCAGGGTCTCCAGCCCCCCATCCTCCTTGTCCTGCGCCCGACCCGAGCGTTCGGCGATATTGGCAAGCTTCCCGCTCCGGAGCTCTTCGATGACATCGCCCACGTTCCGGGACGCCGATTCGATAGGGTTGGTGCAGGGCGCGCAGCCGAGCGATCGGTAACGGGCGCCGTCGCCCTGGTTGAAATAGAGGGAGACGAGCGGGATATTCTCCCTCTCGATGTACTCCCAGATATTGAGCTCCGTCCAGTCGAGCAGCGGATGGATCCTCACATGCGTTCCGGGTGCAAAATCGGTCTTGAACTGGTTCCAGAACTCCGGAGGCTGATCACCGACATCCCATGAGTTGCCGCTATCGCGCGGAGAGAAATAACGCTCTTTCGACCGGCTCCCCTCCTCGTCCGCCCTGACGCCCACGATGACTCCTGTGTAGGGCTCCCGCTTCTCGTCCGGCTCATAGCGCTGGCGTTCGTGGTTCATCCGGTAACGCGGCCACTCTCCGGAAAGCGTCCGTTTCAGCGCTTCGCTCTTCAGGAGGCGGCAGCAGGTCATGCGGTCGGTGTTGCCGTCGGGATAGGTCAGTTTTCCGTCGAGCGCCTCCCGGTTCTCACCATAGATCATGTTCAGGTTCCACTCGATCGCCATCCGGTCACGGTAGTCGATCATCTCGGGAATCTTGAAATGGGTATCGATATGTACCAGCGGAATGGGCACATGGCCGAAAAACGCCTTGCGGGCAAGCCAGAGCAGCACCGTGCTGTCCTTGCCGATCGACCAGAGCATGCAGAGGCTTTTGAATTCCCGGTATGCCTCCCTGAGAATATAGACGCTTTGCGCCTCGAGTTTGTCAAGATGATGCATCGTAAGACTCTCCGGATTACTGATTATGCCGATGCAGTCCGCATTCACGGTGCTCCGCAAGTTCCCACCACCAGCGTCCGGCACGGATATCCTCGCCCGGTTCGACCGCTCTCGAGCACGGCGCACAGCCGATGCTGGGGTAACCCCGTTCATGAAGCCGGTTGAAGGGGACGTCGTGCGTCCTGATGTACTCCCAGACCCATGCCTCGTTCACGTCGACAAGTGGATTGACCTTGACGAGACCGAACACGTCGTCCCACTCCACCACGTCGACACCGGTACGGGTAACCGACTGCTCCCGGCGCAGGCCGCAGATCCAGGCATCGAGGGTCGAAAGCCTCCGCTTCAGCGGCTCGACCTTCCTGACGCGGCAGCACTCCCGTCGCTTCTCGACGCTCTCGTAAAAGAGGTTGGGACCTGACTCGCTCACCATCCTCTCGACCGACCGGGTCTCGGGAAAAAGCACCTCGATGGCGAGACCGTAACGACGTCGCGTCTCGGCGAGCAGGTCGTAGGTCTCCTGGGGCAGCCGGCCGGTATCGAGGGTGAACAGGGGGATGGCAAGACCTTCCCGATGAATGAGATCGGCGATCACCTGGTCTTCAGCTCCAAGGCTGGTCGAAAAGGCGACCTTGCCGGCTCCAAAGAACTGGGCGATCCTGCCCAGCACCGCTTCCGGGGGTTTTCCGGAGCATTCGCGGTTCAACTGTTCTACCTGTTCTTTTCCCATGTCCCGGTTTATTGTGGCCTTCCGGCCGTATTGACCCTGCTGACGACGATGGCCACGGCGTTCTCGAGCGGATGGCTGGTGATGATCTTGAATCCTGCGTCGTTGATTGATCGGACGACCCGAATGAGGGACTCCCCTGCATCCACGATCACCTCGATGAGCTCGTCGTCACTGAGCGCAGCGATGGCCTGCTTGGCCCTTACCGCATTGACGGGGCAGGAGACGCCCCTGACATCAATACTTTTCGACACGAGGTAATTCTGCCTGCTCAATGATCTCCTCCTTGATGTTTTCGAGCCCGATACGATCGATCATGTGACCGAAGCGCTCCTTTTTCAGTCCGTGTTCACGGTAACACCGGATCGATGCTTCGATCAGGGCATAGAGCTCCTCGTCGCTCTCCACGATCCTTTTCAGCACGGAGGCAAACCGGGGAATCCGGCCCATCGTGCCTCCGATAAGCACCGTGTATCCTTTCCTCCCGACGACCCATGCACCCGAGGGGCAGAGCGACGAGCAGACACTGCAGTTGATGCAGGACTCCTCATCCGACTCGTACCGGAACTCACCCCCACTCCCCTCGCCATCCCGTCGTCCGATGGCGCTGACCGGGCAGAAGCTGACACACAGTCCGCAGTCGGTGCAGGAAGCCGGTTCCCACAACGGTTCGATAGCCCCCCGGACCCCGATGTCGTTTTCGTTTGCCTTCGTGCAATTGCTCGAACATCCGGTGACGGCAAGCTTGAATTTGGATGGCATCTCCTGTTTGAAATAGCGTGCATCAAGCTCGCGCGCAATCGGTTTGGTGTCGATCACACCCAATCGGCAGGTCTCGCTTCCGGGGCAGGCGACGATGCTTCTGACTCGGGGGCCACAGGCGCCCATCTCGACGCCGGCTTCGGCGAGCGCGATCCTTGCCGGCTCCAGATCCTGGCTCCGCACGTAGTGGATCTCGACGCCCTGCCGGGTGGACAGGTGCACCCCTCCCCTGCCGTATCGTTCGGCAACCTCCGCAATGCGGGCAAGCTGACCTGAGCTGAGGTCACCCCCGACGGCCTTCAGTCGCATCACATAGTAGTCCGGTTGCGTCTGCCGCATCATGCCTACCTTGCCCAGGGCGGCCAGTTCAGGATTGCTGTTCGACATTACGTTGCTGATTATCCGTTTGAAATACCACGGCAGCGCCTTCGGTGGCGATACCCCTGTCAGGCTCCCTGGCGGCGACGGCAAGATTCGAACTTGCGGGAAAAAGGGTTTTGCAGACCCTGGTTTAAACCACTCACCCACGTCGCCGAAAATCTCTGGCCTGCAAGGCCCCACCGGTAAAAAAGTGCCTGGATTCGCGATCGCCAGAGGGACTGACAGCGACAAAAAAGAGCTGTGGTGAAGCATTTCCAACTCTCTACCCTGAAAATACCGTAAATGGGGTACCCCGGATCGGGGTTGCACGAACCCGAACGGGAAGGCCGGAGCAGGAGGGGAAAAAAACATTTGGAAATCAGCGCCCGGCGCAGTAACAATTGTTAATGCTCGGTAACAGCTCATGCACCAGGCCGGTTCCGCTTTGCCGAACCGGCTGATTTTTTGCCCGCTGCCGGAACAAAATACCGGACGAGACCCGTGGCGTTGGTAATGAACGCCGGATTCTCGTTAACTTGGGTTTTTACAATTCCCAATGATTCATTGACATGCATTTCGAGACCCTTGCCATCCATGACGGCCAGACTCCGGACCCGGTGACCGGAGCGGTCTCCGTCCCGGTCTACCAGGTATCGACCTTCGGACGCGAAAACCTTGAGCACCGACCGGATTTTTTCTACTCGAGAATCGGCAACCCGACGCGGACCGCGCTCGAGTCGACGCTTGCCCTGCTCGAAAACGGCCGGCACGGCCTGGCGTTCGCTTCAGGAGTGGCGGCCATGACCGCCGCGTTACAGGTGCTCAGGCCGGGCGACCACATCGTCGCCGGATGCGACATCTACAGCGGCAGTTACCGCATTTTCGAACAGCTCATGCGGCCCTGGGGCGTCGAGACGAGCTACGCCGAAAACGAAGCGACGGAGAGTTACGAAGCGTGCATCCGCCCAAACACACGCATGATCTGGCTGGAAACCCCGTCCAACCCGCTGCTTCAGCTCTCGGACATACGGGCCATTTCCGCCATTGCCCACGAGCGGGGCATCGTGGTCGCCGTGGACAACACCTTCTCGAGCCCCTATTTCCAGCGACCGCTGCAGCTCGGGGCCGACATCGTCGTGCACAGCACCACCAAGTACCTCAGCGGGCACAGCGACGTCATCGGCGGAGCGGTCGTGACATCGGACGACAACCTCCACCGCGCCATCAGAAACTACCAGGGGGCGGCCGGCGCGATTCCCGGTCCGTGGGACTGCTGGCTCGTGCTTCGCGGGCTCAAAACCCTGAAGGTGCGCATGAAGGAGCACGAGGCGAGCGCCCTGCACCTCGCCCGGG
>JAAXXR010000022.1 GCA_013334335.1 Chlorobiaceae bacterium
AGACAGCCCTCGCCCTCGATCCAGCCAATCCCGAACCCCACTGCAAGCTGGCGATGTACCATCTGTCAAAGGGCGACATGAAAGGGCTGCGGGAGGAGTGCCAGGTGTTGCGCGAACTCGATCCCGATATGGCGGCTCAGATAGCCGAACTCCTGCCCTGATCGGTTTTTACGGCGGAGATCGGCGCTCACTTATCAATACCACTACCTGTTACAACGAAGACGACGAACATGAGACTGTTTCCCGAAAAAGAGAAACTGAAGGCGATAATGAAAAGGTGGCTTCCGCTGCTCTTTGCGGTTGCCTGGACACCGATGGTCTGGATGCTGCTCGCTGCGTTGATCGGCCCGCTGATGGTGCGACTTTTCGGTTCCTGGCAGCCGGTGGTGGCGGTACTCGTCGTATCGACCGCGTTGGTGACGGGCGGGATGATAGCGGTATTTCGGCGCTATGGCTTAAAAATATTCGAAGAAAAGGGCGGATCGATTAACTAAATCAGGCGACCACCTATCGGTGCTTGCGTGAAGCCAGGGGGCCCAGGAGGTGCGGTCCGTGTTGAAGCCCTGAAAAAATCAGCTTTTTACTCTGGGGTTGAGCGGAAATTTATTTATATTTGCCGCACTTGATTTCGAGGCATTATTCCGAATGCAGGGGGACTCTCCGGAATCCCCGAACCTAACGTCAAACAACAGCTCATGGATCAGACGCTGACCGGTTTCGGTACCGTTTTCGTGTTTCTCATTCTCGGTATCTTCTTTGTCGTCGCGGGATTCATCACCGCAAGGCTGCTTCGTCCCAGCCGCCCCAACCCCGAAAAGAATTCGACCTACGAATGCGGCGAGCCGGCTGTCGGTAGCGCCTGGGTCAAGTTCAACATCCGTTTTTACGTCGTCGCCCTTATCTTCATCATCTTCGACGTCGAAGTCGTGTTCCTCTATCCCTGGGCGACCGTATTCAAGCCCCTCGGTGTTTTCGCTCTTGTCGAGGTGCTGATCTTCGCCTTCATCCTGATTCTCGGCCTGGTGTATGCCTGGGTCAAGGGTGATCTCGACTGGGTGAGGCCGACTCCGAACATTCCGAAAATGCCCGAGATGCCGTGCCGCGACAATGGCCGGGCCAACGGATAATCTTTCAATCATCATCGATTACACGCTATGGGTTTGCTTGATGCCAGGATATCGAACCGCAACGTCCTTGTGACCTCGGTCGACAACGTGATGAACTGGGCCCGCCTCTCTTCGCTCTGGCCCATGGGTTTCGGTCTCGCCTGCTGCGCTATCGAGATGATGGCCACCAACGCATCCAACTACGATCTTGAACGGTTCGGCATATTTCCCCGTTCTTCACCCCGCCAGTCAGACCTGATGATCGTCGCCGGAACGGTGACCATGAAGATGGCCGAGAAGGTGATCACGCTCTACGAACAGATGCCGGAACCCCGCTATGTGCTCTCCATGGGCAGCTGCTCGAACTGCGGCGGTCCCTACTGGAACCATGGCTACCATGTCCTCAAGGGTGTCGACCGCATCATTCCGGTGGACGTTTACGTGCCAGGCTGCCCTCCGCGGCCCGAGGCGCTCATCGGCGGGCTCATGAAGATTCAGGAGCTGATCCGGATGGAAGGGATCGGGATCACCCGCCAGGAGGCGCTGAAGAAACTCGCTGAAAAAAGCGTCGATCCACAGCAGATCATCGACCAGGCCCGCAGGGCGACGGCATAATCATCTATCATCAATGGACAACGGGATGGAAGAAGCAGGAAACATCATGTCGGCAGCGGTACAGGAGAGCAAGGCTGCATACGATAGCATACAGGCGAGGTTCGGTTCGGCAGTGTCGGAGTTCGACGCCAACCCGACGATGCCGTTCTTTGAGGTGTCAGATCTTTCGAAATGGGTCGACATCGCCCTTTTCATGCGCGACGACCCGCGCCTGAAGTTCAATTACCTGGCGTGCCTCTCGGGAATGGACTATCCTGAGCAGAACCAGCTCGGGATCGTCTGCAACCTCGAGTCGATCGGCCATCATCCACACAGGATCGCCGTCAAGGTGAAGTGTCCTCGGGACGGCGGCGCCATTCCCTCGGTTTCGTGCGTCTGGCATACGGCCAACTGGCACGAAAGGGAAGCCTATGACATGTACGGCATGACCTTCGACGGTCATCCGGACCACAGGAGGATTCTCTGTCCGGAAGACTGGACCGGTTTTCCGCTGCGCAAGGATTACCAGGTGCAGGACACCTATCACGGCATCAAGGTACCGTACTGACGCCATAACACGTAAACAAGCATTCCGAGCATGCAGGAATTAGGTAAAGCTGAACTGAACGCTACCCGGATCATCCGTCAGGACGACAATCGCGTCGTCATTGAAAAGGATCTCGATACCGAATACATGGTCCTCAGCATGGGACCGCAGCATCCGTCAACGCACGGCGTGCTCCGTCTCGAGTGCATCACCGACGGTGAAGTCGTCGTGGAGGCCGAGCCCTATCTCGGTTATCTGCACCGCTGCTTCGAGAAGTACTGCGAGAAGCTGGACTATCCCAGCATCGTGCCGTACACCGATCGCATGGACTACCTCGCAGGCATGAATACCGAACTGGCGTACTGCCTCGGGGTCGAGAAACTGCTCGACATCGAGATTCCCCGCAGGGTCGAGTTCATCAGGGTCATCGTCTCCGAACTCAACAGGATCGCCTCGCATCTGGTGGCCATCGGCACCTACGGCATCGATCTTGGCGCATTCACCCCGTTCCTGTTCTGCTTCCGCGACCGGGAGCACATCCTGAACCTCCTCGAGTGGATCTCCGGCGCCCGCATGCTCTACAACTATATCTGGATCGGTGGCCTTGCCTACGATGTCCCGCCCGACTTCAGGAAACGCGTCGCCGAGTTCGTCGCCTATTTCAGGCCGAAGGCCGTAGAGCTCCAGGAGCTGCTCACCGAGAACGAGATATTTGTCAAGCGCACCAAGGGCGTCGGCATCATGCCCGCCGATGTGGCGATCAACTACGCATGGTCGGGCCCGATGCTTCGCGGTTCCGGTGTCAAGTGGGATCTTCGCCGCAACGATCCCTACTCGATCTACCCGGAACTCGACTTTGACGTGCCCGTGCCGGATGGCAAGTTTTCCGACATCGGAGACAGCCTGTCTCGCCACCTGGTCCGCGCCCTCGAGATGACCGAGAGCCTGAAGATCATCGAGCAGTGCCTCGACCGGATGCCCGAGGTCGATGGATTCAATTCCCGCGCCCTCATTCCGAAGAAGATCCGTCCGAAAGCCGGCGAGGTCTATGCCCGTGCCGAAAACCCGAGGGGTGAGGTCGGGTTCTATATCGTGAGCGACGGCAAGTCGACCAAGCCCCTGCGCTGCAAGGCGCGCTCGTCCTGTTTCGTGAACCTTTCGGCCATGAAGGATCTTTCAAAAGGTCAGCTGATCCCGGATCTGGTGGCGATCATCGGCAGCATCGATATCGTGCTGGGTGAAGTCGACCGCTGAACGTTTTTTTCCAAGACAACAATCTTATTCCATCGACAGGTTAGCCGTTTTCTATGAGTCAGTCACCATCTCTCAATACCTGGTCTGAAGCCCTTTCAGGATTCTACATCGGCTGGTTGCCGCTGGGGCTGCTGATCGTGGCAGCCGTGCCGCTCATTTTCATCGCACTGTATGCCCTGACCTACGGCGTGTACGGTGAACGCAAGATTTCGGCATTCATGCAGGACCGGCTTGGCCCGATGGAGGTCGGCAAGTGGGGTATCCTCCAGACCCTGGCCGACATCCTGAAGCTGCTCCAGAAAGAGGATATCGTGCCGACTGCCGCCGACAAGTTCCTGTTCGTTATCGGCCCGGTCATCATGTTCGTCGGATCGTTCATGGCCTTCGTCGTGCTTCCTTACGGACCGGCCTTTATCGGCGCCGACCTGAACGTCGGTCTCTTCTACGCCATTGGCATCGTCTCCTTCGAGGTCGTCGGCATCCTGGCCTCTGGATGGGGTTCGAACAACAAGTGGGCGCTCTACGGCGCGATCAGGAGCGTCGCCCAGATCGTGAGCTACGAAATCCCGGCGTCGATCGCACTGCTCTGCGGCGCGATGATGGCCGGCACGCTGAGCATGCAGCAGTTCTGTGTCCTGCAGTCCGGTCCCTACGGATTTATCCACTACTACCTGTTCAGCAATCCGATCGCCTGGCTGCCCTTCTTGATCTACTTCATTGCGTCGCTGGCCGAAAACAACCGTGCGCCGTTCGACATTCCCGAAGCGGAATCGGAACTGGTCGCCGGCTTTTTCACCGAGTATTCCGGTATGAAGTTCGCGATGTTCTTCCTCGCCGAATATGGAAGCATGTTCATGGTTTCCGCGATTATCTCGATCGTGTTCCTTGGCGGGTGGGCCTCTCCGCTGCCGAACATCGGCGGGTTCGCGCTCAACGAATGGACCAGCGGTCCCGTGTGGGGAGCATTCTGGATCATCATGAAAGCGTTTTTCTTCATCTTCGTGCAGATGTGGCTTCGCTGGACCCTTCCCCGGCTCAGGGTTGACCAGCTCATGTTCCTCTGCTGGAAGGTTCTGACCCCGTTCGCCTTCATCGCATTCGTGCTGACGGCTGTCTGGGAGATCTACAAGTAACCCGGCAGAGCAATAGAGATTACAGGCAAGCAAGACGAAACACCAATTATGAGTGAGTACTTCAGCAATATAAAGACCGGGGCAACGACCATAGCGACCGGCCTGTCCATCACCCTTCGCCACTTCTTCAATGCGGTCAAGCGGAAAGGGGATGCCGGTATCGACGACGCCGACTACTTCAATCAGGTCGACGGCCTGTGCACCCTTCAGTATCCGCGGGAGGCCGTTCCGACCCCGAAGATCGGTCGCTACCGCCTGTACAACGATATCGACGACTGCATCGGCTGTTGCCAGTGCGAGCGAGCCTGCCCGGTCGAGTGCATCACCATCGAGACGATCAAGACGACCGCCGACGACCTTGCCGTCTGCGGCAAGACTTCTGGAGGGCAGCAGAAGCGCATGTGGGTGCCGGTGTTCGACATCGACGTGGCCAAGTGCATGACCTGCGGTATCTGCGTCAGCGTGTGTCCTACCGACTGCCTCGTGCACTCGCCGGTCGCTGACTTCTCTGAGTTCGATGTGAGGAATATGGTCTATCATTACGGCAATCTCTCGAAGATCGAGGTAGAGGCAAAGAAGAAGAAACTCGAAGAGGAGAAGGCCGCCAAGGAGAAGGCCGCAGCGGAAGCAATCGCAAGAGGCGAGGTCCCTGCCGGACGGCCGGCGCCAAAACCGAAACCGGCACCTGGACCGGCGCCCGTGGGTGGCGAAGCAGGGGAGTAACAGGATACCGATTTTCAACAAGCGCAGACAACAATGAACCAACTGACCTTATCCATCATCTTTTACCTATTCGCGGCTGTGACGGTCGTGTCGGCGGCGTTTGTCGTGTTTTCGAAAAACGTCATCTATTCGGCGTTCGCGCTCCTGTTCACCCTGTTCGGAGTCGCTGCCCTGTATGTCTTTCTCAGCGCCGACTTCATCGCGATCACCCAGCTGGTCGTCTACGTCGGCGGTATCCTGGTGCTGCTGCTCTTTGGTGTGATGTTCACCAACACCATCATGCAGACCGATATCAAGACCGATGTCATGCATGTGGTTCCAGGCACGATTCTGCTGATCCTGATGATCGCAGGCATGCTCTACACCTTCTACACCACCGGCGACTGGATGCCGGGCGAAGCCCAGCTCCAGGGCAGCGTCGTCCAGCGGATCGGCATCGAGACCATGTCGCGCTACATGCTTCCTTTTGAAATGGCCTCGGTCGTCCTGCTGGTCGCGCTGCTTGGTGCAGCGTTCCTGGCGCGCTACGACAAGGCTCACAAAAATGAACACTAAGGAGTAACGCACATGGAAATGTTCACCGCAATCGGGTTGAATCACTTTCTCACCATTTCAGCCATACTGTTTTCGCTCGGCATGTACGCCGTCATGACCAGAAAGAACGCCATCGTGATTCTGATGGGTGTCGAACTGATCATGAACGCGGCCAACATCAACTTCCTGACCTTCTCGAAATACAACGGGGGAATGGAGGGCGTCATGATCAGCCTTTTCGTGATCGTGCTCGCAGCCGCCGAAGCTGCCGTCGCCCTTGCCATCGTCATCAATATTTTCAAGACCTTCAAGACGGTCGATGTCTCCAGCGTCGATACGATGAAGGAGTGAACCGGACCAAAACCATTTCAGCTGCAAATACTCTGTAAAACGAAACATGATGCACAGTTTAATCCAGTTATCGATCATAGTCCTGCTCTTGCCGCTGCTGTCGTTTGTGGTGCTGATTTTCTTCAACCGCAGGCTTCCCCGAATGGGCGATTTCGTTGGCGTCGGCCTGCTCGGCACCGCGTTCGCGATATCATGCTCCATTTTCTGGACCGTGATTGTCCAGCATTACGACCCCGCTTTCCGCGTGGCGTGGGACTTCACCTGGCTCGATTTCGGCAATGTTCCCGGCGTTGGTCCGCTCGTGGTGAAGATGGGCATCGTGATCGACAACCTCACGGCCATCATGCTGGCCATGGTCACCTTGATCAGTCTTCTGGTTCACCTCTATTCGACCGGCTACATGGCCGGTGACAAGAATTATGGCCGCTTTTTCGCCTACCTGGGCATCTTCACCTTCTCGATGCTCGGCATCGTGCTTTCGGACAACCTCTTCTCGATCTACATGTTCTGGGAGCTTGTCGGCCTCTCGTCCTATCTCCTGATCGGATTCTACTTCGAGAAGGACAGCGCGGCCGATGCACAGAAGAAAGCCTTCCTGACCAACAGGGTCGGCGATATCGGCATGTGGCTCGGCATCCTTATTCTCTATTCCCAGTTTCACACCTTCGGTTACCAGGAGATTTTTCAGAACATCGCCGCAGGCAAGTTCACGCTTTCGAACGGATGGCTGACCGCCGCCGGCATCCTGCTCTTCTTCGGCTGCGTCGGCAAGTCCGCACAGTTCCCCCTGCATGTCTGGCTTCCTGACGCCATGGAGGGCCCGACTCCGGTTTCCGCACTGATCCACGCCGCCACGATGGTCGCCGCGGGCGTCTACTTCGTCGGCCGCATCTTCGTGATCCTGACCCCGGACGCGCTGCACTATATCGCCTTCATCGGTGCGGTGACCGCCTTCATGTCGGCCACCATCGCCATCACCCAGCATGACATCAAGCGGGTTCTGGCCTACTCGACCGTCTCGCAGCTCGGCTACATGGTCATGGGGCTCGGTGTCGGCGCCTATTCAGCCGCGTTGTTCCACCTTCTGACCCACGCTTTCTTCAAGGCATGCCTTTTCCTCGGTTCTGGTGCCATCATCCATGCCATGCACCATGAGCAGGACATGCGCTGGATGGGCGGCCTGCGCAAGAACATGCCCTGGACCTTCGCGACCTTCAGCATCGCCACGCTCGCCCTCGCGGGTCTTCCCCTTACCAGCGGCTTCATGAGTAAGGACGCCATCCTTGCCGGAGCGCTCGCTTTCGCCAACGTCGAGGGCGGAGGCATCTTCTATCTCATTCCGGTGCTCGGTTTCGGTTCCGCCATGATGACCGCCTTCTACATGGGACGTCAGGTCTGGCTGGTCTTCTTTGGAGAGAGCCGCACGCATCTGAAGCCTGCAGATGAGCATCATGACGAGCATGGCCACGACGCCCATGCTTCCCATGGCCACGATGACCATGGGCACGACGAGCATGGCGCTCACCACGGTGTTCACGAGGTAGGATGGGTCATGAGGGCTCCACTGGTGATCCTTGCCACCCTGTCGACCTTCTTCGTCTTTTCGACCGATCCGCTCGACGGTGCCAAGGGTTGGTTCATGCATCTCGTGCCGACGCCTTCGACGGTCGTGAAATCCGCAGAGGCTCCGAAAGCGGCTGCGCTTGCCGTGACCGGCGGCCGTCTGCTTGCCGAAGCCTCCACCGACACCGCACATCCCGCAGTTGTCGCCGGGCATGCCGAAGCCGTTCATGGAGCGGCAGCTGAGGGGCATGGACCGGTATTCACCGATCCACGTCAGGCTGAGCTCGCCCACGAGGCACATGCCAATCACTACACGGCAATCTATCTCTCGTCCGGAATGCTGGTGCTGGGCATCGGCCTCGCCCTGATCGTCTACGCCTTCAAGATGATCGATCCTGCGCGAACGGCAGAGGCGATCCGCCCGCTGTATCTCTATTCGTTCAACAAGTGGTACTGGGACGAAATCTACGATGCGACCCTGATCAAGGGCTCCATGCTTCTGTCAAGATCACTTGCCTGGTTCGATTCGAACGTCGTGGACGGGATCGTCAATGGCGTGGGTACAGTTTACCGAAAGATCGCATTCGCCAACGGCAGCTTCGACAAGTATGTCGTCGACGGCCTGGTCAACTTCACGGCATTCTTTGTCCAGACTTCTGGCGCGGTCATGAGAAAGATCCAGACCGGCAAGGTGCAGACCTACCTGGTCATGGTCATGGTGGCGGTACTCGGGTACTTTGCCGTCTACCTTATCCAACTCATGAAATAACACGAACGATTTAATTTTTATCTCGAACATAACAGGTACTGAACATGCTGAGCTTAATTGTATTTCTGCCGATCATTGCCGGACTTATTATTTTGGCTGTGCCTGCGTCGCAGAAGCAGATCATCAGGATCGTCTCGCTGCTCGCGGCCGTGGCGCAGGGAGTTGTCGCCGTGCTCATCTGGCGTCAATATGATCCCACCATGGCAGGCATCGTTGCCGCCCCCGGCGGTTCTCCGGTGGGCTCGTTCCAGCTTATCGAACGGCTTCCCTGGATTTCGCTGGACCTTGGCTCGTTCGGTCCGCTGACCATCGAGTACTTTCTCGGAGTCGACGGCATTTCGATCACGATGGTGCTCCTGACTGCGCTGATCTCGATCATCGGCGTCCTCTCGAGCTGGACCATCCAGAAACAGGTCAAGGGATACTTCATCCTGTTCAACCTGCTCAGCACGGCAATGATGGGCTGTTTTGTCGCGCTCGACTTCTTCCTCTTCTACGTGTTCTGGGAGCTCATGCTGTTGCCGATGTACTTCCTCATCGGAATCTGGGGCGGACCGAACCGGGAATATGCAGCCATCAAGTTCTTCCTCTACACCCTTTTCGGCTCGGTGTTCATGCTTCTGGTGATGATCGGCCTGTACTTCAGCGTCATCGATCCCCTGACCGGCAACCATACCTTCAGCCTGGTCGCCATGGCGAGCCAGGAAAACTACGTCCCCGGTTCTATCCTGGGCCCTGGCAGTGCCATGTGGCGCACCATCGCCTTCGTCGTCCTTTTCGTCGGTTTTGCCATCAAGGTTCCGATGTTCCCGTTCCACACCTGGTTGCCTGATGCCCACGTCGAAGCTCCGACGCCGATTTCGGTCATCCTGGCCGGTGTGCTGCTGAAGCTCGGTACCTACGGCATGATGAGGATCAACTTCCCGCTCTTTCCTGAAGTATTCCAGGCAGGACTCTACACCATCGGCGTGTTCGGAGCGATCAACATCATCTACGGCGCATTCTGCGCGCTTGCACAGCAGGACCTGAAGAAGATGGTCGCCTACTCCTCCATCAGCCACATGGGTTATGTGCTGCTTGGCCTGGCTGCAGGAAACAGCGAAGGTATGCTCGGTGCACTCTACCAGATGTTCAACCACGGCACGATCACCGCCATGCTCTTCCTTCTGGTGGGTGTCATCTACGACCGCGCACACACCCGCGCCATCGACAAGTTCGGTGGACTGGCCTCCTACATGCCGGTCTACGCTGCGGTCGTCGCCATCGCATGGTTCGCTTCGCTCGGTCTGCCGGGCCTCAGCGGATTCATCTCCGAAGCCTTTGTGTTCGTCGGCGCATTCTCCGCCCCGACCACCAGGCCGATCGCCATGGTTTCCGTCCTTGGTATCGTGTTCGGTGCAGCATACCTGCTCTGGTCGCTGCAGAGAATGTTCCTCGGCAAGAGAAAGCCGGATGCCGTCTACGATATAGAAACAGATGCGCACGGCCACGAGCACATCCACTTCCATGACTGGACCGGAAAGCTTGATCTTGACGCCAGGGAACTCACCATGCTGGTGCCGCTCGCCATCATCATCATCGCGCTCGGTATCTATCCGATGCCGGTCATGGGCCTGCTGACGGCAAGTATCAACAAACTGGTGACCGTGCTTGCTCCCGTTGCGATGTCGGCCGTGAACTGACCCGGTGTTTCTGTATAAAAGAATAAACGTTGGAGAAATATGTTCGAAATGCCATCAGGCGCTGAAATACAGAGCATCATCTCGACCCTGAAGTCAGGTGCCGGGTATTTTATCCCTGAACTTTACCTCTCAGCCCTCTTCATGGTGCTGATCATTCTGGACCTCGTGCTCGGAGGACGCAGAAAAACGATACTTGCCTCGGCGACGATCATCGGCCTGCTCGGTAGCGTGTTTTTCATCTTCCAGCAGCACGCACTGCCCGATACGGAGATTTTCTTCGGGATGTACTCGCTTGACCGGTTCGGGATCTTTTTCAAGTACTTCTTCGTACTGACCGGTATTCTCGCCGTTGTCACGACAATGGCGGATGAGCACCTGAACGCACAGGAGTCCGGAATGGGCGAGTACTACTCGCTGCTTGTCGCCATGGTCGTCGGTATGATGATGATGGCCTCCTCGACCGACCTCCTGATGATGTTCCTCGCCATGGAGCTGGTCAGCCTGTCCGCCTACGTGCTCACCGGTTACCTGAAGCGCGAACTCCGCTCTTCCGAGGCTGCACTGAAGTACCTGGTCTATGGCGCGGTCTCTTCCGGCATGCTGATCTACGGCTTTTCGCTCATCTATGGCATCACCGCACAGACCAACATCTCGAAGATCAGCATGGAACTTGCCCAGCACGGTTACGACCCACTGGTCATGATTCTCGCCACGCTCCTGGTGATGGCCGGTCTCGGGTACAAGATGGGTGCGGTGCCCTTCCATTTCTGGAGTCCCGATGTCTACGAGGGTGCGCCGACTCCGATTACCGCGTATCTTTCGGTTGGTTCGAAGGCCGCCGGATTTGCCATGCTCATGCGGTTCTTTTTCGTGGCCGTACCGCATGCTGTCGAGGGCGTCGAGGACATGCTCGGCATAGACTGGATCACCATGATGATGTTCATCGCGGCGGCTTCCATGATCTACGGCAACGTCGTGGCCATCTGGCAGAAGAACGTCAAGCGCATGCTTGCCTATTCGTCAATTGCGCATGCAGGTTATCTCCTGCTCGGCATCATCACCATGGACCAGATTGGCACACAGGCCGTCCTGGTTTACCTCACGGGTTACCTCTTGATGAACATCGGCGCCTTCTATGTCGTCGTGCTGATCGCCAACAAGATCGGCAGCGAGAACCTCGACGATTACAAGGGGCTCGGAAAGAAGATGCCTCTTGCCGGAGCGGCCCTGACCGTCTTTCTCATTGCGCTCGTCGGACTTCCCCCGACGTTCGGTTTCGTGGGTAAGCTCATGATTTTCACCGCATTGCTCGGTCACGGAGGAGATCTCTACATGTGGCTGGCCCTCGTCGGCATCCTCACCAGTGTGATCTCTCTTTACTATTACATGTACATTCCACTGAACATGTTCCTGCGGGACTCCGAACTCAATGCGGAAAAAGATTTCAAAACAGGCATGATGCAAAACGTGATCATGACGGTCCTGATGTTACTGACCATATACTTCGGCCTCTTCTTCCAGCCGATCGCTGAGTATGCCAAGTACTCCGCATCGATGTTCGGAGCGGTACTGAACTGATAGAATCAAGGATATCAGGATACGGATCCTTAAAAACCCGGCCATTACCGATGAATGGCCGGGTTTTTTTATGAGGGGACACGCGTGAATAGCGTAGATTCCTCATGAACTATTTTTTGTTAATAACGATCGTTACGTATATTGAACGTTAAGAAACGTAACGATTTCTGCCACGCATACCCGTATCCCGGGCAGTGACCCACACCCAGCTCAAAGCCGACTCAGTATCCTAATCCACGGAGGTGTTAATGCCAACCAAGCAAACATTCGCTGAAGTGTTCCAGTCCCGGGGCATATCACGAAGGGACTTCCTCAAGTTCTGCAGCCTTACCTCGGTCTCCCTCGGCCTTGCGCCGGCCCTTCTTCCGAAGGTCATTCATGCGATGGAAACCAAGCCGAGGACGCCGGTCATCTGGCTCCACGGTCTCGAGTGCACCTGCTGCACCGAATCCTTTATCCGTTCGTCACATCCGGTCATGGCTGACATCCTGTTCAACATGATCTCCCTGGACTATGACGATACGCTGAGCGCCGCTGCCGGTCATCAGCTCGAGGATGTCCGCTCGAAGATCATGAAGGAGTACAACGGGAAATACATCCTCGCTGTCGAGGGCAACATCCCGTTGAAGGATGATGGCGTGTACTGCATGACCGGAGGGAACTCCTTCCTCAACGTGGTGAAGGAGGTTGCGGCTGGTGCGGCCGCGGTTGTCGCCTGGGGTGCTTGCGCCTCTTTCGGTTGCGTTCAGAATGCTCATCCGAACCCGACCGGCGCGGTGCCGATCGATAAGGTGATCAAGGACAAGCCGATTGTCAAGGTCCCCGGATGTCCGCCGATTTCAGAGGTCATGACCGGCGTGATCACCCATTTCCACACCTTCGGCACCCTGCCCGAACTGGACAGGATGGGACGCCCGAAAGCGTTCTACGCCACCAGGATTCACGACAAGTGCTATCGTCGCGCCTTCTACGACGCCGGCATGTTCGTGCGTGGATTCGACGAGGAGTCGACCAGGAAAGGCTGGTGTCTCTACAAGATGGGCTGCAAGGGCCCGACGACCTACAACTCCTGCTCCAAGATCCAGTGGAACGAGGGAACCAGCTTCCCGATCGGTTCCGGACACCCGTGCATCGGCTGTTCAGAGCCCGGATTCTGGGACAAGGGGCCATTCTATACGAGGCTTGCCGATGTGTCGTTCCTCGGAACGGATACAACAGCCGACCAGATCGGTATGGTGGCAGTCGGGGCGGCAGCAGCCGGCGCCGCAGCACACGCTGCCGTAACGGCCGTCAAGAAGAAGAACGATAAAGAGACAGAAAAGTAAACCAAGGGAGCTCAAGGAATGGCCAAAAAAATAGTTGTCGATCCTATTCCCCGTATCGAGGGGCATCTGAGAATAGAGGCAAAACTGAACGATGCCAACGTCATCGAGGAGGCGTACAGCACCGGGACGATGTGGCGAGGTATCGAGGTGATCCTGAAGGGAAGAGACCCTCGTGATGCCTGGGCGTTCGCCGAACGCATCTGCGGGGTATGTACCACGGTTCATGCGCTCGCATCAGTACGCTGCGTTGAGGACGCGCTCGGTATCGAGATCCCGCCAAACGCCAGGATCATCAGGAACCTGATGGAGGCAACCCAGCATACGCAGGACCATCTGGTGCATTTCTATCACCTGCACGCCCTCGACTGGGTTGACGTGGTCAGTGCGCTCAAGGCAGATCCGAAACAGGCTTCGGTGATTGCCCAGAGCATCTCGCCGTGGCCCAAATCTTCAGTCGGATACTTCAAGGACCTGCAGCAGCGACTCGTCTCGTTCGTAGAAAGCGGGCAGCTGGGCATCTTCTCGAACGGCTACTGGGGCCATCCGGCATACAAGCTGCCTCCCGAGGTGAACCTGATCGCTGTTGCGCACTATCTCGAAGCCCTCGATTTCCAGAAGGAGATCGTGAAGATCCATACCATCTTCGGTGGCAAGAACCCGCATCCGAACTACCTTGTCGGTGGTATGGCCTGCGCCATCGATCCGAACAGCGACACGGCCATCAACATCGAACGGCTCTCCATGGTCAAGAAGATCATCGATGACACGCAGACCTTCATCGACCAGGTCTACATTCCTGACCTCATCGCCATTGCCGGTTACTACAAGGGATGGCTTTACGGCGGAGGCCTGGGGAACTTCATGAGCTACGGCGATTTCCCGGAGACCAACCTCAATGACTACAAGTCGCTGCTCTGGCCGAGGGGTATCATCCTGAACAAGGATCTCACGAAGGTCATCGACGTCGACCCGAGGGACATGTCGCAAATCAAGGAGGAGATCGGCCACAGCTGGTATACCTACACCAAGGGTGCCGCCAACGGTCTGCATCCGTGGGAAGGCGAGACCAAACCGAACTATACCGGTCCGAAACCTCCATTCGAGTTCCTTGATACCGACAAGCAGTACAGCTGGCTCAAGACGCCGCGCTGGAAAGACCAGCCGGTTGAGGTCGGACCTCTTGCCCGCGTGCTGGTTGCCTACGCCAAGGGAGATCCGATGATCAAGGACACGGTCGGCATGGTGCTCGGCAAGCTTGAAGTAGGTCCGGAAGCGCTCTTCTCGACGCTCGGACGCACGGCGGCCCGCGGTATCGAATGCAAGCAGACAGCCGGGTTTATGCGCCATTTCTACGATCAGCTGATTGCGAACATCAAGGCAGGTGACTACAAGACCTTCAACAGCGAGCGCTGGGAGCCTTCGAGCTGGCCGAAAGAGTGCAAGGGTTTCGGTTACACCGAGGCGCCTCGCGGATCGCTCGGACACTGGATCCGGATCAAGGAAGAGAAGATCGACGAGTACCAGATCGTGGTTCCTTCCACCTGGAACGCCTCGCCGAGAGACAACCGAGGGAACTCCGGTGCCTATGAAGCCGCTCTGAAAGGAACACCGATGGTCGACCCGTCAAAGCCGCTCGAGATCCTCAGGACAGTCCATTCGTTCGATCCGTGTCTTGCTTGCGCTTCACATGTCTTCGACATGAACGGCAACGAGATCACCAAGGTAACCATCGTCTAAACGGAGAACGACATGGGTAGGATAATTGAGGAAATCTACGTCTGGCGTCTGCCGGTCAGGTTCTATCACTGGATCAACGCACTGTCCATCGTGGTGCTGATGGTCACCGGGCTCTACATCGCCTCTCCGGTGCTCAATCCACCGCCGGGCGAAGCGGTATGGCAGCACAACTTCGTGATGTGGCGCTATGTGCACTACTGCATTGCGTTTGTGTTCATCGGCAACTTCCTGTATCGCCTCTACTATGCGCTGCTGTCCGACGACGAGTATGCGAAGTTCGGCGGATTCAGGCCATGGTCACCGGCATGGTGGGGTGAACCGTTCAAGGAGCAGGTGGCCTCCTACCTGTTCCTGCGAAAGGACGAACCGAACTATGTCGGCCACAATCCGGTGGCGGCACTGGCACATTTCATTTTTATTTTCTGCGGATCTACCTTCATGATCCTGACCGGTTTGGCCATGTATGGTGAGAACCGGCCCGGCAGTTTTGTCGAAACGGCGTTCGGGTGGCTGCTGCCGATTTTCGGGAGCAGTTACAACCTGCATTTCGCTCATCATGTCATGGCGTGGATTTTCCCGCTTTATGTGATCGTGCATCTCTATGCCGTTTTCCGCCATGACGTCGTGGACCGCACCAGTGTGACGTCATCCATCATCACCGGTTACAAGCACAAGGTGGAGGACGAACACTCACTTTGACATGCCGTGTTTTTGGTTACGTGCGTCAGTATGGAAAGCCCGTCATGAATGGAGACCGTGACGGGTTTTCTTTTTGGGATGAGTGGCGGTGGACGAAAATGGATGGAATGGACGAAGAGATCTTGGCCGGGAAGGAATGCGTGAACCATTTGCGCGAGGGCAGAGACCCAAACGATCCATTTTTTTAACCAATCAGGAATTTCCTTACGTGAAAAAGATCAATGTTGTCGGCCTGGGAAACATTCTGTTCGGTGACGAAGGCTTCGGTGTCGAGGCAGTACGTGCCCTTGAGGCCTCCAGGCCGTTTCCGGAATCGGTTACCTTCGTTGACGGGGGTACCCAGGGCGTCTATCTGCTCGACTACTTCGAGGCGTGCGATGCGCTTCTGGTCTTTGATTCGATCATCCCCGTAGAGTTCGAGCCTAAAGTGTATATGTACAGGAACGAAGAACTTCCGGCGTTCATCCACCGCAAGATGTCGGCGCACCAGATGGGGCTGAGTGAATTGCTCGGCATCGCGAAGCTGCATGGGAGGCTACCCGGAGAGGTGGTGCTGATCGGGGCACCACCGCACAACCTGGATCTCGGAGGCGGCCTGAGCGACGTCATGCGCAAGCATGTGGAAACGGCTGTAGAGATGGGAGGAGAGCTCGTCACCGGCTGGATTTGAGTGGGTTTGAGGGGACTTTGTTTGAGGGGACGTCCTTAAATTGCTTAAGTAACCGCGTTACTTAAGCAATTTAAGGACGTCCCCTCCTCGGTTCACCGCGAGCTGATCAACCGGAGGAACTCGCTCCGCGTGGACTGGTTGGAGAGGAATTCGCCTGACATGGCCGAAGTGGTCGTCACTGAGTTCTGTTTCTCGACGCCGCGCATGACCATGCACATATGCGTGGCTTCGATCACTACGCCGACTCCACGCGGACAGAGCACACCCTGGATGGCGTCACGGATCTGCTGGGTGAGCCGCTCCTGGACCTGCAGGCGTCTGGAGAAAACCTCCACCACCCTTGGAATTTTTGACAGGCCGACGATTTTTCCGTCAGGAATGTAGGCAACGTGCGCCTTGCCGAAAAAGGGGAGCATATGGTGTTCGCACATCGAGTAAATGTCGATATCCTTGACGAGTACCATCTCGTCGTAAGACTCCGTGAACACCGCTTTTTTCAGTAACTGTTCAGGATCCTGCCGGTAACCGCTGGTCAGGAAGCGCAATGACCGGGCGACGCGGTCGGGTGTCTTCAGGAGCCCTTCACGCTCAGGATCCTCGCCGACACCTTTGAGGAGGCTGTAGACGGCATCGGCCATAGGTGCGAGGGCAAGGTCGTCATGTTCATGGGGCTGATCGCAGCAATTGTCGGTATCGCATTCCTGGAGACTCCGGATATTGGAGGTGCTATTCCCCAAGATATCTGACACTGTTTTTTCCTGTTTCATGTATGCTGACTTCATGGAGGGAAACCTCCTTGTTGGTGATGGTTCTGAGTCGTGATTCAAGAATGTCCCAGATGGTTATGGCAAGTATTTCAGTGGTCGGGACGCTGTTTGCGAGTTCGGTCACATCGTGATTGAGATGGCGGTGGTCGAACCGGGCGACGATCTCCTCCTCGAGCAGCGTTTTGAGCACCTTCAGGTCAAACAGGTAACCAGTGACCCTGTCGACGGTACCGGAGAGGGTGATCTCGATCAGGTAGTTGTGGCCATGACCGTAACGGTTGCTGCATTTACCGTAGATGCTCAGATTATCCTCTTCGGAGAGTTCGGGGTTGAACAGCCGGTGCGCGGCATTGAACTCGATCTTACGGGTGACGTAGACTTTTCTCGGTGTTTCGAGGCGGTCGTTCATGGGCAAATGTTCGTTTGATCGATTCTCATGAAGTCTGGACTGCGGATGAGAAAATGGTTTTGTGTCAACGTCCAAGATCAACCCGGCAATTACTTTATAAGTTTCAAGAGATCGTCGTCCAAGTTCCGGACCGGCAGGCGGAGCATTCAGGGCATTACAATAAACAACTTGGTTGAAGAAACGAAACGGTAAATTTCCTGGTAATGTGTACACTGACGGTGATCAGACAATAAAATCATGACAAGATGAACGCTACGGTCTCCTGGTGCGGCACCATGCCGCTGAGAGCAGTGGACTCGACAGGCCGGACGACCCTGTTCGATACATCGGCGGAGTTTCAAGGTACCGACTCGGCCTCGTCTCCCATGGAGGTGGTCCTCGAAGCGCTTGCCTCCTGTTCCATGATGGACGTCCTCTCCATCCTGAGGAAGAAACGACGCGATATCAGGTCGCTTGTGGCCTCGGTCGATGCGGAGCGGGCAGAGAGCCATCCGAAGGTGTTCACCTCCATCACGATCCGTTATGAGCTTTCGAGTTCTGACTGCACACCAGCCGATCTTGAGCGGGCGGTCGCCTTGTCGATGGAGAGTTACTGTTCGGTGGCGGCGATGCTCCGGAACGGAGGGTGTTCCATTTCATGGAGTTCAACCATAATCTGATTTGCCATGGCAAAGCGTCTCGATGAACTGGTGAAAACCAGCGAAGTGCCGGTTTTCATCGATTTCTGGGCCGACTGGTGCGGCCCCTGCAAGATGGTCGCTCCATCGGTGCAACAGCTTGCAAAAGAGTTTTCTGGGCGTATCACGGTAGTGAAGGTCAATGTCGACCGGCAGCCAGACCTTGCTGCACGTTTTCAGGTCCAGGGCATCCCCGCGCTCATGATGTACTCCAGGGGTGAGCTGAAATGGCGTACAGCCGGGGCAGTGCCATACCAGCAGATCCGGCAGGAGGTGCTCAAGGTTATCGGGAGTTGAGCGCGCTGTCTGTCTGGGCCTCAGTGCATCAAGGGGCTTCGGAAGGAGTTCAGTGACGAGTGTGTCGCGTAACGCATAGCACTGAAGAGCGTGTACGACGCCCTGGGAGCGCTCCAAGGCTGCACGGCTAAATCAGTGACGTGACGGGCGACGTGAAAGAAGCCTGAGAAGTGAAGATGCCGGGCTCTGGCCCGGCATTTCCGGGATGACCTCAGTCGTCCCGGCGGTTCATGACCATCAGATAGTAGAGGAGCTGTGAGATGGCCTGTGCAGCGGCGGCCACATAGGTCAGCGCCGCAGCGTCGAGTACGGCGTTGACCCCCTTCATCTCGACCTGGGAGACAATGCCTTGCGAGACGAGGAGCTCCTTGGCGCGACGGCTGGCGTCGAACTCCACGGGCAGCGTCACGACGGCAAACAGCGCCGTGCCGGCGAACAGGATGACGCCCGCCCAGGCAAGGGAGCTTCCAAGGGCGCCGTGCATGAAGAGTCCGATCATGAAGAGAATAGGACCGAGGTTGCTGCCGATCGAAACCGCCGGAACCATCGCCGACCGGATCTGCAGCGGGAAGTAGCCGGTCTTGTCCTGCAGCGCATGCCCCGCTTCATGGGCGGCGATTCCTACCGATGCGATGCTCGGGAGATTGTAGACCTCTTCACTGAGCCGCAGCGTCTTGGTACGCGGATCGTAATGATCTGAGAGCATGCCGTGTGTCGGCTCCACGCCGACCTGGCCAAGCCCCCCGCGCTCAAGGAGGCGCCGGGCAGCAAGGGCACCGTTGATGCCGCTCTGTGTTGGCACCTGAGAATATTTTTTAAACGCAGATTTGACCTTGAACTGTGCCCAGAGGCCAAGCAGGAGGGGCGGGAGTGCGAAAACGAAATATAAGGGATCGAAAAACATGGTTGTTCGTCGTTATATGAGTTGTTAGATGTTGCGGTTCTCGTTCAGTTGTCACAGGTTTCTGGTCCGATCGTCCGGAGCAGGGATGACCAACACCGTGACCGTCCGCCTTGTCATCTTGTAGAAAAACAATGTAAGAATAGCATAAGTTTCTCAAGAATGAAAGCCCGCATCAGGTTCCGTTTGTCGCCCTTACCGGAGTGGCCTTCATCGCCATGAACAGGCGGGGGGGAAGCGCGGCATCCACTCTTTCCGACGTCAAAACGCCCCGGACTCTTGCGCGACATGCCGACACAGCGCAAGAGTCCGGGGCGTTTTCATCTCGTGGCGTACCGTTATCCCCCCCCCGCCGGGTAGACGGTTTGGTGGAGACGCCGCCACGTACTCTCCCGGGCGTCAGAACTTGTAAGACACGCCGAACGACACGACCGGATAGTACCTGAAGCCGTCAGTTTTGTCCTTTATGCTCGCTTTCTCCTCGGCAAGTTCCGCCTGGAACGTGGGGTCTGAGGCAATCGGTCCTGTGGCGGCCAGGGATACCCTGGGCGTCCCCTGGAAAAGGACACCGATGTCACACGAGAAGGTGAGCGGAAAATGGCTGTTCACGGCATTTCCCCAACCGATACCGGCATAGGGCGCGAAGGAGTTAAAATCAATTTTGCCGGTCAACGTGCCGATTTCAGCCGCGCTATAGGTGGTGCCGCCGATGTCATAGGTTCCCTGGGCCTTTCCGGTCGCATCGACCTTGGTGTTGTTGATCATGGCTCCTGCCGTGATCCTGAAGCCGGTAATCGGCAACGGTTGCCAGTCGACCAGCAGGGGGATGTTCTTCAATTTGAGTTTATAGTCGTAATCGATGTCGCTTCGGCGGCTGTCCCCGCTATAGTTGAATGCTTGGTAACCGGTTCTGAAGTTGATGCCCGGAAGGACGCCGACGGTCACTTCGCCGCCGATGCCGAGGGTACCGCCCTTGATTCCGGCCGCGATGTCACCCGTGCCGGCGAAAGCGGCCGGTGAGCCGCCGAAGAGAAGCATAACGATGAACAACTGCCGATTGAAGCGTTTCATGTTCATGAGGGGATTGTATTGATGTTGAAGAAGCAACGTATAAATATAGCCAACGCGCGGAGATAATACGTACTTATGGTGAAATGGCGTCAGTGGGGCGACCGAAAGGAGGGGAAACGCAAAAACCGCCTTCTCTGGCGGTTTTTATTGTGGTGGGGACAGGACTTGAACCTGCAACCTTCGGGTTATGAGCCCGACGAGCTACCAATTGCTCCACCCCACGATGTTGTAGACTCAAATCTAAACCGAATTACGGGCTTTCCTAATATTCGGTGCAGAAAGTTGAAAATAACTGCGGGGCTGACCCAACACCCTGATGCGGGCCGAAAGACGCCGGACGTGCCGAATTTCCCCGGGTGCGCCGAATTCCGTGGGATCCGGCGTCCCGGGGATGAAGAAGATCAGTTTGATTCAGGACATCGAATGCAGGCCGATGCGATTGCCTTCGGAATCTTCAAACCATGCGTAAAATCCAAAGACACCGATGTCGGTTTTATCGGTGATCACGTTGCCGCCGTTTTGCCTTACCCGGTCAAGCGCTCCATCGATATCCTGCTCGGAAAAGTAGAGCACTGCCCCTCCTAGTGTGGGCACGTAACCCCGTCCTTTCACCAGTGATCCTGAAGCACCATATGCCGATTCGCTCATGGGAAACCAACCCATGACCATGCCGTCCGCCATGGTTTCCAGCTTGATCGGCCACCGGAATACCGACTCGTAAAAGGCGGCCGCACGGGCCATGTCGGTTACCGGTATCTCGAACCAGGCAGCCGGGTTGCACTCCTTTTGTTCGCGACTCATCATAGCCTCCGGTTTATGTTTGAACAAGGAACCCGACCTCATGCATATCAGGGCCACGTTGCATCAACAGTTCCGGATGGTCAATAATTCTCCGTGGCAAGGTTATATGTTCAACAGGCCGCATTCTTCCGATCCACCGGACGCATTGGCGGGAGTATCCCTGGATCGATGGCTTGCCGGGCGCGTTATCGGCGGTTGTGGCTTTTGTGCGGGTTCTGCCAGGCAGTGGCTGTCGCCGTTTTCGTCGCAAATGGGGAGTTTCCGCATGCCGTACCAGGTGGTGAACAGTTCCCTGAAGAGGTCGACTTCTGCAAGAAGCGCCGCATGCAGCTATTCGATCTCCCCGACCGCAAGTGAGCTGCTGCTAGGGGGTTGATCACAGGCGTTTTTGCCGGAATGTCGCATAGGACACCCCGCTGGCTCGCCGGCACGGCCATCACGAGCTGAATGCCCAGATGGCGCCGGAAAAACCTGCCGCTTTCCGTACAGCCCTGAGCATCAGGTTCGGAGTGCGATGTTTCATCGTTTGATGGGTGTCAATGCTCATGAACCCGGCCGGTGCTTTTCGTTAAAAATCGGTTTGGATGAGTGATGCATGGGTTCCATGCTTCCGTCCTGGTGTAGAAGATGTGGAACGGGAACCATCAGGGCTCTGATAACTATTATAGGAACAGGGTCTTGTCGTTGCCTGCACGAAAATGAGTGATCCTGCTAGACGAGACGATCCGGGCTTTGTCCGAAAGGTTCAATGCTAAACTCATCCCCCACTATGCAAATTTCAAAAACCGCTGAAAAAGCGATCGCGGCCTATGGTGGCCGTTCGGTATGGGAAAACGCGAACTTCGTAGATGCTGATGTGAGCGTGAGCGGGCTGGCTTTCATCCTGAAATGGAGACCATTTTTCCGTCATGCCCTGCTCCGCCAGGAGGTGCGCGTCCCTGTCTCCCGGTTGACCCCGATTGGTAGGGAACCCGGCATCTCAGGCGTGCTCGACCGGGCAGATGTCCGGCTTGAGGACGCTCAGGGCCGGACCATTGCCGAGCGCCGGCAACCCCGCGAATGTTTTACAGTCGGCAGGCGGCTGTTCTGGTGGGACGATCTTGATATGGCCTATTTCTCGAACTATGCGTTCTGGAACTATTTTACCCTGCCGGCGCTGCTCATGCGCGAGGAGATCTTGTGGAGCGAACTCCGGCCAGGGATGCTGCAGGCCAGATTTCCGGAAACGATTCCCACGCACAACAGGATCCAGCAGTTCAGGTTCGATGTGGACTCCGGATGCCTGATCCAGCACGACTATACGGCGGAGATCATCAGTCCCCTCGCGACGGCGGCCAACGTTGTGGTGCAGCATTCCAGAAACGTCGACGGACTGTTGTTCCCCTCCGTACGCCGGGTGACGCCAAGAAGTCCGGACGGGAAACCGCTTCCGTTTCCAGTGCTGATCCATATCGAGGTGCACGATTTCAGGTTGAAGAGCAGATAGACGATCAAACGCGATGCAGGCACAGACAGTGGGCAGGCTGAGAGCCGGAATTCTGGCGATGGTGACCTTGGTGGTGTGGAATTTGGTTTCCGCAAACGCATTCGGTACATCACGGGAGATCCGGGCGATGGTCCTGAAGGGGAGCGTCAATCCGGGGAGTGCCGCATATTTCCGGCGGGTGCTCGACGAATCGAACCGTGCGGGCGACCGGCTGCTGCTGGTCGAACTGGATACGCCCGGAGGCCTGGTCTCATCGATGAGGTCGATGATCCAGGGGGTGATGGCATCTCGGGTGCCGGTGGTGGTTTATGTGTCGCCCTCCGGCGCCCAGGCGGCATCCGCCGGCGCCCTGTTGCTGCTTTCGTCGCATGTTGCGGTCATGGCGCCGGGAACGGAGACTGGCGCCGCGCATCCTGTCGGGCTTGGTGGCGGGAGTGAAGAGCGGGGAAGCGTGATGGCCAAAAAGGTAGAGAACGACTTGGCGGCGTTTGCCAGAAGCCTGGCTGAAAAGCGGGGCCGGAGCACCGAATGGGCAGAACGCTCGGTTCGTGAAAGCATCGCCTCGACCTCGTCCGAGGCATTGCGGGCCGGGGTTATCGACACCGTGGCTTCAAGCCGCCGCGATCTGCTCGAATGGCTTGATGGCAGGAGGGTATCGACGGCAGCCGGGACCCTGATCATCCATACGTCCGGCTTAGTTGTCCGTGAGGCGGGGCCGTCGTTTCCGGAGCGGGTAATGATGGTCATCGCCGATCCGAGTATCGCGTCGATTCTCATTCTTGTCGGTCTTGCCGGTCTCTATTTCGAGCTTTCCACTCCAGGCGCGGTGTTTCCCGGCGTTGCCGGTGCCATCTCGCTGCTGCTCGGCCTGTATGCCGTCCAGCTGTTGTCGGGCAGCGCGACCGGCTTGATGCTCATTCTGCTTGCCGTGCTTTTTCTTGGCCTGGAACTGGTGGTGACCAGCGGCGGTGTGCTCGCTGTGGCCGGGCTGGTCGCGCTGTTCATCGGCTCGCTCATGTCGTTCAACGTTCCGGAAAAAGGTCTTTTCATCAATTGGCTATTGTTTCTGCCGGTTTTTCTTTCTTTTTCGGCCGGAGTCCTGTTACTTGTCTTTGTGGTGGCCCGCTCTACCAGGCGAAGAAGCCTGACTGGTTCCGAAGGATTGATCGGAGAGCGGGGCAGGGTAGTGAAGTCCATTGGACCCGGACTGCCGCGAAAAGTCTATGTACACGGTGAACTGTGGGATGCTTCCGGCATGGAGTCCTGTCAGGACGGCGCACCTGTTGCGGTAACCGGTATCGAAGGTATGAAGTTGAAGGTGAAACCAATCAAGGAGCCCTGACATGCTGTCGTTGAACCTGTTGATCATACTCGTCATCCTGGGTGCGTTTTTCGTCTCCTCGGTGAAGATCCTTTCCGAGTACGAACGGGCTGTGGTGTTTCGTCTTGGCAGGATCATCGGTGCGAAGGGGCCCGGCCTCATTATCCTCATACCCTATATCGATCGTATGGTCAGGGTCGATCTCAGGACGGTCACGCTTGACGTGCCACCCCAGGACATCATCACCCGCGACAACGTCTCGGTCAAGGTGAGCGCCGTGGTCTATTTCCGTGTGGTCGATGCGATCAAGGCGATCATCGACGTTGCCGATTTCCATTTTGCCACATCGCAGCTCGCCCAGACCACCCTGAGGAGTGTCTGTGGGCAGGGGGAGATGGATAACCTTCTGGCTGAACGGGACGAGATCAACGACCGGATCCAGTCGATTCTCGACAAGGACACCGAGCCCTGGGGGGTCAAGGTGAGCAAGGTCGAAGTCAAGGAGATCGACCTGCCGGAGGAGATGCGACGTGCGATGGCCAAACAGGCCGAGGCGGAGCGTGAGCGCCGGTCGAAGATCATCAATGCCGAAGGCGAATTCCAGGCGGCGCAGCGACTCGCCGAGGCGGCCGAGATCATCGGCAGGCAACCGGCAGCGCTTCAGCTTCGGTATCTCCAGACCCTTCAGGACATTGCGACCGAGAACAACTCGACGACGATTTTCCCGGTACCGGTGGATCTGTTCAAGGTGTTTTTTGATAAAAAATCGTGAATCCGCAATCATAACCTAACCTGTGATGACATGATTACGATCAAATCGATTCTCTGTCCCCTCGATTTTTCCAATGCATCGAAGAATGCATTCCGATATGCCTGCGAGTTTGCCAAGTCGATGGGTTCGAAAATCTATCTGCTGCATATCGTCGAGCCGCGCCCCATGGCCGCGGACATGACCCTCACCTACATACCGGTCGAGGAGGATCTGGAAAAGGCGGCCAGGGAGGATCTCGAGCCTCTGGTCGCAGATGCGAAACAGCAGGGGGTTGATATCCAGGCCGACGTCATGATCGGAATTCCCGCGGAGGTTATCCTCCAGCAGATTGTCGATTTCGACGTGAGCCTGCTGATCATGGGTTCCCATGGGAAAACCGGACTGAGCCGCCTCCTGATGGGCAGTGTTGCCGAAGGGGTCGTCAGGAAAGCAGGGGTACCGGTACTGATCGTGAAAGCCGAAGAAAAGGAGTTTATCAGTTGAACTCTGGGGTCAGGCCTCGCAAAATTTGCATTTCCGAATGCAAATTTTGCGAGGCCTGACCCCAGATCAAGAGGTACGGGAGGCTTCGAGGAGGGCAATGGCACCGCTGAACGGGGTGATGGCGCCGGAAAGTACCTGCTGTTCGATCCCATTCCGTGCGGCGGTTACCGAGGGTCTGCTGAAGAACTCCCGCTTCAGGCGGTCTTCGACGATGGTGTAGAGCAGCAGCCTGAGCTGTTCACGGCGGAGTATGTCAAGTTGGCCGCTTGCCGTCATCCTGTCGACAAAATCCAGGATGATTTGCCATGCTTCCGCGATGCCGGTGCCTTCGACCGATGAGGTGAGCAGCACTTTCCGCTCCCAGCCGGTGTGTTTTTCGGGGAGCAGTCGGAGCGCGGCCTCGAAATCGGACTTCGAAACCCTTGCGATGCCCGATCGTTCGCCATCGGCCTTGGTGATGGCAACCGAGTCGGCGATCTCCATGATGCCCCGCTTGATGCCCTGGAGCTCGTCGCCTGATCCGGGCAGCATGAGCAGGAGGATGAAGTCCACCATCGAATTCACCACGATTTCCGACTGCCCGACCCCGACGGTCTCGACGATGATGACGTCATGGCCGGCGGCTTCGCAGAGCAGTATGGTTTCGTGCGTACGCGGAGAGGTGCCGCCGAGGTAGCCGGATGAGGCGGTGGGGCGGATGAACACCTCGGGGCGCAGCGAGAGCTTCTCCATCCGGGCCTTGTCACCCAGAATGCTCCCGCCGGAGCGGGTACTGCTGGGATCGATGGCCAGCACGGCAACCTTGAGGCCTCTGTTGACCAACTCCAGCCCGAAGGATTCGATGAAGGTGCTTTTACCGGCTCCAGGCGAACCGGTGATGCCAATGCGTATCGCCCGGCGGCCGAAGGTGAGGCACCGGTCGAGGATGGCGTGGGCTTTTGCCTCGTGGTCGTGGCGGTTGGACTCGACGAGCGTGATCGCCCGGCTGAGCAGGTGGCGGCTGCCTCCCGTGATACCGTCGACGAACTCGTCGACCGTCAGTTCATGCAGGGATTTGTGTGACATGCCGCCACCTCCGTTTAGCCCTTGTGCCGTTCGAGGAGTTTGCCGAGCAGCTTGATGGCTGCCTCGGCGATGACCGTGCCCGGTCCGAACACTCCAGCCACGCCCCGTTCGTAGAGGTAGTCATAGTCACGTTCGGGAATCACGCCGCCGGCAATCACGAGGATGTCGTCACGGTGTGCTGCCTTCAGCTCCTCGACAATCGCCGGGATCAGGGTCTTGTGGCCTCCGGCAAGGCTTGAAATTCCGACGAGATGCACGTCGTTGTCCAGGGCCTGACGAACGACCTCTTCCGGAGTCTGGAAGAGGGGGCTGATGTCGACGTCGAAACCGATGTCGGCGAATGCCGCCGCGATCACCTTCGCACCGCGGTCGTGTCCGTCCTGACCGACCTTGGCCACGAGGATCCTCGGCCGGCGCCCTTCGGCTTCGGCGAAGGTATCGGCCATGCGCTGCGCATCCTGGAAAAGGCTGTTATCCTGCATCTGCGAGAGATAGATGGTGGTGTTGAGCTTGACCGACGCACGATAGCGGCCGTAGACTGATTCGAGAGCCGTGGAGATTTCACCGAGGGTCGCCCGAAGACGCGCCGCCTTGACCGACAGATCCAGGAGGTTGCCGTCGCCGCCTGCAGCGCACGTTTCAATCTCCTTCAGCGCGGCCTGTACTTCGACTTCGTTCCTGCTCTCCCTGATTCTTTTCAGGAGTGCGAGCTGCTCTTCCAGAACGGCGGTGTTGTCTACCTCAAGCAGGTCGATGTCGGTTTTGCTGTCGGTCCTGAACTCGTTGACCCCGACGATGACATCCTTGCCGCTGTCGATGCGGGCCTGTTTGCGGGTGGCTGCCTCCTCGATCTGCATCTTGGGCAGGCCCTGTTCGATGGCCTTGACCATGCCACCGTTCGCCTCGATCTCCTGGATGATTCCCCAGGCCTTTTCGGCAAGTTGCCGGGTGAGCTCCTCGACATAGTACGAACCGCTCCACGGGTCGATCGCGCGGGTGATGTCGGTCTCCTCCTGCAGATAGATCTGGGTGTTGCGGGCGATGCGCGCCGAGAAGACCGACGGCAGCGCGATGGCTTCGTCAAGGGCGTTGGTGTGCAGCGACTGGGTGTGGCCGAGCGAAGCTGCCAGCGCTTCGATCGCTGTCCTGGTGACGTTGTTGAACGGATCCTGTTCGGTCAGGCTCCATCCGGAGGTCTGGCAGTGTGAGCGGAGCGCCAGCGATTTTGGGTTTTTTGGATTGAACTGAAGGACGATCTTCGACCAGAGCATCCTGGCGGCGCGAAGCTTGGCAACCTCCATGAAGTAGTTCATGCCGATGCCCCAGAAGAAGGAGAGGCGAGGGGCGAATGCGTCGATGTCCAGCCCGGCCCTGAGGCCGGTGCGGATGTACTCGAGGCCGTCGGCGAGCGTGAAGGCAAGCTCGAGGTCAGCCGTGGCGCCGGCTTCCTGCATGTGGTAGCCCGAGATACTGATGGAGTTGAATTTCGGCATCTTCTCGCTTGTGTACCTGAAGATATCGGCGATGATCCTCATCGACGGCTCCGGCGGGTAGATGTAGGTGTTGCGCACCATGAACTCCTTGAGGATGTCGTTCTGGATGGTGCCGCTGAGCAGCTCCGGCGCCACGCCCTGCTCTTCGGCGGCCACGATGTAGAACGCCATGACGGGCAGCACGGCCCCGTTCATGGTCATCGAGACCGAGATGTCGCCGAGCGGGATCTGGTCGAACAGGATCTTCATGTCCTCGACCGAGTCGATGGCTACGCCGGCCTTGCCGACGTCGCCCACGACGCGCGGGTGGTCCGAGTCGTAGCCCCGGTGGGTCGGGAGGTCAAAGGCCACCGAGAGGCCTTTCTGGCCGGCAGCCAGGTTCTGGCGATAGAAACGGTTGGACTCTTCGGCGGTCGAGAAGCCTGCATACTGTCGGATCGTCCATGGTTTGCTCGTGTACATGGTGGCGTAGGGGCCGGCCGTGTAGGGAGGAAATCCGGGGGCGAAGTCGAGGTGGTCCATGCCTTCGAGCACGGAGGCGTCATAACGCGCCTGCACAGGAATCCCTTCCGGGGTGCTCCAGGTGGAGCAGTCAGCGGAGCCTGCCGTGTTGCCGGTTGCCGCCTTGAACGGGTCGATAGAGGAAAAATCGGGTCTCATAACACACCGGTTTTGTGTTGCAGTGAAAGCAGGCTGGCATAGGCGTCGCTGCCGAGATGGATGAACTGGTCAAGACCTGACTTGATGAACTCTGCGGCATTTTCCGGAGGCTTGGCCGCCATGATGATGACCGTCTCCTTGTGCAGCTCCTGCATGGTCTCGAGGATTGCTGGCAGGGAGCCGAGATCCTCCTCACCGGTCCAGCAGAGCACGACGATGTCGGGTTCGTCCTGCAGGAGCGTACGACAGGCTCTGGTTTCGATGTCGAGGGTGACGGCCGGTGAGACCTCGAAGCCCCCGCACCGCAGGAACTCTTCGGCGAAGGCCGCGACACGGAGCGACTTCACGGGGTCGCCGTGCAGCCATAGTGCCGCTCGAGGCGCGGAACCGGTCGTTGCGACATGGTTCAGGATGCGGATCCTGAGCTGTTCGAATTCCGGGAAACGGCTAACGGAGCCGGCCAGCACTGCCGAAGTGACCTCGGGAGTGGGAGGGACGGTATAGCGGTTGATACCGATCAGGGAGCGTTTCCTGCTGTTGACGGCCTTTTTCCGGTTTTCCGCTGCCGGCGCGATCATGGCGGCGGTTTTCCCCTCCGATTCGGCCTGTTTCAGGCCTCCCGCGGATTCGATCTCCCGGAAAATATCCCAGGAGTGGCGGCATATCGTTGCGGTCAGGGTGTCGATATAGCAGGAGCCGGCCGCCGGATCCACGACGCGGTCAAGACCGGACTCTTCCCTCAGGAGGTGGTGGATGTTCCTGGTGATCCGG
>JAAXXR010000023.1 GCA_013334335.1 Chlorobiaceae bacterium
GTCGCCCGAATCCCGTGAACCAACCCTGAAGGAACCAACCATGAAGAAGACAAGCATGATCCGCAACATCTCAAGAATAGTTCCGTTCCTGATCGCCTTCGTCATGCTCGGCGGTTGCGGCTACAACACCATACAGCAGAACGAGGAGACGGTCAACCGTACCTGGGGTGACCTCGATTCGCAGCTTCAACGGCGGTCGGACCTGGTGCCCAACCTGGTGGCCACCGTCAAGGGAGCGGCCAATTTCGAAAAAGAGACGTTACAGGCCGTGATCGAAGCCCGCGCGAAGGCCACCTCGATGCAGCTGACACCCGAGATGCTCAGCGATCCGGCTGCGATGGCGAAGTTCCAGGCCGCGCAGGGGGAACTCTCTTCGTCGCTGTCACGCCTGATGCTCACCGTCGAGCGCTACCCGGAACTGAAGGCCACGCAGAACTTCCGTGACCTGCAGGTTCAGCTCGAAGGTACCGAGAACCGGATCAGTGTCGCCCGTCAGCGTTATAACGAGGCCGTGCAGGTGTTCAACTTCTCGATCCGCAAATTCCCCGAATCGATGACCAATAGCGTCCTGCTCAAACTGAAGCCGAAAGCGTACTTCAAGGCGGATGCTTCGGCCCGCGCCGTGCCCGAGGTGAAATTCTGAACATCCGGGAGATGATCCGCCGTTCTGTGTTCGGATGGCTGTTGCCGGTCGTCCTGCTGTTGCTGGCCCTTGTCCCGGTTGGGCGGTTGCATGCGGCACGTGCACCGGTGCCTGCCCTCTCGGGGAGGGTGAACGACTATGCTTCGATGATCTCTCCGGAGGCCCGGCAGTTGATCGAGCAGAAGCTTGCCGCACTGGAGGCAGAGGAGTCGACCCAGATAGCGGTGCTCACCGTCCCATCCCTCCAGGGGGAGCCGATCGAGGAGTTCTCGATCCGCGTGGCGGAGGCCTGGAAGCTTGGCGATAAAGCCCGGGACAACGGCGTCCTGCTCATTGTCTCGAAAGGTGACCGTAAAATCAGGATCGAGGTCGGTTACGGGCTCGAGGGTAAGCTGACCGACCTGGAATCCGGACGGATCATCGATGAGATCCTCAAGCCTGCATTCGCGAAAGGGGCTTTTGACTCGGGTTTCATCGACGCGGCAGCGGCCCTTGTCGCATCGGTCAAGGGCGAATACCAGGCGCCTGTCGCCAAAAAAACCGAACGCAAGGGGCCATCGATTCCCCTGGTCATGTTGATCCTGCTGGCGCTTTTCCTCTATCTGCGCAAGCAGGGCGGACGCCATCATGGGGGGCCCTTTGTCTCTGGCGGCTGGCCGGGACCGGGTGGAGGATTCTTTTCGGGCGGCGGCTCCGGCTCCGGCTTCGGTGGCGGGTTCAGTGGCGGCGGTGGCGGATTCGGTGGCGGCGGGGCTTCGGGTGACTGGTAATGCGGTGAATATCAAATTCAGGGACGGCACAACGCCATGAGTGACAAAATCCAGAAGTTCCTGACCGCCGCACAGCGGCTGGAGATCGAAAACCGGGTGAAGGCGGCAGAGTCCTCCACCTCGGGAGAGATCGTGGTCATGGCGGTCGGAGCCAGCAGCACCTACCCGGCGGCAACCATCACCGGCGGCGGTACGTTCGCCCTCCTGCTTGCCCTCGCGGCCTCCGTGCTTCTCCGGAGCGAGCATCTCTGGCTTTTCCTGACGCTGTTTGCGCTCTTCTTCATCGCCGCCCATGAGATCGTCAAACGGGTACCCGTCCTGAAACGTCCGTTCGTGAGCCGGCGCGAAATGGCCGAAGAGGTTGATGAGGCCGTTCTGACGTCATTCTACAGCCGGAACGTGCACGAAACCAGGGATAGAACCGGTATTCTCATTTATGTCTCACTCTTCGAACACCGGGTGCGCGTACTGGCCGACAAGGGAATCAACGCGAAAGTCGGTCAGGAAACCTGGTCCGAGATCGTCGACATGATCACGAAGGGCATTCATGAGAAGAGGCAGGGCGAGGCCATCTGTTCGGCCGTGGAGCGCTGCGGCATGCTGCTGCAAAGCCATTTTCCCCGAAGCGGGGACGACAGGAACGAACTGGGTGACGTCATGATCATCGGTTCCCGGCACGATTAGCCATATTGACCGGAAATCCGTATTCTTGAATTTGTATTTGTAGCCATCGCTCTTTCCGGACCGTAACCGGTTGTGCCGCCTGCAAAAAAAGCTTTGATGTTTATCCTGAAATGTTTTTTTACGTGGTGAGCATCCCGAGCATGGTGAAGTCCGTTCGTGCATCCGGTTTCTGACGTGTCCCGAAATACCCAACGCAGCATAAGAGAACTTCAATGAAAAAAACAGCGCTGTACTCCTGGCATGAGCGTGCCGGAGCGAAAATCATCGATTTTGGCGGATATCTCATGCCCGTGCAGTACGCCGGCATCATTGCCGAGCACCGTGCCGTACGTGAAGCTGCCGGCCTTTTCGATGTTTCCCATATGGGCAACTTCTACGTCAGGGGAGCGCGTGCCGGGGAGTTCCTCCAATACCTTACGACCAACGATCTCGCCAAGGTCAGCAACGGCCAGGCGCAGTATACCCTCATGCTCTATCCGGATGGAGGCATTGTCGACGACCTGATCGTGTACAAGATCGATGCGGAAAACTATTTTCTCATTGTCAACGCGAGCAACTGTGAAAAAGATTTCGAATGGATCGGGAGCCACCTGCGCGATTTCGACGGGGTCACGCTCGAAGACAGGACCGACACACTGTCGCTGATCGCACTGCAGGGGCCGAAGGCCATGGAGATTCTCGAGAGGGTGTTTCCCGGTGCAGGGCTTGGCAAGCTCGGGTCGTTCCGATTCATGACCTTGCCCTACGACGGTGCGGAGATCATGATCGCCCGTACCGGATACACCGGAGAAGAGGGGGTGGAAATCTGCCTGCCGAACGAACAGGCGCTGCCACTCTGGAGTGCCCTGATGGATGCCGGAGCTGACGACGGTATCAAACCGATCGGCCTCGGCGCACGCGATACGCTTCGCCTGGAGATGGGCTACTCCCTCTATGGCCACGAAATAGACAGGAACGTCAACCCGCTCGAGGCGCGGCTGAAATGGGTGGTCAGGATGCAGAAGAGCAACTTTATCGGTAAACAGGCCTGCCAGCAGGTGGAGATCGACCGCCGGCGCGGCGTGGTTGGTTTCGTCCTCGAAGGGCGCGCCATACCACGGCAGGGTTTCAGGGTGTTGAACAGCGACCACCAGGAGATTGGCCAGGTGTGCAGCGGCACCATGTCGCCCACGCTTCAGGAGCCGATAGGCACGGCGAGCGTGCTGGTTGAATACACCGGCACCGGAACGGCGCTGTTTGTCGAAATCCGGGGCGTGCCGCATCCCGGTTCGGTACGGCCGCTGCCGTTTGTCAATGCCGAAAGACCCTGAAATGATCCTTCGGATGCCCCTGAGAAAGATCATGTCCGGTTTGAAGGCCCTCCGCAAGGAGAGTCTGGTCCGCGAGGCCGGCGGCATCGCCCTGATGCTGCTTTCGCTGTTCCTGGCCGCTGCGGTGCTCGCCTACCACCCCCTTGATGAAGCGGTCATAACGACCCTTCCCTGGCACGAGGTGTTCAGCGATGCGGCCAAGGCCGTCGCCTCGACCATACACAACCCGTTCGGCCTGTTTGGCGCACGGGTAGCGGTGTTTTTCATCCGGGTCATGTTCGGTTATCCATCGGTGATTCCTTTTGTTGCGCTCCTGGTCGCCGGCTGGCAGCTGCTGAGGCTGAACCCGCTCAGGCCCGCGCTGCTGTTCATGATCTACGCCCTCCTGATCACGCTCGACATTTCGACCCTTTTCGGACTTGCCACCGCTTCGTTCAGCGATGTCATGGCCGGATCGACCGGACGCATGCTGGCTTCGTTCCTGTCGACCGTGATCGGCATGGCCGGTGCGTGGGCACTGGTCTCCGCCACCGGTATCGCCCTGACGTTCCTCATGGGGCGGCAGGTGATCTCGAGGACGGTGTCGGTGTCTTCGGCGTTTTTCCTCAAGCTCTCCAGGTCGATTGCGGCCATAAGGGCTGAAAAGGCACGCCGCAAGGTCGAGAAGGCGGCGATGAAGGTCGAGCGGCGGGCAGCCATGGAGGCAAAAGCCCTTGAAAAGAAGCAGAAGCCGGTTTCACCGGTACCGCCTGCCCCTGCCGTGATGGAGTCCGTGCAGGAGAGCGCCGTTGGCGTCGTCCCCTCGTCGCCCCCGCCATTCGAACCTCTGCCGGAGGAGCCCGAGCCGCTTGCAGCGTCCGTCCCTCCGGTCGTCGACGCCGACGGGCCGGAGATGATTATCCGGGCAGGAGTGCACGAGCAGGAGGCCGACCTCGATGCGCGCAGCCTGAAGGTCAGGACCCGTAACCGTGTTCCTTACCGCTTCCCCTCGATCGACCTGCTTCAGAAGCCCCGGGACGACGATGACCGCTATGATGAGCGTCACCTGGCCGAAAGCAAGAACCGCCTGCTCGAAAAGCTGAGCATCTACAAGATCGACGTGGTGAAGATCGAGACGACCGTCGGTCCCCGGGTCACGCTCTTTGAACTTGAACTCGCTCCCGATGTGAAGATCAGCAGGGTCAAGACCCTCGAGAACGACCTCGCCATGGCGCTCGCCGCCCGGGGCATCAGGATCATCGCTCCGATTCCGGGAAAGAACGCCGTCGGCGTCGAGATTCCGAACAGCAAGCCGAAGACCGTCATGATGCGCTCGGTATTGCAGGTCGAGAAGTTCAAGAACAGCACCATGGCCCTGCCGATCGCGCTCGGAAAGACGATCTCGAACGAAGTCCTGATCGAGGACCTCGCGACCATGCCGCACCTCCTGATCGCCGGAGCCACCGGCGCCGGCAAGTCGGTGGCGATCAACGTGATCCTGACCAGCCTGCTCTATGCACGCCGCCCTGACGAGGTCAAATTCGTGCTGGTCGATCCCAAGAGGGTCGAACTCTCACAGTACCAGAAGCTGAAAGACCATTTCCTGCCGAAGATCGAGGGCCTCGACGACCAGATCATCGTGACCGATCCCAAGAAGGCTCCGAAGGCCCTGCAGTCGGTAGTTCGCGAGATGGAGCGGCGTTACGAGACGCTTGAGAAGAGCGGCGTCCGCAATATCCGGGAGTACAACCGGAAAATGCCGGAAGAGGCGATGTTCTATCTGGTGGTGGTGATCGACGAGCTGGCCGACCTCATGATCACCGCCGGCCGCGAGGTCGAGGAGCCCATCACCAGGCTCGCGCAGATGGCCAGGGCTGTCGGCATCCATCTGATCGTGGCCACGCAGCGCCCGTCGGTGGATATCATCACGGGTATCATCAAGGCGAACTTCCCGTCGCGAATCGCCTTCCAGGTGGCCAGCAAGGTCGATTCCCGAACGATCCTGGACGTCTCCGGAGCCGACCAGCTGCTCGGTAACGGCGACATGCTTTTCCAGTCTGCCAGGATGCCCAAGCCCGACCGGATCCAGTGTCCCTACGTCTCCTCGGAGGAGGTCGATCTGATCACCACCTTCATCGGCTCACAGCCTGCGCAGAATGACGATTATGTCCTGCCTGAAGGCGGGCCGTCCAATGGATCGTCATCGGGTTCGGGACAGGACCGGGAGGGGCGCGACAGCATGTTCGAAGAGGCGGCAAGAATGGTCGTCATGCACCAGCAGGCGAGCGTCTCGCTCCTGCAGCGGCGCCTGAGGCTTGGCTTCAGCCGTGCGGGCCGGGTGATGGACCAGCTTCACGACTGCGGAATCGTGAGCGCCGGCGACGGAAGCAAGCCCAGGGAGGTGCTGATCAGGGATGAGGATTCGCTGGAACTGCTGCTGCGGAACCTGGACTGAGGAGGTGACGCGAAACGCGTGACACGCCACCATGAAAGAATGGTCTTGAGTCATCCATGGGACCCATCTGGCCCATGAGATGGCGCGTCACGAGTCATGCCGGTCACCGATCGAAGATAAAGCAGCAAAGCCGCCTTCGGGCGGCTTTGCTGCTTTATCTTCGACGCCGTCGATCACACCGACTCGACGCGGGCGATCTCGGGGATGGCTTTCTTGATGGCCTGTTCCACGCCGGCGCGCAGGGTGAGGGTGCTCATCGGGCAGGAGCCGCAGGCGCCGAGGAGTTTAACATCCACGACCATATCCTTGGAGATGCCGACGAGCTGGCAGTCGCCGCCGTCAACCTGAAGATAGGGACGAACGGTTTCGAGCGCGTTGATGACTTTGTCGTAAAGCGGGTCGCTGTTTGGCAGATAATCCTTCATGATGCTTCCTGTTGTGCGTTGTGTTGGGTAATGACTGGGGTTGATGATTCAGACCACCTGACCTAATATCATTCACCCCTGTGAAAAAAACAAATACCCCGCCGATACAAGATGTACATTTTCCGGTGCTTACCCATTGCCCTGGACTCCAGTCCTGGTCCAGGGGGTAAACGCGTACAAGACGCTGAATGGAAAACATGTTGAACACCGGGGCGATCGGATGAAGGCTACGGTATGTCGGGAGCGGGTAAACCCACCGAAGAACTTCGGTTAAACTATCGCCCGGCTCATTCGCAACCGCAGGCGGCGTTCAGCATGGAGATCTGCCGGGCGATCTCTCCGGCCACCTGCCGGGCTGCAGCAGAGGTCGGTGCGTCCGGATTGCTGATGATGAACGGTTTTCCGGTGTCGCCTCCCTCCCGCACCGAACCGCTGATCGGTATCGATCCAAGGAAGTTCAGTCCGTTCGACTTTGCGAACTTCTCGCCGCCCTGGCGTCCGAAGATATAGTCCCTGGTGCCGTCAGGCAGTTCATACCAGCTCATGTTTTCCACGACGCCGATGATCGGTACCTCTACCTTCCTGAACATGGTGACCGCCTTGGAGACATCTGCCAGGGCTACCTCCTGCGGGGTGGTGACGATAACCGTACCGGTCAACGGCAAGGCCTGAACCAGCGTGAGCTGAATGTCGCCGGTACCGGGGGGAAGGTCGAAGATCAGGTAGTCGAGTTCCTGCCAGTCTACGTCGGTGATGAGCTGCCGGATGGCGCTCGAAGCCATGGGACCCCTCCAGATGAGGGCGGTTTCGCTGTCGACCAGGAACCCTATCGACATCAGCTTGACCCCGAACTGCTCGATCGGGATCAGTTTGCCCTCCGAAAGTTCGGGTCTCGCGTTCTGCAGGCCGAACATGGTCGGAATGCTCGGCCCATAGAGGTCCGCGTCGATGAGGCCGACCTTTGCGCCGGAAGCCGCAAGGCTTACGGCGAGGTTGACCGAGACCGTGGACTTTCCGACGCCGCCTTTGCCTGACGCGACCGCGATGATGTTCTTGACGTTGTCGAGCCGGATTCTCTGCGGCGAGCCCTGTGCTCCGTGGGCGCCATGGCCGCCGTTGCCATGGTGGCCACCCTGTGCTCCGTGGTGGCTGCATGAGGAGGTCACCTTCGAGTCCATTTTCACCTCGATCGAGGCGGATTCCGGCACGGCAGCCCTGACCGCGGCGATGCACGATTGTTTGATCGACTCCTTCATCGGGCAGGCCGGGGTGGTCAGTACGACCGTGAACGAGACGTTGCCTGCAGGGTCTACCGCGACCTCCCTGATCATGCCGAGGCTCACGAGGTCACTGCCAAGGTCGGGTTCCATAACGGTGCCGAGCGCCGCGATAATCTGCGATTCGTTTATTGGCATAGTGATAGTACAGCGAATTGGTTGTTGGTGTAGTGTTGCTCTTTTCGATCGGTCCGATCCGTTGGATCAGCCGGACCGGACCGCTTGTCATGTTCAGGCCGTTGCTACAACCGATGGCCTGGCTTCGCGGTTCCCGCAGCTACTTCCTGACGAATTTCATGGTGATCGGGATGCCCTCAAGCGGGAAACTTTCGCGCAGTCGTTTTTCGAGGAAGCGCCGGAAGTTGTTTTCGAGCAGCTCGGGATCGTTGCAGAAGAAGGCGAACACCGGGTGCGAAGCGTCAATCTGCGTCATGTACTTGATCTTCAGCTCCTTGCCCGATTTGGTGGACGGGTGGCGCATGGCGATGGTCTCCTGCAGGAAGCGGTTCAGGACGCTGGTGCTGATCTTGTGGCGGCGGTTGAGGGCGATGTCGGCAGCCGTGTCGATTGCCCGGAAGCAGTTTTTCTTGGTGAGGGCCGAGGTGAAGATCACCGGGATGTAGTTCAGGTTTCCGAGTTGCTGGGTCAGCAGGTCCGTGAACTTCTTGCTGGTCTTGGAGTCCTTTTCGACGAGATCCCACTTGTTGACCAGGATCATCACCCCTTTTTTACGTTCCACGGCCATGTTGATGATCTTCATGTCCTGGCTTTCGAGGCCGAGCTGGGCGTCGAGCAGCACCATCGCCACATCGCAGCGTTCTATGGCCCGCTCGGTACGCAGTGAGCTGTAGTATTCGATGCCGGGATCGATCTTGGTCCTCTTGCGCAGGCCAGCCGTGTCGATCAGGGTGAACTCCTGCTGGTTGCGCTTGAAGAGGGTATCGATGGCGTCGCGAGTCGTCCCGGGGATCTCCGATACGATCTGGCGTTCCGTGCCGAGCAGGGTGTTGACCATGCTCGATTTCCCCACGTTCGGACGGCCGAGCACCGCGAGCCTGATGCTCCGGTCCCCTTCCATCGGCTCTCCTTCCGGGCAGGGCAGGGTGGCGAGCACATCTTCGAGCAGGTCGCCAACGCCGCCTCCGTCTCTGGCCGAAATGAAATATGGATCGGTGAAGCCGCTTCTGACGAGGGTTTCTGCTTCGAGGGCGATCTGCGGATTGTCCACCTTGTTGACCGCAAAAAAGATTTTTTTGTCCTTGAAGGTACGTTGCAGGAGCTTGACGATATCGAGGTCGATGTAGGTCAGTCCGGAGCGGGCGTCCACCACGAAGATGATGGCGTCGGCATCCTCGATGGCCCGCATGGTCTGTTCGAGCATCGCGGTGCTGATGGTGTCCTTTTCAAGTGCGTAGCCGCCGGTGTCCATCAGGAGGAACTGCTTGCCCTGCCATTCTCCTGGGCTGATGTGCCTGTCCCTGGTGACGCCTGGCGTGGGGTCCACAATGGCGCTCTTTTCCCTGAGTATGCGGTTGAAAAGAGTCGATTTGCCGACGTTGGGCCGGCCGACGAGGGCGATTAAGGGTTTCATGGCAATAACAGCGTGAACGTCCGCAGGCCTTGCCGCGGCTGGTTTGTTGATCTTCAAGGGAAGAACAAGGTATAATAGTTTGTAGAATTAATCGAAATAAATTACATTGCTCAACTTATTTTTCGGAATAGTACAGATAATCCATTGTGAAGCATGAGCAAGACGTTAAGTTTTAAAACATACTCGGCCAAGCCGGCTGAAGTTGAACAGACATGGTATGTCATTGATGCGGAGAATCAGGTGCTCGGCAGGATGGCCGCCCAGATCGCAATCGTTCTGAGGGGCAAGCACAAGCCGCAGTTCACCCCTCATATCGATACCGGTGATTTCGTGGTGGTGACCAACGCAGGAAAAGTCGCCCTGACGGGAAAGAAGCATGACGACAAGAGCTATTTCTCGCACTCCCACTATCCGGGTGGCGTCAGGATCGACAGCGTCAAGGATCTCCTCAGGGACAAGCCTGAGCGCGTCATCGAGAAGGCGGTCTGGGGCATGCTCCCGCACAACAATCTCGGACGCCAGCTCTTCAGGAAACTGAAGGTCTACGCTGGTTCGGAGCACCCGCATACGGCGCAGTGCCCGGTCGAAATGAAAGTCAAACAATAAATACACGTATACTGATGAAAGAGGTTATCGATACCGTCGGACGCCGCAAAACCTCGGTTGCAAGGGTTTTTATGTCTCCGGGCAAGGGCCGGATCGTGGTCAACAAGCTTCCGGTCGAAGAGTATTTCAAGGATGAGTTCAAAAGGAGCCAGGCGCTGAAACCGCTGGTGGTTGCCGAAAAGCAGAACGATTTCGATATCAAGGTCAACGTTCGCGGCGGCGGTGTTACCGGCCAGTCCGGCGCAGTCTGCCTCGCCATCGCCAGGGCGCTTGTCGAGTTCGACGAATCCATTCGTGCGACGCTCAGGACTGATCGCCTCCTCACCAGGGATCCCCGTATGGTCGAGCGGAAGAAATATGGCCGCAAGAAGGCCCGCAAGTCTTTCCAGTTCTCGAAGCGCTGATCCGTACTTTTTTTTCTGTAGTCAAACAATTCGCATACCCTGGTATTCCGGGCCACCGGATGAGGTTGCGGGAAGTGTCCGGCACGCGAGTGCCGGATCCCCGAAACTGTTGCAGGGTAGAGGTAACAACTAAACAAAAGGATGACCACCATGTCACACTTTCAGCTTGAAGAAATGCTCCGTGCCGGTGTGCACTTCGGCCACCTCGCCCGTCGCTGGAGCCCGAAAATGAAGCCGTACATCTTCATGGAGAAGAACGGCGTGCACATCATCGACCTCAAGAAGACCCTCGTCCTGGCCGAAGAGGCCCTCAAGGCGATCGAGGCCATCGCCTCGACCGGCAGGGAGATCATGTTCGTCGGTACGAAGAAGCAGGCCAAGATCATCATCTCCGAACAGGCAGAGCGCGCGGGAATGCCCTATGTCTGCGAACGCTGGCTTGGCGGCATGCTGACCAACTTTTCGACCATCCGCCAGAGCATCCGCCGCATGAACGCCATCGACCGTATGGAGACCGACGGCACCTTCGACATGATCACCAAGAAAGAGCGGCTCATGCTGCTTCGCGAGAAGGACAAGCTCGTCCGGATCCTCGGTGGTATTTCGAACATGAACCGTCTTCCGGCGGCCCTCTTCGTGGTCGACATCAAGAAAGAGCATATCGCCATCAGGGAAGCCCGTTCTCTCGGCATTCCGATCTTCGCCATGGTCGACACCAACTGCGATCCTGACGAAGTCGATTACGTGATTCCGGCCAATGACGACGCCATCCGCTCGATCGACCTGATGGTCAAGGCCGTGGCCGACACCATCATCAACGCCCGTTCCATCCAGGTCGAGCAGGAAGTGCTCGCCGAAATGGACGAAGAGAGCGTCGAGGAACCGGAGAACGACTGATCATTTCAAACAATGAGCCTCTGCAGGTCCTGTCGAAACGGGCCTGCGGGGGTTTATGCCATATAACCGATAATACAGACTTTTTTATGAGCCAGATTTCTGCCAAGGACGTCAAGGACCTGCGGGATACCACCGGCGTCGGAATGATGGAGTGCAAGAAGGCCCTCGAAGAGACCGGGGGAGACATGCAGAAGGCGATCGAGTACCTGCGCAAGAAAGGCGCCGCGATGGCCGCCAAGAGGGCTGACCGTGATGCACGCGAAGGCGGTATCTGCATCAGGATCAGCGACGACCAGAAGCGGGGCGTGATCCTCGAACTGAACTGTGAGACCGACTTCGTGGCCCGCGGTGAGGTGTTTACCGGATTCGCCAACGAACTTGCCTCGCTTGCGTTGGTGAACAATTGTGTCACGAGGGATGAGCTTCTTGCCGTCAAGCTCGGTGAGGCACACGGCGGAGCGAGTGTCGAAGAGGCTTTGAAGTCGATGACCGGAAAGGTCGGCGAAAAGCTCGAACTGAAGCGCATGGCCATGCTCACGGTTGAGGACGGTGTGCTGGAAAGCTACATCCATCCGGGTTCGCAGCTTGGCGCATTGATCTGCATGTCGACCGACAAGCCTGAAGAGGCCAGGACTCTGGCCAAGGATCTTGCGATGCAGGTGGCGGCATCCGCCCCGATCGTGACCGATCGCTCGCTCGTGCCGGCCGATTATATCGCCAAGGAGAGCGAGATCTACCGCCAGCAGGCTCTTGCACAGGGCAAGGCCGAGCAGTTCGTGGACAAGATCGTCATGGGCCGTCTTGACAAGTACTACCAGGAGGTGGTGCTTACCGAGCAGGTTTTCATCAAGGATCAGAATGCCCGTGTTTCCGATGTCCTGAACGAGTTCAGGAAGAAACACCAGGCGAAAGCGGAGGTCACGGCCTTCGTTCGTTATCAGCTTGGAGCGTAACTCCTAAAAAGCCTCGTGGTGACGAGGCTTTTTTTTTGCTTATTACGGTATCTCGTAACAGGGTATCTCAACAAGTCGACCTTGCTTTTGAGGTGCCGATCAGTCATTCAGGAGAGGAGAACAGATATGCTACTGTACAAGAGGATCCTGCTTAAAATCAGCGGTGAGGCGCTTGCAGGAGAAGGGGGTTATGGCATCGATGCCGCTGTTCTGGAGGGTTTTGCCGAAGAGATCAAGGAGGCTTGCGACCTTGGTGCCGAAGTGGCTCTCGTGATCGGCGGCGGCAATATCTTCAGGGGGCTCTCCGCGGCGGCCGCTTCAATGGACCGGGTGCAGGCAGACTACATGGGCATGCTGGCGACGGTGATCAATTCGCTGGCCCTGCAGGATGCCCTTGAGCGGCAGGGTATCCACACCCGCCTGCTTACGGCGATCAAGATGGAGCAGATCGCCGAACCGTTCATCCGGCGACGCGCGGTTCGTCATCTCGAGAAAGGGCGTGTGGTCATCTTCGGGGCCGGCACTGGAAATCCCTATTTCACCACCGATACGGCGGCGTCGCTTCGCGCCATCGAGATCGAGGCGGACGTCATCATCAAGGGTACCCGTGTGGAGGGGGTCTACGATTCAGATCCCGAGAAGAATCCTGACGCCAAGTTCTATCCCCATATCTCCTACTTCGATGTCATCAGGCAGAACCTCCGGGTGATGGACATGACCGCCATCACGCTCTGCCGGGAGAACACCCTGCCGATCGTGGTCATGAACATGAATGTCAAGGAGAATCTTACCAGGTTGCTGCAGGGAGACCAGATCGGGACATTGGTGAATGTGGAGGAGGGGTAGTGACGAGTGACCTGATTGGGTGAGGCGTGACACGGAACGCGTGATGCGGAAGACGTGACGGGTGACGTTTGTGGATCGATGCTCTTTGGGGTGACCTTCGATGCAGCACCGGAAACATAGACAGCATTGCCGGAACCGTTACCGGTCACGTGTTACGATATCCACGGATTCCTTGATCGCCTGCCAGTCGAAGCCACGGTTTCGAAGGAAGGTTTCAAGTTTTTTCCGTTTTGTTTCCGGTGCTCCCGCCAGGGAGCGCATCTTTTTTTCCGCCGCCGCCAGGCACATCTCCTTCGGGTCGTACTCCCTGAGGGCCTCTTCGACAAGGTCTTCAGTCAAACCCTTCTGCATCAGCCTCACCCTGACTTTGCCCTTGCCTTCCGGCCTTCGTTTCGAAATACTCTGAAGACAAGCGGATGCGAAATTCCGGTCGTCGATCAGACCGAGATTTTCGAGTCGCAGCATCGCGGCCTCAGCCGTGGCCTCGTTGACCCCTTTTCGCATGAGTTTCGCGGAAAGTTCGGCCCTGCTGTGCGCCCGCTGTCCGAGCAGACGGATGCCGAGCCGGATGCTCTCCTGTAGGGTTTTGTCAGTCATGGTGGCACGGGTTCATGCCTTGATGGATATCAGGGTCGACGTTGATCTGGTCACCTCCATCCGCGGCCCCAGGTGACGGCTGGCCATATCCGCGCCCTGCAGGAGATGATGCAGCCTCCGGAAGCCCTATTTGACCCCTTTGAGCATCGATGGCGACATGGAGTGCTTCTGCTCGAACTGCTTGAGCTCGCTCATCAGGTGGGTCCTGAACGCAAAACTGGTGATCAGGTTGATCATTTTTTTCGGGTTGTGCCATACCCTGGCGACGATATGCCTCAAGGAGTATACCTCCGTGTAGCTTTTCAGCACCTTGTACTGGAACAGCAACGGATCGTACCGCTCTGACTTGATGACCAGATGCAGCGCGTTGTACTTTTCCCAGTCTTCGATGGTGATCAGCCCCTTTTCCTTGTACTCGTGGTACATCTGGGTGCCGGGATACGGGGTGATGATCTGGAAGATAGGCATGAAGATCCGGTTCTTTTCAACGAACCTGACCAGATCGTCGATATCCTCGAATGTATCGATGGCGGGATTGAACAGGAAGTTGCCCTGGATATTCAGTCCTGCGTTGCGGCAGTCTTCGATGATTTTCGAGTACTTCTCGGCCGAGTTGACGTGTCCCTTGTTGTAAGCCTCGAGCGTGCTCTGTTTGATCGATTCAAGGCCGGCAAGGACGAAATTGCATCCGGCATCCACAAGCTTCCTGACGGTCGTCGGGTCTTCAAGGAAGTTGATGCTCAAAAAGACGCTGAAGGTGATGTCGCACTCCTTGAGGAGGTCGAGGGATTCCCAGAGCTTTTTCTTGTTGATGCCGAGGTTCTCGTCGGTGAGCATGAACCAGGGCTTCGAACCTTTGCCGTTCGACTTGAAGAAGTGCTTCTTGGCAGCTTCGACCTGGGCTTTCAGAGACTCCGGGTTTTGCGAACGGTATTTCTTGCCGGTGAAGTTCGGCGTGACGCAGAACGAACAGTTGAACGGGCATCCCCTGGTAAGATAGATCGGGATGGATTTGGTGCCGTCGACCTTTTCCCGTTTTGAGGCCATGGCGACACGCTCGTAATCGATGGGCACGATCGTGTTGACCGGGGGGAAATCCTTCGCGTCGTAGAGGGGCAACAGGCGCCCGTTGGCAACATCGTCAAGCAGCGTGGCCCAGAGATTGTCAGCTTCGCCGACCACAATCGAATCGCCGTGGATGGCCGCTTCGTCGGGATTGAACGAGATATGGAGGCCTCCGAGGACCACGGTCTTGCCGTGCTTCCGGAATTCGTCCGCAATCTCGTAGGCCCTGGTCGCTTCCAGGGTGCGCGAGGTGATGCCAACCAGATCGTAGTTGCCGTCATAATCGATGGGATCGTGGAAATGCTCGTCGATTATCTCGATGTGGTGCTGTTTTGGCGTAATACTGACCAGAACACCGAGCGCCATGTGGAAGAGCGGTTTCTGGTTGCTATCATCATCCATTTTGCCCTGAGGAGAGACGAGCAGGATGTTCAGTGGTTTTGTCGATTCCGGATCAGAGACTTGCATCGGATGAAATAACCGGGTTGTACTGAATCTAAGACGGCTTTGCGCAGGGTTGAACCTGCGTTGCCAGCAGCACAAGGTCGCTGAGGGAAGCTGCCGGAATGTGAAACGTACAAAACCGCGGGATTATACCAAAACATTCACTTTCGCAGGCGCATGAAAATTTTACCGCACAGGAGCTTCAAACAGCCTGTTTTCCCCTGATGAAAGGGTTTTTCAGGGTGGTTTGATTTTACTATATTCTCTGCGTTCATGAAACCGAATCCTCCGATTTCTGATCACACAAACCGCCAGCCAATACATCATGCCTCGCTATACTCCTGAACAGCTCGCGATGCGTAACGCATCGGTCTGGACCTATCTCCAGATCCTTCTTGCGCCGGTACAGTTTTTCATTTTCCTGACCGGCGTGCTCCTCAATACCCTCTATGCGAACCACATCGGGAACATAGACTTTATCTGGATCAGCCTCGCCATCCTGTTCAAGACACTGTTTTTTGCCATTCTGTTCATAACGGGCATGTTTTTCGAAAAGGAGATCTTTGGTCATTGGGTCTATTCAAAAGAGTTTTTCTGGGAGGATGTGGGAAGTACGATCGCCGGTTTTTTTCATATTCTCTACTTTGTTCTCTCATGGATGGGTACTTCAGAGAATACACTCGTCCTGGCCGGGTATATCGCGTACCTCAGTTACATTGTCAATGCCATCCAGTACCTTGTCAGGATCTATCTCGAAAAACGCAACGAGAAAAAACTGATTATCCAGGGCCAGCTCTGAGTGAGCCCTCTGCCTGTGTTGTCAGTTACATCAGGAAATACGCCAATGAACTACAGTTTCAAAACACTCTGGAACAGGACTTTTTATGCCGTTGGACCCCTCTGGGCAGTTCTCGCCTGGATGATATGGACCTCCGGACAGCTGAAGACCGAGGCGCATCAGCACCTTTTTCTCGCAATTGTTCTTCCTGGTTTTGTCCTGATGTATCTCTCAGGATTCCTGATCGAGAGAAGTCATGCGAAAAAAATGAGGCGCCAGCAGCCCTGAGCGGCTTTATGCACTATTACCTGTTGATACAGGAACATTTTAATATCCTATGCAGAATCTCTGGAACGAGTCTGATCTGAAATCGACAGCGGCAGGGACCATCGATGTTGCCGATACCCCTGCTGAACTTGTAGAACTGGTTTATGCATCAAGGCTCCTTGGACGGGATGACCGGCTGGTCATGCACGGAGGGGGCAATACCTCGGTCAAGAGCGTACTGACCGATTTCCTTGGCAACCACTCCAACGTTATCTTCATCAAGGCAAGCGGCGTCAACCTCGCCAAGGTCGATGTCCACGACTTCACCCCGGTCAGGATCGAGCCGATGCAGCGCCTCCAGCGCATGTACGCATCTGGTGAGCGGCACAGCGAGGACGATCTCAGGAGATTTTCGACCAGGGAGTTCAAGAACTTCCTGTTCCTGAACCTCTTCACCCTGACCGACCAGATCGTCAGCCGTTCGCTGAGCCCCTCGATCGAGACCCTGCTGCACGCATTCCTGCCGCACCGTTATATTTTCCATACGCATTCGCTGGCGCTGCTGACCCTGAGCAACCAGGCCGAAGGCGACCGCTTTTGCCGGGAGGCCCTTGGCAAGGGGTTTGGCATGGTGCCCTACGTCCAGCCCGGCCTGGGACTTGCCCGGCTGGCGGTGAACGAGTACGAATCGGATCCGTCGATTCATGGCATGGTGCTGCACAATCATGGTCTCGTGACCTTCGGAGATACGGCAAGGGAGGCCTATGATCGCATGATCGAGGGGGTCTCAAGCATCGAAGCGCGCATCGCCTCGGGCACCCGCAGGAACTTCCCGTCGGCAGAGCTCCCGCCGGTCCTGGCGAGCGTCGAGGATGTGGCTCCGGTCATCAGGGGCGCGTGCTCGTTCGAGAAGACTCCGGGCGAAATGGATTTCGAGAGTTTCGTGCTCGAGTTCAGGGCTTCGGAAGCGCTTTCAGAATTCGTCAACGCTGCGAACCTGGAGTCGATCGTCCGGAAGGGCGCCATGACCCCCGATTTCATCATCCGGACCAAGAACCAGCCCCTTGTCGTGCCGGCGCCTGATGCCGCCGACGTCGACGGATTCCGGGCGGCCGTCAGGGAGCGGGTGGACGCCTATGTCGAAGAGTACCGCGCCTATTTCGATCGTAACAGGACACTGACCGGCATGCAGGTCGACATGATCGATCCGATGCCAAGGGTCGTGATGGTTCCGGGACTCGGGCTGTTCGGCCTCGGCCGGACCGTCGCGGATGCGAAGCTCACCGCGGACATCGCTGAACAGTCGGCACTCGCCATGCTCGACGCCGAGTCGGTCGGCACCTTCGAATCGATCTCCGAGCGTGATGTCTTCGAAATCGAATACTGGGACATGGAGCAGGCCAAGGTCCGCAAGAACCGCAACGGAGGAGAGTTGGCCGGAAAGGTCGCCATGGTGACCGGCGGCGCCGGGGCCATAGGTCTCGCCACGGCAAAAGCGTTCAAGCGCAAGGGCGCCGAGATCGTGATCATGGATCTCGATCCTGCGTCGCTCGAGCGGGCTGCAGGGGAGCTTGGCCCCGGAACGCTCACGATCGCCTGCGACGTGACCGACCGCGAGGCGGTGCGTCACGCGTTCGACAAGGTTTCGAGGGTTTTCGGTGGTCTCGATATCGTCGTCTCGAACGTCGGCGTAGCCCTGCAGGGCAGGATCGGGGAGGTCTCCGACGAACTGCTCAGGAAGAGCTTCGAGATCAACTTCTTCTCGCACCAGACGATCGCTCAGAACGCCGTGCGTATCATGCGCATGCAGGGCACCGGCGGAGCGCTGCTGTTCAACGTCTCGAAACAGGCGGTGAACCCCGGCCCAGACTTCGGCCCGTATGGACTGCCCAAAGCGGCGACGCTCTTCCTGCTCAGGCAATATGCCCTCGACCACGGCAGGGACGGTATCCGCTCGAACGGCGTCAACGCCGACAGGATCCGCAGCGGCCTGCTGACGCCCGACATGATCAAGGCCCGCTCAACGGCACGTGGCCTGAGTGAAAAAGAGTATATGGCCGGCAACCTGCTCGGACTCGAGGTGACTGCCGAGGATGTCGCCGACGCGTTTGTGCATCTCGCCCTTGAAACGAAAACGACCGCCTCCGTCACCACGGTTGACGGCGGCAATATCGCGGCTGCGTTGCGATGATCGATGCCGGAAAATCATAAATCAACAAATCCAATCTGGAGGTCAAGACGATGGCGGAATATGATAAGGACAAGCAGGCCAAGGAGTATTACACCGATATCCCGGTCAACACCCACGGCTTTTTTCTGAAGGGCGCGCACTCCCTCGACTGGGGCATGAAGAATCGTCTTTCGAGGATTTTCAGGCCTGATACCGGCAAGACGGTCATGTTCGCCATCGACCATGGCTATTTCCAGGGTCCGACCACCGGCCTGGAACGGCCTGATGTCAACATCGTGCCGCTCATGCCTTACGCCGACGCCATCATGCTTACCCGGGGCATTCTCCGCACCACCGTCCCTCCGAGCCTCACCAAGGCGGTCGTCATGCGGTGCAGCGGGGGACCAAGCATCCTGAAGGAGCTTTCAGACGAGGAGCTTGCCGTCGACATCGAGGACGCCATCCGCATGAACGTCGCCTGCATCACCCTGCAGGTGTTCATCGGCGGGGAGTACGAGACCCGCTCGATCAGGAACATGACCAGGTTGGTTGATATGGGCCTTCGCTACGGCATCCCGACCATGGCGGTGACCGCGGTAGGCAAGGAGATGGTGCGCGACGCCAAGTACTTCCGCCTGGCCACCCGGATCTGCGCGGAACTCGGTGCACAGGTAGTCAAGACCTATTATGTCGATGAGGATTTCGATACCGTTGTTGCCTCATGCCCCGTGCCGATCGTCATGGCCGGTGGCAAGAAGCTTCCGGAACTCGAGGCCCTGACCATGTCCTGGAACGCCATCCAGGAGGGCGCCGCCGGCGTCGACATGGGGCGCAACATTTTTCAGAGCGATTCGCCGCTGGCCATGATGAAAGCGGTCAACCGGATCGTGCACGAGAAGAACACCCCAGCCGAGGCCTTCGAGTATTTCGAATCCATTAAGTCCGAAGGTTGATTGCCTCGTTGACGCGGGTTGTTTACCGGCAACCTGTTTATGGGGAGACGGGCATCACCGTCTCCCTCTTTTCTAACTGCAGAGGTTGATGATTAACTATGATTGCTGAAGACATCAAAGGGTTTTTTGCCGCCAGGGAGTCGCTCGACATGGAGCAGTACCTGGTTCTCGACTATTATCTGGAATGCGTCGGTGATATCGAGACAGCGTTAGCCCATTTCTGCAGTGAACAGTCGACAGCCCAATGGAAGCGGGTCGGCGTCGATGAGGATTTCCGTCCCGTCCATGCGGCCAAGGTAATCGGCCTCGAGGTCATCGGGGAGCTCGAGCAGCTGAGCTATCCGGTCAAGCATGCCGAAACCGGCCGCATCCACGCATGCCGGGTGACCGTCGTCCATCCCCACTGCAATTTCGGCCCGAAGATCCCGAACCTTCTGACCGCCGTCTGCGGCGAGGGGACCTTCTTCACTCCGGGTGTCCCGGTGGTCAAGCTCATGGACATCAGTTTTCCTGACTCCTACCTCGCCGATTTCGAAGGACCTAAGTTCGGCATCGAGGGGTTGCGCAACCTCCTCAACGCCCACGGACGCCCGATCTTTTTCGGCGTGGTCAAGCCGAACATCGGCCTCAGTCCGTCGGAGTTCTCCGAGATCGCCCACCAGAGCTGGCTGGGCGGGCTCGATATCGCCAAGGACGACGAGATGCTCGCCGACGTCACCTGGTCGGCCATGGCTGAACGGGCGGCCCACCTCGGTGAAGCGAGGCGCCATGCCGAGCAGGAGACCGGGGAACCCAAAATCTATCTCGCCAACATCACCGACGAGGTCGACAGCCTGATCGAGAAGCACGACGTCGCGGTGCGCAACGGCGCCAACGCGCTCCTGATCAACGCCCTGCCGGTCGGCCTGAGCGCGGTGCGCATGCTCAGCAACTACACCCAGGTGCCGCTCATCGGCCATTTCCCCTTTATCGCGGCATTCAGCCGGATGGAGAAGTTCGGTATCCACTCCAGGGTGATGACCAAGCTGCAGCGCCTTGCCGGTCTCGATGCGGTCATCATGCCCGGTTTTGGTGACCGGATGATGACGCCCGAAGAGGAGGTGCTGGAGAACATCGAGGAGTGCCTCAGGCCAATGGGTCATATCAAGCCAAGCCTGCCCGTGCCGGGCGGAAGCGATTCGGCGCTCACGCTCGAGACGGTTTACCGCAAGGTGGGGAGCGTCGATTTCGGGTTCGTGCCCGGACGAGGCGTCTTCGGCCATCCCATGGGACCGAAGGCGGGCGCCCTCAGCATCAGGCAGGCCTGGGAGGCCATCGAGAGCGGCGTGCCGCTCGAGGTCTACGCAGAAGGACGTCCGGAGCTCCAGGCGATGGTCGACCAGATGACCGGCGTAAAGCGGTAACCCGATGGATCGGCTCGCGGCCTCCGCAGGAACGAAACAGCAATCACCGTCGAGATGAAGAAGCTTGAGCAGAAGGTTGCCGTCATTACCGGCTCTACCAGGGGTATAGGACTGGCCATCGCCCGTGAATTCGTCAGGGAAGGGGCACAGGTCGTCATCACCTCAAGCCGTCGGGAAAATGTCGACGCAGCGGTGCGCGAATTTCCCGCAGGCACGGTTTTCGGCCATGTCTGTGACGCCTCATCGTACGATGAGATGGAGGGATTGGTCCGCGCATCGGTTACCCGCTTCGGGGCGATCGACTGCTTCGTCAACAATGCGGGGATCTCCGATCCATTCGAAAGCGTCGGCGACAGCAGCCCCGATGCCTGGGGACGCGTCATCGATACGAATCTGAAGGGCACCTACTACGGCTGCCGTGCGGCGGTTCGCTATTTCCTCTCCTCGGGACGGCAGGGCAAGATCATCAACCTGGCCGGTTCAGGCACCGACCGGGGATCGAACACCCCGTACATCTCCGCTTACGGTTCGACCAAGGCGGCCATAGCGCGGTTGACCTTCGCCATGGCCGAAGAGTACCGCAAGAGCGGCGTCTCCGTGATGCTTCTCCATCCCGGCCTGGTCAGGACCGGCATGATCGATCCGGACGATCCGACACCGGAGCTTCGGCGGCAACTTGACACCTTCAACACCATTCTCGACATCTTTGCGCAGTCCCCTGACCGGGCTGCCCGCTATGCGGTGAAGTTGGCCTCCCGGTGGAGTGACGGGAAAACCGGTCTCTATCTGTCGGCACTCGACGGAAAACGCAAGAAACTGATGCTTCTGAGCTATCCGTTTCGTAAAATGCTCAACAGGATCGATCGTCGAACCTATTAACCGGGGATGGACCAATGTGGATGATGACTATGCCGAGGGGAAAGGGAGTGTTCGTGACGACCGTGCTCTGCATCGCGCTCGTCGTGCTGCAGGGGTGCTACAGCTTTTCCGGGGCTTCGCTTCCTGCCCACATGAACCGTGTGGCCGTGCCGCTGTTCGACGACGCTTCCCAGGCGGGAATCGCCCAGTTCCGTGAAACGATCACTCGCAAGCTCATCGACAAGATCCAGTCCCAGAGCAGTCTGACCCTGGAGCCGGACGCGTCGCGTGCCGACGCGGTGCTGACCGGCATGGTCGTCTCCTACCGTGACGAGCCGAGCCAGCTTGGCGGCACATCGGAGCGCGCGGTGACCAACAGGATCACGATCGTCCTGAAGGCGGACTTCGACGACCGGGTTAAAAACACGCAGCTCTTCTCCCAGTCCTTTGTCGGTTTTGCCGACTACACCACCGGCAGTTACAGCGCACAGCAGACGGCCATTACCAGCGCCATGGACCAGGCGGTGGACGAACTCTTCAACAGGATGGTCTCGAACTGGTAGGGGAGGCGTGGCGCGAGGCGTGTGATGGGTGGAGCCTCACCTGTTGGACCGTGCCGGGTGACTGACAATGGAACTGCTGGTCACGCCGGTTTTTTCTTCCTTTCCGAGATATAGTTCTTGATCCAGGATATGGCCAGGTCTTCGCCGGCAAGCAGGGCCTCGGTGCCCACGGTGGCCAGGGCGGCCTTCACGGCCGTTGGCATCCGGCGAGAACCCGATGACTCCGGCGATGGAGCGGGTGCCTGAACACGCGGGCCAGGGCTAACAAGCGAACGGACAACCTTGCCGATCAGCCATCCGACGACCAGAGCACCTCCAGTCGCCTCGAACGGATGTTTTTTGATCAGCTCCTCAGGCGCGATCTCCTTCTGCATCTCCTCCCTGAGTTGCGAAGTCCGATCACGGATCTGCTGTCCCCGGTCGCTGATGGTCTGTTCCAATTCGTCGATCCGCTCCTGGATGTTCCTGATGTGTTCATTTGCGGTAGTCATTGGCGGAAAGCAGGATTTTGTGGATGAAGTTTTTCAGCATGTCCGGCCTTATCCTGGTGAAGAAGGCGAATGCCGAGATGAACATCAGGCTGATGAAGAGATATCCGAGAAACGGGTGGCCAAGCAATTCGCCCACCAGAAGCGCGGCTGAGGTGATGAAATAGGCTGTGCCGATCATGAAGACAACCAGCAGGACCAGGAGTGCTCCCACCAGCGCAACCTTTTCAGTGAGTTCTATCCTGATGAGTTCCAGTTTCGCTTCGATGATGGCCATCATGTCGTCGTAGGTCGACGAAACGGTGTTCTCGATCAGCCCGGGGATGCCTTTTTTCCGGTCCCGGGGAGTTGGGATGTCCCTTTTCATATCCGTCATGCGTGAGTCGTTTGCCTACTTTTTTCTTTTCATGAGCAGCCCCATGAACAGGCCGGCTCCAAGCGCATAGCCGAACGAGGCGAGCGGATTCGTCCTGATATATTCGCGTGCGGTCTCCTTTCCCTCAAGGATCTTCCCGTAGGTCTCGCTCTCCTTGAACTCGGTGAACGCTTGAGCTACCCGTTCACTGATCTCCCTGATCTGTTCGGGAATCTCCTGATGCTCGGCAGGGGTGTTTACGGGTGGCTCCTGCTCCACGCTGACAACCGGTATCTGGTGTTCCATAGCCGTTTGGTAAGGTATGATTGAAAGAGCCTGTAAAGACTTAAATATATGAAAAATAACGAACGACGCTGCACGTGATCGGTTTGGGGTCGATAACCGGTGCCAGTCGCACCTGCTGTTCAATGAACAGGAGCCCGACCTCTTCGGGCCAACCATCCCTTTGCATCAGTCTCTCCGGTCAATACAGGATCCTGCCGCCGTCGACATTGATCACCTGCCCGGTGATATACTCGCTCTCCATGAGGAACCTGATGGCTCCGACGATATCCATTGGATCGCCAAGCCGCTGCAGCGGAATTTTCTCCAACAGATCGGTCTCGGGTTCGGCCTCCCGTCCCGGATATTCCGAAACGGTTCCGGGGGCAATCGAGTTGACGAGGATGCGCGGTGCCGTTTCACGTGCGAAGATCCTGGTCAGATGCTGGACGCCGGCCTTGGAGACCGTGTACGGTGCGAAGTTGCGCCAGACCAGACCAGCCGATATGTCCGTCATGGTGATGATACGGGACAGGAACGGCTGGTTCAGCATCATGCGGGCCGCCGCCTGCATGGTGAAGAAGGTTCCCTTCAGGTTGGTGTCGACAAGGCTGTCCCACTGTTGCTCGGTAACTTCGAGCAGGTCGGTGCGGAAGAAGTTCGATGCGCTCGCGACAAGGAGGTCGAGCCGGTCGAAGTGCCTGCCGAACTCGCTGAACGCGTGCTTGATGTCAGCGGTTTTCGAGACATCGCAGCGGACCATCTGCGACTCGGGGCTGACCCAGCGGATCTGTTCCAGCGTCTCCTGCGCCTTTTGTTCGGACGAGAACCAGGTAAAAAAGATCGAATAGCCCTGCCCTGCCACAGACAGCGCAATCTCCCTGCCAAGTTTGCCGGATGCCCCGGTCATGAAGCAGACTTTTTTACCGGTAACGCTCATAAAGGTCGATGGTGGAAGGTTCCTCTCTTTTCCAGTACAACCGGAAGTTACGGCAAAAAGTTGAACACAGCCAACCGGGGAGCCTCCGGAGGCAACATGAGGCCAGCCGGTTCGCAGCTAATCGCCCGGGATATTCCAGATGAATCACGGTGCTCCCGTGGGGGGGGCGGAAGCGTTCGCCCCCCGGACTGGTCGCGAGGTTGCGTGTTCTGTTGACCGTCAGTCGACGCCGATGATCACGCTTGATGCCTTGAATATGGCGCAGGCGGTTCCACCGGGGGCGAGGCCCATTCGGCTGAAGCTGCCGTGGGTAATGACGGCGGAGATGGTGTTGCCACCGCCGACTTCGAGGTCTACCTCGGTGCTGACCGGCCCTTCGATGATACGGGTGATCTTGCCGGGCAGGATGTTGCGGGCGCTGAGCTTCGCTTCCAGGAGGCCGGTCCCGACCATGATCGAACTTGCCTTGATGATGGCGCTGGCGCCCATGCCCTCCTTCAGGCCGAGCCGTTCAGCGGCTCCGATAGTCACGATCGCGACGATCGACATGCCGTTTCCGAGGTCGATGGCCACTTCGGCGTTCACCGTGCCGTTCACGATCGACGAGATGGTTCCCCTGAAAATGTTTCTTGCGCTGATGTTCATGGATTGACTCCTGTAGATGGTTACGGGTTCACCTGCTGTTGATGGTGTATGTAAAAAAAAGAGCGCGGTTATTGAAGTGTTCCTACATAAACGTATGAAGCTGGCGTTTTTTTGTTTTTCATGTCCTGTTCATGCGGTGCGACGAGAACTGCTTTTGCGTCAGCCGAGGCGGCGGAAGGCGGAGGCCTTGACGGCGGCGAACATGGCTGATCCTGGGGCTATTTCAAGCTCTTTGGCAGCCGAAGGGACAATTTCAGCCACGAGGGTGCTTCCGCCCGATTCGAGGACAACCCCTTTGCGGCCGTCGGAATCGAACATCTCGGCGATCCGGCACTTGAGCAGGTTCCTGGCGCTGATGGCCTCAGGGTTTTTCTTGAACAGGATGATGTCTCGCGATGAGAGCTCGAATAGCGATTCACCCTCCTCTTTTCCGTCCGAAATGATCAGGGCGCCGCTTCCCCATGGGTAGTGGAACAGGCCCTCCCGGAACGCCGGGGTTTTCAGGCGCAGGAGGTTCAGGTAGCCTCTCGGGCTTTGAGCCATGCCGGAGCGCGCAAGTGCATCAGGTGTTGAAATGACAGCCAGTTTTCCGTGCTCAACAACCAGCACCTGTTCGGCCATGAGCTGCATTTCGGGGATCGAGTGCGAGATGAAGAGATAGGGAATGCCGAACTCCTCGCTGACGCTTCGAAGATAGGGGATGATCTGATAACGGAGCGTGTCGTCGAGTGCCGAGAGCGGTTCGTCCATGACAAGCAGGCGCGGGTTGGCAAGCACCGCCCGGCCGAGGGCCACGCGCTGTTTCTCCCCGCCTGAAAGCCGGTTCACCCCTCGTTGCATGAGTTGCTGCAGGTTAAGGACCTCGACGAGCGCCTCCGGTCGGATCTTCCTGTTTTCCGTACGGCAACGCCGGTAACCATACAGCAGATTCGCCTTTACCCCGAGATGGGGGAAGAGCATCGCCTGCTGGAACACGATGGCGATGCGTCGCTGTTCGGGCGAAAGATTGCAACCGCTCCGGGTGCTGAACAGGCAGTGGTCATCAAGGAAGATCTCCCCTGAGTCAGGTGCCGTCAGTCCGGCGATCATGTGGACGAGTGTCGTTTTTCCGCTGCCCGAAGCGCCGAATATGCCCATCCGGTCGCCGGAAAGTGAGCTCTTCATCTCGAGGGAAAAACCGCTGAACCGTTTTTTGATGTCGATGTGCAGGTTCATGAGCTTCGCCCGGTTTCAAGCTTTTTGCTGAGCATTTCGTGCAGGAGCAGGATGCCGACCGAAAGCGTGACGGAAACGGCGCAGAGCGAGAGGGCCATGGCGGTGCCGGTCGGTGAGCTGGCATAATCGTAAATGGCCAGCGGGATGGTCTGGGTGACGCCGGGGATGTTGCCGGCCACGATGATGGTGGCTCCGAACTCGCCGAGGCTGCGGGCGAACATGAGTGACGAACCGGCGATCACGCCCCTGAAGGAGAGCGGCAGAACCACCGTGGCAAGGGTATCATACCATGGGGCTCCCAGGCTCCGGGAGGCCTGCAGGAGCTGCCGGTCGATCGACTCCATGCCGAGACGGATCGAACGGACCAGAAGCGGGAATCCGACGGTGGCCGAGGCGACGACGGCGGCTTTCCAGGTGAAGATGAACTCGATGCCGGCGCTCTTGAGGAGGGCGCCTCCCCAGCCGTTGCGGCCAAAGAGGAGCAGCAGGAAATAACCGATGACCACCGGCGGCAGGGTGAGCGGCAGGTTTACCAGCACCTCGAGCAGCACCTTGCCCCGGAAGTTCCTGAACACCATGAACCATGCGGTTGCGAAACCCAACGGAAGCGAAAGCAGTGTCGCCGACACGGCAATCTTCAGGGAGAGCAGAATGGCCGTCAGGTCTTCCGGAGTCAGGGTCATGGTGTTCGACAACAAATGGTTACTTCAGGAGGAACCCGTACTTTTTCAGGATCGACGATGCCTTGGAGCCCTGCAGCCATGCGTGGAAGGCTTTCGCTTCGCTGTTGGAGGCGCCGCTTGCGGTCAGTGCCATCGGGTAGATCACCTGGGGATAGAGCTCCTGCGGCACAACAAACAAAATTTTCACGTTTTTGGCAAGCAGGGCATCGGTGCGGTAGACGAACGAGCCGTCAACCTCGCCAAGCTCTGCGTACATCAGGCTCTCCCTCACATCCTTGGCCATGGCCAGTTTTCCGGTGAGCTTCCGATCGAGCCCTGACTTGGTGATCGCCTGCATCGCATACTCCCCGGCGGGGACGCTGGCCGGGCTGCCGATGGCGATCTTGTCGAGCTGGGTCAGGTCGTTCATGACCTTCACCTTTTTATTGGTTTTACCCACAAAGACCAGGTCGTTCAGGGCGAAAGTCTTTACACTCGCGGCATCGACAAGCTTTTTGTCCTTCAGGTAATCTACCCATTTGACGTTGGCCGAAATGAACAGGTCGGCCGGTGCGCCGTTCTCGATCTGGCCGGCAAGTGTCCCCGAAGCGCCATAATTTTTCAGGAACGTGGTGCCCGGGTGTTCGGCCGTGTACGCGGCAGTCATGTCGTTGAGGGCGTCCTTGAGACTCGCGGCGACCGAGAGGCTGAGCTGGCCCGCCATGGCGGGCATGGCGGTCATCATGAGGACGAACAGCGCGACGACAATGCGCTGCATTGCTGAAGTTGCGGTTTTCATCTGTTCAGGGTTTTGGTTTCTGGTTGATGATTGCGGAGATATCTGAAGGTTTGCCGAAATAGACCGAGGAGAGTACGATGATGTCGACACCGGTGTTGGCGTAGGCGGCCGCGTTTTCCATGTTGATGCCGCCTGCCGCCGAGACGGCGACGTCCGGGCACTCGCGCCTGATGTCGGCGACCAGTGCCGCGAGCGCCTCCACCGGCATCTTGTCGACCTGCACGACGTCCGCACCGGCTTTCGCGATGCGGATCGCCTCGTCGGGAGTGTCGGCTTCGACGATGATCCTTTGCTCGCGGGCACGTTTTTTCAGGTCGGCAAGCATGAGGAGGAATGGTTCAAGACCGCCAAGGAAAGCGGTATGGTGGCTGAAGACCAGCACCGATTCCGAAAGGCCGAGACGGTGGGGCAGCGCCCCTCCGGCCATGATGGCCTTGATGGCGACCTGTTTGGTCCCAGGGAACGACTTGCGGGTGGTCACGACGCTCGCTTCCGGATTTGCGGCGTGGACCCGCCCGACGATCGTTCCGGTGCGCGTCGCGATGCCCGATGCGTATTCGAGCAGGTTCAGGGCCACCTTCCAGCCTGCGTGCAGCGCCGCGGCAGAGCCTTCCGCCCTCAGGAGGAGGGTTCCCGGTTCGACGATTGTTCCCGATGGAAGCGACCTGGTGACCGTTGCGCCGCACGCCTCAAGAACCCTTCCGGCCTCCTCGGTGCAGCAGATCACCGTTCGTTCCCTGGAGGTGAAAGCGATCTCCCCCGGATCATTCCCGATGCCGAGCAGGGTTGTCGTCAGGTCGCCGTAAGGCACATCCTCATCGATGAAGCGCTCGATCTCCTTGTCGCTGATCAGGTAATGCATGGTTTTTTACAGTCTCCCGCGGATATTCGTTATATAGGTCACACCATATCGTTGACCGGATGCGTGCCGGATCTTTTTTTTTGCGATTTACGTACGGTTAAAATTATAAGGCAGAAAGATAAAAAATCCTAATAAAATAATCAATATCATCACTGTCTATACCGAAAGATCTACCGATATGTTGATTATGTGTCAACCTTC
>JAAXXR010000080.1 GCA_013334335.1 Chlorobiaceae bacterium
TACGGCAACGCCTCAACAACGTGTATTCGTGGTCGGGGCGACCGGTTACATAGGCAAATTCGTCGTGCGCGAGCTCGTTTCGAGAGGATATGATGTCGTGAGCTTCGCACGCGAGCGTTCCGGTGTCCATGCGGAGACGACATCGGATCAGACCCGGCGGGAACTCAGCGGATCCCTGGTGCGGTTCGGCAACGTCTGTGATCCTGTTTCAATTCAGCGTGATGGCATGAAGGGAGAGCGTTTCGACGTCGTGGTCTCCTGCCTGACCTCCAGGAATGGCGGGGTGAAGGACTCCTGGGAGATTGATTACCAGGCGACCCGAAATGCGCTCGACGCCGGCAAGGCTGCCGGAGCGAAGCAGTTTGTGTTGCTCTCGGCTATCTGTGTCCAGAAACCGCTCCTGGAGTTCCAGCGCGCAAAACTGCAAATGGAGAAAGAGCTTATGGCGTCGGGTGTGACCTGGTCAATCGTACGTCCTACGGCCTTTTTCAAGTCCATAGCAGGTCAGATCGAGTCTGTCAGGAAAGGCAAGCCATACGTGATGTTCGGCAACGGCCGGCTGACCGCCTGCAAGCCGATCAGTGAAGCTGACCTTGCCCGGTTCATGGCAGATTGTATCGATGATCCCTCGAAACAGAACCGGATATTGCCGATAGGAGGACCGGGGAACGCGATCACCGCACGCGAACAGGGGGAATTGCTTTTCGAGCTTCTGGGTAAGGAGCCGAAGTTCAAGAACATGCCGATCCAGATCTTCGACGTGATCATACCGGTGATGGACCTGCTCTCCAAAATCTTTCCCGGACTCAGGGACAAGGCCGAATTCGCGCGTATCGGCAAATACTACTGCTCGGAGTCGATGCTGGTACTGAATCCGGCTACGGGGAAGTATGATGCTGACGCGACCCCATCCTACGGCAACGATACCCTCAGGGATTTTTACAAACGCGTGCTGACTGACGGGCTCGCCGGTCAGGAGCTCGGCGCCCACTCAATGTTCTGAACTGGAGTCCAAATGCCGATACTGATTGTATATGCCACAGCGGCGATCATGATCGCCGCGCTTTTTCCTCTTCCTGAAGCGTATCTCAGCATCCTGAACATCCTTGCCTTCGGCACCTTCGCCTGGGGAGCTTACCGGAATTTCGAACCGTTTGGCCCGATGACGATCCTTGCTGTCGTCTACGCCCTTTTCGCGATTGTCTTCAATCCGATCAGCCCGGTTATCCTGCCTCCTATGGTATGGAAAACGGTCGACATAGCCGGCGCCGTGCTGCTGCTGGTGACCGGACGCATTGTCGCCAAATAGGGTTGTCACTCTTGAGGAAGCGACCCCTGCGGATGTTGTCCCGGCGCTTGAAATGCAACTCACAGAAAACGTTGTCCTTCACGGGAGCGTTTGCTTCGGTGCACCGGCCGTGACGATGCATGCAGATGTATGCATAAAAGGTGCATATCCAGAATGGCCTGGTTTGTCATAACGGGTGGAGACGACTGTTTTCCGTGTGTTCCAGGTTCGTTTCATGTTCGATTTTCAGTCCGAGTCGCATCTCCTCGGCTGTCTGTTCGAAAGTGTTTTTCATGATCACCGCCCAGTTTTCATGATCAGGCCACCTTCCATTGCGGGACAAGTCGTTAAGATGTCTGCTCAGAACGAACAAACGGGCCGCTCCCATACTTCCTGATGATCCCTTGAGGGTGTGCGAGAGCTGTTCGATAAGTTCGAGATTGCCGACTGATGCGGCTTGGGCGAGCGCCTCGATCAGGGTTTCCGCCTCCCTGATGAACACCTCCAGCAGGGAGATGCGCAGTTCGTTGCCCGTAACCTCCGTCAGGCCGTCGATGACAGCAAAGTCAAGAATATGTTCATTGCAGAGCTCCTCCCAGGTTGCCATGGAAGGCGTTGCGCTGTTTGTGGCCGCTTTTTCGGTTGTTTCGCCGGTAGCGCTTCCATAATTGAGCCAGTCGGCAATCGATGCGACGAGCTTTTCCCTGAATATCGGTTTGCTGAGGAAGTGATTCATACCGGCATCCTTGACTCTGGCGATACTTGCGGGGTCAGTGTTGCCGGTGAGGGCTATGATCGGAATCTCCCTGAAGTTCATGAAACGGGATAATCCCTCTCCTTTTCTGATCGCCTGGGCAGTTTCCACTCCATTCATGACGGGCATTTCCATATCCATGACAATGAGGTCGAAATCCCGTTGTTCAAGCAGCCTGATGGCCGCAAGCCCGTTGTCTGCCTGTCCGATCGTGCAACCGTAATGTTCAAGGATCATGCACATGAACTTCCTGCTCGTTTCGTTGTCGTCCACCAGCAGAATCCGGCTTTTGGAAAGGGCTTCTCCAAGGTCGTCGGAAAGCAACGGTATTTCAGAGAAAAAGTAGCGTTCCAGCACCTTGTTGATATCCATGCATTTAAGCGGTTTGGCGAGCACCTCGTTCATACCGCAGGCTGACGCACGAGGCAACGCTTCCGACATGGGCAGCGCCGTTATTCCGATCACCGGCACCTGCGTATAATGCCTGGCGAGTTCCGGTTCGATATCCAGACGATGTCGCATCATGCTGACGGCGCGGTCTCCGGTGATGAACGGCATTTCGAAATCCATGAATATCAGGTCGTAACGTTTTTTTGCAACCAGGTCGACAACCTGCTTGCCATCGACGGCCTCATCGATGATGCAGTTCCATTCGGACAGGAATTTCGTCAGGAGTAAGCGGTTGCTGATCTGGTCGTCGGCAATGAGTATCCGCCTGCTCTTCAATACCTCTCGTTTGAGGTCGTTCGAAGCTTTCGATGTGTATGCGGGCAGGCTGATAATGAATTCGGTCCATTGCCCCTCCTCAGAGTCACAGGTAATGGTGCCTCCGAACGACTCGACAACCCTCCTACAGAACGAAAGCCCGAGTCCGTTGCCTCCACTTTTTCCATAGGTGTAGAATCGTTCGAAAATAAGTTCCCTTTTTCCCTGAGGGATGCCTGGTCCGGTATCCCGAACACGGATATGATTTGTCGTAATTCCTTTCCTGGTGGTGATTTCGATTTTGAACCCAGGCTTGTCCTTGTAATGAAGTGCATTCCTCAACAGATTGAACAGAACATAGATCAACAGGTCCTTGTCGCCAAGAAAATCGAAGTTGATCGTTGTTGCATCAACGATCAACTCCTTTTCACGCATGTCATTATATCCATAATTGGCGATGGCGGCTTGAATGGTTTGTTTGGCGGCAACCTTCTTGAAGTTGTTGATATCCATGATGCTGTCCTGAAGGGTTACCAGGATGGAATCGATGATCTTGTTGCCTCTTTTTATCGTTGACAGACTTTCTCCGATGACCTCATGAATCCTTACAAGACACGAATAGCTCAGATTGAACGTCTGCTGCGCGTCATGCTTGTCAGGTTTGTCCGGGATGATCGACTGCACGGTTCCCAAGGCATTGGTGATGGAGCTCAGCGGGTTTCTCATTTCATGTGCGATGCTGCCGCTCAGGCTTCTCATCAGTGACATTTTCGTCTGGAGAGCGTTATGACGCTTGTGGTTGGCAATAAGGCAACCAAAAAAGGCGAACAGGTAGGTGGGAATATATTCGATCTGGAAATAGGTGTAGGAGACATGGCCGTCGGTAGCATAGACGGCCGCATAGGCCATGGCAAAACCTGCCAGCGTGTAGGTGCAGATAAACAGCCAGTCGTTAATGATAAGGACGAGCAGGAACAGGCAGGCCATCGATGACATCGCCCAGGTGACCGACCACTCGTTTTTCAACATCATGTAATGAAAGAAAAACGGCAGGAGCACCGGAACGGATATGACAAAATAAAGAGGAAAAAACTCTTTCAGTTTTTTTGGCAGGTGCCGATGAAACAGCCAGGGAAGACTGACAACCGCTTCGGCAAGACGTAATGCCAGGTTTTCATAGGGTTGGGGGATCAGATATTTCCATACGAGATAAAACAGCGGATAGCCGATGGTCCCAAAAAGGCCAATAATGGGCAGGTTCGGTTCGGCATGCTCCAGTACGGCGTTGATTTTTTGTTTAAGCTTTAGCATTCTCGTATGCAACTCATGTTGCTGCTGTTCCTCGCCATAGGTGTCACATCAATCCCACTCTTAATAAAAAATAAACAAATTGCCAATAAGAGTGGTTTTTTAACTCTGCATTGACGAAGAACCTCAGTAATCATATGATAATTATTTTTTTCTATCGTTTGCCAGAGTCAATGGTGCATGGATTCTGCATGAACTGCATCTGTTCACGAAATGGGTAACTCACCATACAAGAGACACTTGTCATCGTCTATGGTGGTGGGGTACATAAAAAAACGATATTGCATCATATACCCGTCGACGCTTTCAATGAAGCCCGGCGGGGGAAACTTGAAGAGCGTTGGGCGGAGGATTTGTTGTATTTTTCATCATGTCGAACTTGAACTGCCGACACAAACAGGATGCCGCTATGATTAACGAATGCACAATCGATTTTCTCCGCCGTCTCAAAGCCAACAATTCCCGCGACTGGTTCATGGATCATAAACCAGAGTATCAGGTGGCATACGGAGACTTTTTCGACACGGTGGTCCGGATGATCGCCTCGATCTCGTCGTTCGATCCTGCGGTTGCGAAAGCACCTCCAGACCCAAAATCATGCATCATGCGCATCTACCGGGACATCCGCTTCTCAAGGGACAAAACGCCCTATAAGACAGGTTTTTTTGCCTATGTGAGCAGCGGTGGCAGGAAGGGGCCCTTCGGAGGCTATTATCTGCATCTTGAGCCCGGGGCCTCATTTGCCGGAGGAGGTCTTTACCTGCCTGAACCCCGTGTGCTCGAAAAGGTCCGTCAGTCGATCGACCAGCGTTATCCCGAATGGCTTTCTATCGTTACTGATCCCGGTATGCTCGCCCGGTATCCGCGAGGCGTGGAGCCCTCCGGAGCGGTGAAACGCCCGCCCAAGGGATACGACGCCTCGAATCCGGCGATCGTGTACCTCAAGTTCAAGGGGTATTACACGCAGCATTTTTTTCAGGATACGGAGGTGACGGCTCTGGATTTTATCGACGAGCTTGCGGTTTCCTATCGCGCGGCCATGCCTCTGGTCGTATTCCTGAACCAAGCTGTCGGTGTAATCTGAGTCATCTCAGGACGGGAGTGTGAATCCCTTGAGAATCTCGTCGAAATCCACAGGAAACGAAGGCTCAAGATTACCCAGCCGGTCCCGACCTTCGGGCATCGCATGGACTCCCATCGGGAAAGCGCCATGGTTGGCAAGATACTCCAGCAGGTAACCGCTCAGCCTGAAATAACCGCTCGGTTTGTCAGAGGTCGCGGCAGGGGAGGGATTTGGCGGTTTGCCTTCAGCCCAGCGAGCCATGATCTGTTCGACAAGCGCCTGGTATCTGTCAAATGCGGTCCCAGGAGGTTTGGTGTTCTGCATGTCCATGTCGATGTCCGGGTTCATGAGGTGATGGCGGTTTGACGGTTTGCTTCCGTTTGAGCACTGCCGGCGACGTTGAGTGAAGAATGCCGTGGAATCGTGCAACAGCAGAGTCCCGGCGCAGTCATGGAGTGCGCCGGGACTGATTTTCGGGATTCTTCGCAGGAGCCTACTCGCCTTCGCCGACAGGTTCGGCAGCGGTCCCCAGAAATCCACGCCCCTGTGCGAAATAGATATTGATGGGGCCTTCGTTACGCAGCACGTCCAGGACGTTTTCAAACATCGATGAAGGCAGGTGCATTTTGATGATGCCCCCATCATTGGCATCATTTTCAAAAGACATGCCGGGATCATTGAATCTGATCCAGGCCACCGTTTTACCGGCTGCGTCGTTCAGCTGAATCTGGGCACGGTT
>JAAXXR010000081.1 GCA_013334335.1 Chlorobiaceae bacterium
CTTCGAGCGAGAAGCGCTTCTGGCCGACATAGCGGGTATGCAGGAACCGTTCGAACCCTTCGGCCGCCGTCAGGCGTTCGAGGAGATGCTGCTTCTCTTCGGCGGAGAAGTCGGGTTTCGAGCGTATCGACTCGAGCTTCTGCTGCCACCAGCGCTTGCGGTTGCCGTCGGTGATGTACATGTACTCGACACCGATCGTGCCGCAGTAGGTCTCGCGGAGGTTCTGCAGCAGCTCGCGAAGACTCATCGACTCCTTGCCGAACCAGGTGTCGCTGGTATTGAACACGGTATCCATGTCCGCATCCGTGAGGCCATAGAATGAGGGTTCAAGATCCGGAAGCGAGGGGCGCTGCTGGCGCCTGAGGGGGTCGAGATCAGCCCAGTGGGTGCCGAGTGAACGGTAGGCGGCAATGAGCTTCTGTACCGCCACCCGTTTCCGGCCGAGGTCAGTGTCGGCGCCATACGCAACCACCTGACGTATGGGTCCGCTCTTTGCCCGTTCGGCGAACGAGGAGACCACGGGAGCATGGGCCACATCGCGGGCATCGCTGCCGTCGACTGCGGGAACATGCTGCATGGCATCGAACCAGTTGCGCCAGTTATCGGGTACGGAAGATGGATCGTTCAGGTAGGATTCGTACAGCTCTTCAATGTAGGGCGCGTTCCCGCCGTAAAGGTACGAGTTGCGTTGGTACTGCGACATCATGGACGTTGTCACTTGATCAGGCACATGTGTTGATGGATAACCGTTACTGTCAACTTAACTCAAAGATACGCCAAGAAGACAGGGTGAGAATGTAACGATTGTTACGACGAAATAAAAACAGGTAAAAACTGCCAACCGCTCATCCCTCAGGCTGATGCGAAAACCTTTGATTCCGTCAAAATAGTGTTTTTCCTGATAATATCGTTCCAGAAAGAGGCGCAATATCAGACCCGGAAACGTGGCTGAAAAGATTTTTGCTCGCTGGGGCCGCCCCGAACACGATGACCGACAACTCCCGTGAACAGGAACAGATAACGGGTTCAACGCTTTACCCGCCGTATCCGGTTCGCGGCAGGATTACATCGTGGCGGGTGCCCGAAATCATCGCATCCTGATGCGCCGGACCGAAATCGAGCTTTCTGGCCTGACGTGCCTGCAGCCAAGGCTTCCGGCCGCTCACGAATCAACGGGAACCACCCTGGAGACCCGATCGAACCCTCATCCCGTACTCGGCAAGAACAGGCGCGTCGGCTTCGGGAAAATCGTAATCGCCGACCTCATCGAGGGTGATCCAGCGAAGCTCTTCGTGGTCGCAGGCCTGAGGAACACCTTCGACAATCCGGCAACGAAACGGGATGAGCCTGAGTGAAACTTCCGGATAGGCATGTTCGACCGGCGTCAGGCGCTCGATGATCTCGACCCTGACCATCAGCTCCTCCCGGAGTTCGCGCTCCAGCGCTTCGGAGTCCGATTCGCCGGGTTCAGCCTTTCCCCCTGGGAACTCCCATTTCCGTTCCAGGTGCCGCCCCGCAGGCCTGCGGGCAACAAGGAACCGACCATCCTGTTCGATGATGGCGCAAACGACGTCGCCGATGTGTTGAGGAGAAGACAAAAGCGTGACCCGTGACGTTGAACGAAATTCATAGCCGGGAGTACGTCCCGGTGAGGGGCGACCGTGATGCGAACACGGGATATCGCGGAATGGTGCCGTCCGCTTCCTTCAAGATAGAAACTGACCGGTGAGAAACAGCCTTTCCTGAAAAACTCGCCTCTTACCCACTATTATTGAGTACCGGGAACTTAATCGAACTTTTCTACATTTAGGTTTACTTATTCGACATCGCAGCAAAAAGCAGTCCCCCCCCCGTTGCTGTCCGTTTCTACCGTTATCTGCTGTACTCTGATACACCCTCAACATGTGTTAGCAGAACCGAAGGGCGATTCATAGGTGGTGCATCTTTAGCGGAAACCCTTTTGACAGGAGGAGAGAGATGCTTTTCCCAAAAAGAGGTCCGGTTGAACTTTTGGACCAGATGTACACCATTGCGTTCTGGATGACCGGCTCACTGCAGCAGACGTACGACCTCGTCTACAAGACCTATGAACGGGTAAACTCGCACACCTCGGACATCGGGCTCTTCAGGGCCTTCAAAGAGGTGTACAACGAGGACTTTTCACGTAAATCAACGCCACCGCCATATCCATCCTCCGACCCGGCGATATCCATACTACGCCAGCAGGACAGGGAGATCAGGCTTGCCGTCCTGCTCGTTGAGGTCTGCGAGTTGCACTACCATGAGATAGCGATCATCATGGAGCAGCCCATCGAGACGATCAGGTTGTGGCTGTCATCAGGCCGAAAAACGTTTCTTGCCAGCAGTATCAGTTTTGCCATCGCCGGGTGAACGGTGACCCGACGCTCTCCTGTGGAGCTGTGGAGTACGCCGAAGTCAAACTATTGGGGGTCGCATTTGTGCTGACTGAAGGATACGGGACATTGCCCTGATGATTACGACAGGATTCCGATGAAAGGACTTCGATATGATGAATTCCGTCCCCATGCAGCTACAGGTACGATCCTCTTTTTTTTCATCCAATCCAGCTCTTCGCCACTTCGCCATCAACGGCTAGATAAACGCCGTCCCCTTGCAGGTTGGACAAGCATGTTCCGATTCGACCTCATAGACCGCTGCGGTGCCATGACAACTCGGGCACGGCGCTCCCTGAATGTTGCCTGTCCCCTCACAGAGCGCACACTCCTTGTACTCCGTCACATTGACCACCCCCGTTCCGGTGCATACCGGGCAGATAGGTGACAACGTGTCTTGCGGTTGATCCTGAAGATCGGATACGGTGGAATCGGTCATGATCGGATACGCGGGGGAGGGATTGCCAATACTCAAGCTTACTTGAAAAGTACAAGAAAAACGCCAAAAGCGTTCCGGCTCCCGCAGATATCTTTTCCTCCCCGGATTTCGCAGGGGTCGCCTGCCGTTTTTACGGTATCAGTGACCGATGCCGTCGGGTGTTGCCGGCGACGCCAGCACGCCGCGGAGATAGGCTTCGATGATGCTCCTGAACCGGGGTTCGAACGAGCCATGAAGGTTCCCCAACCCGGCCGTGGCAACCGCCTGTTGCTGCTTTGCGGTCAGGGTGGTCATGGGATGCAGCCCGTTGGCGGTCGCCAGCTGCATGATGAGGAACTCCTCGGCCTGTTGAATCGACATGGCGGGGAGGGCGGTGCAGGTGAGCGCGGCCAGGTTGGCCATTTCGGTTTTCAGCCCCGCCTTGAACCCGGTCAGGTGCTCCAAGGAGGCGTTCTTCTCGATGAACACGAACAGGATGGTCAGCGTGTCGAGCAGGCGCTTGTGAGTGCGGTATGACTGGGCGAAATGCATGGCAAACTCCCCAACCGAACATGCCGTGCCCGGCAGACGGCACTGGAGATCCGCCCTCCAGGCGGCGATGTCCATCGCCAGAATCTCAAGGAATATCTCATCTTTCGACTCATAATACTTGTAGAGGTTCGAGCGGGTGAAGTTCGCTTCCCTGGCGATTGCCGCCAGGGTGATCTCCTCATACCCCATCCTGGCGGAAAGGCGCGTTGCCGCAGCGATGATCTCCGCATACCTAACCTCCCGCTGCTCGTCGCTGCGAGCCCTGATAAAACCCATACGTCAACTCCTCCTTGGCAGGGCGTGACCACGCCGTTCTATTTCGTCTTCCTTACCAGGCCATGATCGATCATCTGCTGAAAAAAGTCGACCATGGACTCCTGCTGCGGTCGATAGGTCAATCCGAGCTCGCGACGTCCCCTGCTGTTGTCGCCGATCCAGGGGATGTCGACATTGCGGGCGATCATCTTTCTCGTGGTCGTTTTCACCATCATCGGAAAAACGAGCCACACCAGCCACTTGGGCAACGCCCGGCGGGGAATGGGATACTCCTCGCCGAACTTCGGCAGCAGCAGTTCGCCCATCTCCAGGAAATCAGAATTGTGGCCGGACACGATATACCGCCCGCTCGCTTCCGGGGTGAAGCCCGCCTTGAAATGAGCTTCAGCAAGGTCACGAACGTCCACCACGCCCATACCCCACCGCGTCACCCCGAATTTCAAGGTGCCATCGCCATACAGCCTGATGACGTTGAAACTTTCCGAAGTCGCGTACGGGTTGATGCCGGGCCCGATGACCATCGACGGGTTGAGCATGACCAGATCCCACCGTTCCTGCCGGCCATGGATCTCCCACGCCTCTTTTTCGGCAAGCGTCTTCGAATAGGCGTACGGCTGATGGTCGGGGGACGAACTGGTATTCCAGACCTCTTCCGTAAACATCCGGTTCGGCGTGCTTTCGATATCGGCGTTGTCTCCGTAAATCGCGGCGACGCTGCCGGTGATGACCACACGCCTGACGGAGGGCGTCCGGTTGGCCTGCTCCAGCACGTTGCGGGTGCCAAGCCTGGCAGGCTCGATGAGCTCCTTCAGCGGGTCCTGCACACTGACCTTGAAGGGTGATGCCGTATGGAACACCAGCTCGCACGCCTCCATGGCCTCGGCATAGGAGCCTTCGTCGAGAAGGTCCGCCCTGAAGTACCGTATTTTCCCCGGTGCACCCTCCTGTAGCTGGTTCAGGTACCTCAGCTTTTCCCGGTCATCCGGGTCGCGTACGGTCGCATGCACGGTGAACCCCTCATCCAGGAGCTTCTTGACGATCCAGCCTGCGACATATCCGGTTGCTCCGGTGACCATTACCGGACGGTCTCTGTTGATCGTGGTCATAGGTGCTGCTCCAGAAAAGGTTCATCAGCCAGTTGCGATCCGCCATCAATGTAAAGATGGCCTGTCTTTAATATAAGAGACTGAGCGACTCTTATCAACAAAAAAAGAGATCCCGGCAGACTCAAGCGACCGTCTCCGCCCCGGTGAACGCAGTTCTCCGGGGCGGTTGCCGATCACCTGAACATAATGACGGATGGACGACAGGCCGGTTGCCCACCACTCAGGCCGTCATTGTCGGCCATCACGAGGTTCAATGCGTCACGATTCTGGGAAGCGATTTGGCCTGGCTGATCCAGTCCTGGACCTCCGATTCAGATGGCAATCTCCGCACGAGATGCTTGGCTTCATTGATCTCCGCCATTTTTCCGTGCAAATTATCCGCCCGCCTCTGGGCCAATTCAGGAACCGAATCCACACCCGAAGCCTCCAGCAACTCGGCATACTCGCCGGCGACGCCCTTGATACGGAACAGGTCGGCATGGTTCACCCAACGGAGAAGAAGCGCAGGACTTACCCCTGCCTCATCAGCGATGGCTTTTCTGCCCGACGGAGATGCCCCCTTGTCAAGCAACGACTCGACGCTGGTAATCCCTATGGCACGGAGCTTTTCCCCATAGCTTTCGCCAAAACCTTCAATCCCGGCTATTTGAGACATAATCCCCTCCTTGATTTGGTTCATGAATACACTGCTGAAAACGCCGGCGACGTCTGATGCCTGAAAACGTAAGCCGGCGCATTCGCTCTCACCTGGGTACAGGCCTTCAAAAGACAGCGTTGAACGGAGAATTGATGGACAAACAGTGTCAGCAACTGTTCGATATGGCAGAATTGCAACGCCATATCCCGGTTCCCGAAGGCTCAGTCTGGGGGGTGGACTGTTGAGGAGACAACTACGGGAAAGATACGGAGAATGTTCTGAGAATGTAAAAAGCCCGACCAAGGAAAATAGCCGTTTTTTGTATAAGTATGGAGAGAGCGAAGATGATTGCGGCTGTGAAAGAAGGTCTCACTTTTCGGATGGTCATT
>JAAXXR010000024.1 GCA_013334335.1 Chlorobiaceae bacterium
AGCAGGGTCAGGAGTTGATGTTGTATTTCGACCTGAGGTAGCCGAGCAGCTCATTGATCACGTACACCGACCTCGACCGCCCTTTCGGGACCCTTTTCGAGTAGGTAACCATGATCTCGCGGCCGGGTTTATCCGTTGCAGGCCTCATGGACGAGCGCATCTCCCTGGTCTGGTATGTTGCCGATTTTCCCGGTTCACCGACACGGCCTGGCTTCGTGGAAACCACCCTCGCGCCAGCCGTCCTGCTTTGCGGTCCACCAGTGTTTCCGTCAAGGACAAAGCAGGTGTACCCGAGCCTACGACCGACCTCAGCGGCAAGAAGCATTAAAAAATCGGTTGTCCGTTGACTGTTGTTCGGCGCATTGCCATTGAATCCGATGATGAAGATGTTTTCAGCCTCCTGCCGATGATAAAATCGGCCTGAACCGGTTCGGGCTGTGCTGGCACAACCCCACAGATTCGTGAAAAGCAGAATTGCAGCGATACCCCTGATGCTCCTTCCCATGGCGTGCCCTCCCGATTGATGTACGTGTGAGCCGATAAGGAAAAAACGTTCGATACGGCATTGACGGCTGCCGTACATCACGAACGATAATAATGCGCGCGGTCAAGCCGAAACGCCTGGGCCTGTTTACCCGAAACTCTTCCCGCCTGCGCTACCGGGATCTTCCCAGCATGCCCTGCCGGCCAGATAGAGCTTCCGGACCTTGCCGTCGGCTGAGGTCAGTTCGGATGCCCAGGCAAGACGTGACGGGTAACGGTCATAGGTGAGGAACGGGGGACTTGCGGTTTCCCCCCGCCGCAACTGTTCGGAGAAGCGCTCCCGGACAGCGTTGCCGTCGAGCCATCCCTGCGCTTCCGGACATCCTTCAAGCGACGCTTCGTGAAGCTGAAAGCCGGAGAACTGCATGAAGGTCAGATCTGGCAGGAACCGGAGAATCCCGGCCAGCCGGTCACCGACGGTAACCGGCACGATCCACGAGTGAAAGGAGCCATCAGGCGACTGTACCGGCAACGGCTCTCCGATCAGGCCAGACGACCGTATCAGGGCATTGCCAACTTCGCCGCTCTCGATCATGCCCCTGGCCTGACTTACGACGGATTTTCGATCATCAGCTCCTGGCATGGTCAGACATGTTTGAGTACGGCTGAGTAGGCATACTGGTAGGTCTGCGTGGCGAAATTCTCCCATCTGGTGATCACACCTCCATCCTCCGGATGCGCACAATCGGTGGCCGGCCACGGATCGTACACCAGGAGCCCCTTGAAAGGCACCTTTCCAGGAAGCGTGATCAACGTCTCGGTATACCCGGCGACTGTGCGCGAATGACCGGGGACGAAGCTGATCAGCGGACGGTTTGCCTTGATTTCGTCTCTGAACGCCGCCCATCCGGGATTGACGATCATGGTGGCGTCAAGGGCGTTCGAGGTCAGTTTCTCGATTACGGTGACGACCTTGGCGACCTGCGCGTAGGGCAATCCGTTCGGCGCACTGCAGGTGCCAAGCCCGAGTTCCTTGGCAAGCCGGACCTGGTCATACTGGTAACGGTAGAAATTGAGCAGCATCTCGCAGCTTGCGGCAACGCACCAGACGTTTGTCTGCTGACCGCGGAGTTCGTAACAGGGCGAATGATCCGACTGGCGGGGCGAATAGTGGATTTCCCTGGTGTCGACGAGTTTGATCACGATATCGGGAATCTCGAACAGGGTCTTCTTGACGACCGACGTGTCGAGGTTCGTCAGCGATGGAGCCTTCCAGACATCGAGCCGCTTTTTGAATGCCGTGCTTCTCGTCTTGCGGACGTCATCGGGCAGTTCATCGATGAAACTCCAGCGTTCAAAATTTGAAGGCTCGAGCGCCTTGCGCCGGGTAGCTGCCGCCACCGGCACCTCCTGCCAGGTTTTCAGCTCGAGCATCAGCGTCTCCTTCCCTTTGGCCAGGAACTGGATGCCAATTTTGGGGAAACTGTAGGCGACGAAGCGGACGCTATCGAATTCGAGCGCCCGGCGCTTGCTCCTTGCGGCAACCGTTGCCTCCTTGATGAAGGCTGCTTCGTTCCAGGCCATGCCGGTCGATACGGCCAGCAAGGGTTCTCCGAAAATCTCCTGGACGGCAATGTCGGCGTAACCGATGCCTGAACGGCCGCGAAGCAGGGGGAGGCGATGGAACAGCAGGGTCCCGTTCGTATCGTACACCGGCGTTCCGGCGGACGACAGCCGGGTATTCTCGATGTCGGGAAGCGTTCCGGTAAGGTTGATGGCGTTGAGTTCGAGTCCTGCGAGTCGGACGAGCTGCTCTGATGACAAGGGCATGATTGCCTCCATGCGGTTGGGGTTGCAAAGAAAGAGGAAACACCAGCACAACCGGTCGAAACCCCAAACTGAGATCTACGACCACACTGCGGCCATTTTCTGCATCACCGCAGCTCACTACACACATCAGAACTGAAGAGAACATGCAACATCACGACAAATTATATACATCAGACTAAATATACAATAAATATTTACGGGCACTCCGGCTTCGACATGGTGACGACGCAGACCGACGGGGTCCGAGCGGTTGCCCCCCGCCGATCCGCAGGTAATAAGCGCAGGATGGAGGTCTCCCCCGGGTGATGTTTCGGACTTACGCACGCTTCACCTATTTTAAGGGATCCGTTGCATTCGGCCAGAGAATGCAGGAGCGGCAAATCACAACCCTGTAGCGCCACCATGACCTCTCCAACCTCGGAGCATCCCGCCGACCTCCTCACCTCCGGCAATCCCGAAAAACCAGGGATCCTGTTCCTGCACGGTTTTCTTGGTTCCGGACGGGACTGGCTGCCGGTGGCCGAACTGTTGCAGGAGCGGTTCCATTGCCTGATGCCGGACCTTCCGGGGCACGGAGAGCAGCGGAGCCGAATCCAGTCGAGCCCCATTGCGTTCCACAATGCCGCGGTCAGGTTGCTGCACGCCGTCCAACCGCTCCATTCGGGCCGCCTGCACCTCTGCGGCTATTCGATGGGAGGTCGCATGGCCCTCTATCTGAGCCTGCGTTTCCGCGAGTGGTTCACGAGCGCAACGATCGTGTCCGCCTCGCCGGGACTCGAAGCCGACGAAGCGCGCCGTCAGCGACAGGACAGCGATGGGGCGCTGGCGAGGGAGCTGGCGAGGGATTTCGATGCATTCCTCGAGCGATGGTACCGCCTGCCGCTCTTCTCGACGCTGAAAAACCATCCTTCGTTCAAGGGTGTGCTCGCTGCCAGACGTTCCGGCGACCCGCAAGCCCTCGCCGACTCGCTCTGCGCACTCGGAACCGGAAACCAGCCACAGCTCTGGGATGAGCTCTCCGCCAACACCCTTCCCATCCTGTTCTGCGCGGGTGAAAAAGACCCCAAATTCGTTGAGATTGGCCGCCAAATGGTTAATTTGTGCCCCGGATCAACTCTTGAAATCTTCCCCGGCTGCGGCCATACGCTGCACGTCGAGGAGCGCACCCGTTTCGTCGAGCGCCTGACTGTTTTCATCAACAACCATAGAGACTCCTGATATGAGCACTGTCAACTGGATACCTGCAGGTGAGTTCACCGACATTCTCTTCCACAAGGCTGAAGGCATCGCCAAGATCACCATCAACCGCCCGGAGCGACGCAACGCGTTCCGCCCGCAGACGGTGGACGAGATGATCGAGGCCCTTCAGGACGCTCGCAACGACCAGGAGATCGGTGTCGTGATCCTGACCGGTCAGGGCGATCTTGCTTTCTGCTCGGGCGGCGACCAGAAAATCAGGGGAAATGCCGGTTATGCCGACGCGAAAGGGGTCAACAAACTCAATGTGCTCGATTTCCAGCGCGACATCCGCACCTGCCCGAAACCGGTGATCGCCATGGTGGCGGGCTACGCCATCGGCGGCGGCCACGTGCTGCACATGCTCTGCGACCTGACGATCGCTGCGGAAAACGCGAGGTTCGGCCAGACAGGGCCTAAGGTTGGCTCCTTCGACGGCGGATGGGGCGCGAGCTACATGGCCCGCCTGGTCGGCCAGAAAAAGGCACGCGAGATCTGGTACCTCTGCCGCCAGTACAACGCAGAGGAGGCCCTCGACATGGGTCTGGTCAACACCGTCGTGCCGATTGAGAGGCTCGAGGAGGAGACCGTGCAATGGTGCCGGGAGATCCTCGCCAACTCTCCCCTCGCCATACGCTGCCTGAAAGCTGCGCTGAACGCCGACTGCGATGGTCAGGCCGGTCTGCAGGAGCTTGCAGGCAACGCCACCCTGCTCTATTATATGAGCGAAGAGGGACAGGAGGGACGCAACGCCTTTGTCGAGAAACGCAAACCCGACTTCGGCAAATTCCCGAAACGACCTTGAGCCCGATCCATGCCGACATCAGCCGGTATGGCATCCCGTTTACCGTTCCGATCATGGTCCGCGGTCTCGTCGTCGAACGTCGTGAAGGCCTGCTGATCGGACTTGGATCACCCGTGGGCGGAGCGACGGCTTTTGGCGAAGTCGCCCCGCTTGCCGGCCTGCATGACGAATCTCTTGAAGAGGCCGGGCAAGCGCTACGTGCGATCATTCCGAAAATCCCTGAGCTGCTCTCTTGCCCGATCGAAGATCTGCGGCTTCGGATCGAGGCCGAATCGCTTCCCCCATCGGTGGCGACCGGCATCGAGATGGCCATCCTGAACCTCCTCGGAATCCGGAGCGGAGGCCTGCCGCCGTTGCCCGCCGCGAATCCGCCCGCACGCCGGATCCCGGTCAACGCCCTCCTTGCGGGAGCGCCCGAAGCCATACTTGCCCGCGCCAGATTGTGCCACGCCGCCGGATTCCGGGCATTCAAGCTGAAGGTGCAGGCCTCACGGCTCGACGAAGCCGTCGCCTGCATCCGTGCATTCCAGAACGCCTTCGGCAGCCAGGCTGAACTGCGGCTCGACGCCAACCAGTCCCTCGGGCTCGACGAGGCCGTGGAGTTCGGCCGATCGATCACGCCAGGCAGCATCACCTATATCGAGGAGCCGCTGAAGGATGCATCGCTGATTCCGGAGTTCCACGCCCGCACCGGCATCCGCTCCGCACTCGACGAGACGCTCTGGCAAAGGCCGGGGCTCTGCGGGGAACTTCCCCCCGCAACTCTCGGCGCCCTGATCCTCAAACCGAACCGCATCGGAGGACTCCTGAAGTCGCTCGACCTTGCGGATCTGGCAAACCGGATGGGCATTGCCGCCGTGTTCAGCTCCGCATTCGAGAGTGGCGTCAGTCTGGGAATGTACGCCCTGATGGCAGCCGTCTCCTCGACGGAGCCGCCGGCCAGCGGTCTCGACACCATCAGCTACCTTGAGTATGACCTTCTCGACGTCCCGTTCAAACCCCCTCTGGTTGATCCCGTAGACGCCTGGAGGAACAGCCTGAGGGTGAGAACCGAGTTCCTCAAACCGCAGGGAAGATGGATATTGTAAGCGCAGCGTCGAAACGGTTCGGGGACAGCCCGGCACTCTTCACCCCTGAAAAACGCCTGTCGTTTCAAGAGTGCGACCTGCAGAGCGCACACATCGCGGCAACCCTCGCGGCACTCGGCATCGGTCCGGGCGATGTCGTGGCCGTAGTCGCGCCGAACAGCCCGGAACTCCTGCTTCTCCTGATGGCGCTGCTGCGCATCGGCGCCGTGGCAGCCCCGGTCAACCACCGGTTTCCGTCAAATCACATCTATGGAGTCCTTGACCGTCTCAATCCCGCGCTGACGCTTTTCGATCCGGAGGCCTGTCCGGAACTCGGCACCGAAAAGGCCGTCTCGTTCGAAATGTTCGCAAACCTGAACCGGGCAAACACCACCTCGGCATTCATTCCGGCAACCGATATCGGACGCCCGGCCTCGATTATCCACACTTCGGCAAGTTCCGGCAAACCCAAAGCAGCCATGCACTCCCTGTCGAACCACTGGCACAGCGCCATGGGTTCGGCAGAGAACCTGCCGTTCGGACCAGGCGATTGCTGGCTGCTCTCGCTTCCTCTCTACCATACCGGAGGCTACGCCATGCTCTTCAAGTGCCTCCTCGGTGGCGGGGCGCTGGCGACCGCAGGAGCCTCGACACCTCTCGAAACCGTGCTCCCCTCCTTTCCGGTCACCCACCTTTCCCTGGTACCGACACAGCTCTACCGGCTCTTGCGCTCGGCGAACGGAGAGGAGCTCCTGAAACGGCTGAAGGTCATCCTGCTCGGCGGTAGCGCTGCCAACCAGGCGCTGCTCCAGGAAGCGATCGACGCCGGACTCAGCATCTGCCTGACCTACGGTTCTACCGAGATGGGTTCACAGGTCTCCACGTCGTGCGGACCGATCGCCTCCCCGACCAGAGACAGCGGCAACGTGCTCCCGTTCCGGGAGGTCTCGATCTCACCGGAGGGGGAGATCCTGGTCAAGGGCCCCTGCCTCTTCATGGGCTACCTCCAGGGTACCCGCCTGAACACGGCGAGGGACGCGAAGGGGTGGTTCCACACGGGCGACGTCGGCACAATGTCGGAAAATGGCACGCTCACGGTGCTTGGAAGAAGGGACAACATGTTCATCTCGGGAGGCGAAAACATCCATCCGGAGGAGATCGAAGATGCCCTGACGGCCATCGAGGGCATCGAGGAGGCTCTGGTCGTGCCCGTAGCTGACAAGGAGTATGGCATGAGGCCGATGGCCTGGATCCGGGTATCCGGGAGGTGCACAACGGATGATGCCGCCCTGGCTTCGTTGGCTACCGCGTCCCTCGGAGGCCTGAAGACGCCGGTGGCCTTCAGAAGGATCTCAGCGTGGACGACCATCGCCGGGTCGGCAAAGATCGACCGGGGATGGTACCTGAAGAGCGTGACGCGTGACCCGTAACGACAAAACAGGAGAGAGGTGACACGTGTCACGCATCACGGCATCCCCCTTCTCGCCTGCCACTTGAGCACCAGTACCGTGATCCTCGCGCCGACCCCCGCAAAGGGGGCGTAGATCGCACCGGTCAAGAGCATGCTCACGACAAGGTCCATGACGGTGATCTTCACCGGAGCCGTGATCAGGGCCAGTAACTGCCGGAAGGTGGCACTCTCTTCAGGAGCCATCCGGCTGCCCCAGTCAACCAGCAGTCGCACGCTCTCAAGTCCGGGACGATAGGCGAACACCTCAAGCAGGAAGTACTCGACGCCCACCGACAGCACCCCGCCGAAGAACCCGCTCATCGCGCCGATCACGAAAGCCTGGGCATAACTGAGTCGCACCTGGTGGTGGATGATGTAGTACCAGGCGGCGGCGGCACCGGAAAAAATGATTCCGGAGAACAGGAAGGCGTTGACGAGGGTCAGATAAGGTACGGTCGTCGAAAGGACGATCAGCAGAGCGCCAATCAGGACTGCCGGGCCTTTGCCCGGATAGGTCACCATGGTTTCCGATTTCATGACTCAGGCCGTGAACAGGTCGTTCAGGAAATCGTCCATCGTGTAGAAGCCAGGCTCGACGGCATGACGAGCGGCAAGCCAGGCTGCGGCGTGGACTGCTCCGGAGGCGAACCCGGTACGGTTCTTGGCCGTATGGGTGAGTTCGATCGAGTCGGCGTCCGAGTCGATATACGCGGAGTGGACACCAAACACCGAACCGAGCCGCACGGCGGCAACCTGCAGTTCATCGCCGGCGATCTTGCGGCCATCTTCGAGCTGCCTCGTCACCGATTTCTTGCGAGGGTTTGCCGACAGGACCACTTCAGCGGCCCTCAGGCCGGTGCCGCTGGGGAAATCTGCCTTGCCGGTATGATGCTGCTCGCACAGGGCGATGTCAAACTGTCCGAACGGGGCAATCAGCCGGGAGGCCTCGCGGAGGGTGCGCAGGAAGATGTTGACGCCGAGAGAGAAGTTCGCGGAATAGAGCATTGAGGCGCCGGCGGAGGCCACCTCGCTTCTGACGAGCTCGATCGCATCGTCCCAGCCGGTAGTGCCGACAACGACCGGGATGCCGGAGGCGACAAGGGCCGGATAGTTTTCCAGAAAGGCGTCGCGAACGGTGAAATCGATAATGGCTTCAGCGCCGCGCAGCGAATCAGCATCAATCGTATCACCTGCATCGAGAACGCAGACGATGTCATGTTCGCCTGAACGGGCGACGATGTCGGCTATCTGGCGGCCCATACGGCCGTTGCCAACCAGAGAAAGTTTCATTGGACTTACGGTAAGACTAAAATTTCCTGGAAAAACTGAACAGCGTGGTCGTTTGGCCTGGAGGAACGGCTGCGCCGACCTTCTCGTCGATGATCTTGTCGAAATCGTACAGCTGGGCATCGACGTAGGCGTCGACGATGCCCAGCGCATAGGTGACGCACAGGAGCGCGATCTGCAGGTTGCGCTTCTTGCGGTAACTGTCACGCTGCTCGGCAGCGTCGGACGCTCCTGCCGCGGTCGGGTCGGCGCGATACAGATCGCGGTACTTGTTGTACTGGTCGCTGTCATGGAGCGCACTGGTGGCGAAATAGCCAAGGAGGCCGTAGTAGATCGGAAGTTTCCAGACGGAGTGGTTGTAGATCTGGCCGTAACCGGGAAGGATTGCCGATATCAGGGCTACCGTCCCCGGGGATTGACGGGTGCTCCCGTCCGGGGCTATCCGATTTTCAGTTACGGCGGGATCGTCCCTGACGATCAGGGCATCCTGCACGGAGCCGGATTCGTCCTTCATGGAGAGCATGCCTCCGGGTGAGGCCATACCGGACGGCGACGGCAGGGCAAACCAGACGCTGGCCGTCAGGAGAATGCCCGACATCAGAACACGAAACGGCTTGAGGTGGTCAATCATGGTTCATCAGTTCAATGATCCTTTCGAGATCGTCATTTGAAAAATACCTGATATGGATCTCCCCCTGCCCGCCTTTCTTCTGGATAACCTTCACCTTGGTGGCAAGACGATCCCTGAGGATGCTTTCGATCTGTCCGATATGCACGGAGCTCTCGGTTGCCGGTTTCAGCTCCTCCTTCGGCTTATCCTTGAACATGTTGTTGACAAGCGCTTCGGTCTGGCGCACCGAAAGCTGGCGGTCCATGATCTGACGCCACACCTTGAGCTGCAGATGCTCGTTCGGCAGATTGATCAGGGCCCGCGCATGTCCCGAGGAGATCTCCCTGGAGCGAATGCTGTCCTGGATCTGGCGGGGCAGCTTCAGTAGCCGCAGAAAGTTGCTCACCGTGGAGCGGTTCTTGCCGACCTTCTGGGCCACCTCGTCCTGGGTCAGGTTGCACTTGTTCACCAGGCTCTTCAGGGCAAGGGCGACTTCGATCGCGTTGAGGTCTTCACGCTGGATGTTCTCGATCAGGGCGAGTTCAAGCTTGCTTGCGTCGGCATGGGCCTCGATCACATAAGCCGGAATGAACTTGAAGCCGGCTGTCGTGACCGCACGGAGCCTGCGTTCACCGCTGATGAGCTGGTAGTTGTCACCGTCGCGGCAGACGGTCACCGGCTGGATGACCCCGTTCTCGATGATCGAGTTCCGAAGCTCCTCAAGGGCAGTTTCATCGAACTCCTTGCGTGGCTGGAACGGATTGACCGTGATCCGGTCAACCGGCAGGCTCCCGATGGCCCCCTCCCGAAGCCGCTCGTTCTCCTCGGCCTTGTCCGTCGCCGCGAACCCCTCTTCGGAGATGAGCGCTTTCAAACCTCTTCCCAGTGCATTTTTCGACATATGATCGAGATTGACCGGTCAGCTCTGCTGACGCACGTTGAACTTCCTGATATTGCCGTCGCGTTCGAAAATCTCCTGCGCGAGGTCGAGGTAATCTTTGGAACCGATGCTCTGCGCATCGTAAAGGAGGGCCGGCTTGCCATGGCTCGGCGCTTCAGAAAGCCTGACGTTCCTGCGAATATAGGTCTTGTAGACCTTGTCCTTGAAAAACTTCTTCACCTCTTCGGCGACCTGCGAGGCGAGCCGGAGCCTGGCGTCGTACATGGTCACCAGCACCCCCTCGATTTCGAGCTTCGGGTTCAGGTGCTTGCGGACGATACTGATGGTGTTCAGGAGCTTGCCAAGTCCTTCAAGCGCATAATATTCGGCCTGTACCGGAATCAGGACGGAATCGGCCGCGGTCAGCGAATTGAGGGTGATGAGCCCAAGCGAGGGCGGGCAATCGATGATGATGTAGTCATACTTGTCCCTGACCTCTTTCAGAGCCTTCTGCATGACGTACTCACGCTCGCGCATGTTGACCAGCTCCACCTCCATGCCGACCAGGTTGACGTTGGAGGGCAGCACATCGAGATATTCGAGACTGGAAGGCCGGATCGCGTCCTGGATCTCGCCCCCCTTCACCATCACGTGATAAAAGGTGTTCTCGATCTCATCGCCGGTTTCGAGTCCGAACCCCGAGGTGGCGTTTGCCTGGGGATCGATGTCGATCAGGAGAGTCCTGAATTCGGATATCGCTATGGAAGCCGCAATATTGACCGCAGTGGTGGTCTTGCCGACCCCACCTTTCTGGTTTGCAATTGCTATGACTCTGCCCATGAAAATTGCCGGGGAAATGGAAAAAATTCGTGCGGTGTAACCCTCTTTTTCGACCTGCTACATTATAATACTTACGAAATCTTTTGCAAATACATTTATCCACGCATGAAAAGCATCGCTCCCGATTTCTACCTGCTGCCGACCCTGCTGCTTTCGGAGCGCCTGCTGGGAAAGATTTTCGTGACCTGGCAAGGACCCGGGACCCCCCTGCTGAAAGGGCGCATCGTGGAAACCGAGGCTTATCTCGCCGAACAGGATGAAGCCAGCCACGCATGGCGTGGCAGGACACAGAGAAATCGCGCCATGTTCGGACCACCGGGCACGCTGTACGTTTACTTCTCGTACGGCTGTCATTACCTTGCCAACATCGTTTCCGAGCCCGTCGGCTCGGCGGGAGCGGTGCTGCTGAGGGCTATGGAGCCGGTCGAAGGCATCGCCGAAATGGAGCGGCGCAGGGGCACCCGGGAGCTTCTGTCGCTCATGAGCGGCCCCGGCAAGCTGACGCAGGCGCTGGGCATCGGCCCCGAGCATGACGCCCAGTCCCTTTCAGGCCCGAAATGCTGGCTTGAAGACGCTCCGGAACTGCCTGCCTCCTGCATCGGAACAAGCCCGCGAATAGGGATCACTCGAAGTACCGCCCTTCCCTGGCGGAAGTTCGTCAAGGGATCGCCGCACGTTTCGAAAACAAGAGGCGCCACTGGTCCGAAAAAGGGGCGAAACTTGCTGGAATGTTGAAAAATTTTCCTTTTTTATGCTGAGTCAGGTCAGATGAGGGATATTTCAAACAGCCAGCCTCTTTGAACGATGATCGGCACCCCAATACTACCGGAAATCCGCGAACTGATCGAGAAGAGGAACTTCAGCGCCTTGCAGCGCCTCTTCAACGACTGGCTGCCGGTCGACCTGGCTGAACTGATCTCCGATCTCCCCGAGAGCGAACAGGCGATCCTTTTCCGGCTCCTGCCCAAGGATGTGGCGACCGAAACCTTCGAGTACCTCGAACTCGACGCCCAGCAGAACCTCCTGAACGCCCTGACCCAGAAGGATGTCACCCACATCCTGAACAGCATGTCTGCCGACGACCGAACCGCGCTGCTCGAAGAGCTGCCCGGCACGGTCGTGCAGGAGCTGCTCAAGCTGCTTTCGTTCAAGGAGTTCAAGATCGCCAAGACCCTCCTGGCCTATGCCGAGGGCAGCGTCGGCAGGCTCATGTCGCCGGACTACCTGAGCGTGAAAATGGACTGGGACATCAACCAGGTGCTGGAGTACATCCGGACCTTCGGCCACGAAAGCGAAACGCTGAACGTCATCTACGCAGTCGACGACCACGGCAAGCTCGTCGGCGAGATCCTCGCCCGCGACCTCCTGCTTTCGCTGCCCGACCGAAAGGTGAGCGACATCGTCTCCGACGAGGACAAGATGATCACCCTCACGGCCACCCAGGACCAGCAGGACGCGCTCGAAGCCTTCAAGCGCTACGACAAGGTCGCGTTGCCCGTCGTCGACTCGAACGGCTACCTGATCGGCATCGTCACGGTCGACGACATGCTCGACGTCGCCGAAGAAGAGGAAACTGAAGACATCCAGAAGTTCGGCGGTATCGAAGCCCTTGACGAACCGTACATCGACGTGCCGCTGCTCCAGCTGGTCAGGAACCGCGCGGTCTGGCTTGTGGTGCTCTTCCTCGGCGAAATGCTGACCGCTTCGGCGATGACCTATTTCGAGGGCGAGCTTGCCAAGGCGATCGTGCTGGCCACCTTCATCCCGCTCATCATCTCCAGCGGAGGCAACTCGGGATCACAGGCCGCGACCCTGATCATCAGGTCGCTTTCGCTTGGCGAAATCACGATCCATGACTGGTGGAACGTCATGCGGAGGGAACTCCTTTCTGGTCTCATGCTGGGCGGAATCCTCGGTACGATAGGCATTTTCAGGGTCGTGTTCTGGGCCATGCTCCTCAGCCATTATACAACCACCTGGCTGCTCATCGGATTCACCGTTGGCCTGTCGCTGGTTGGCATTGTTCTCTGGGGCACCATCGCGGGCTCCATGCTTCCCCTGCTGCTCAAGCGCATGGGCCTCGACCCAGCCACCTCCTCGGCTCCGTTCGTTGCCACGCTGGTCGACGTGACCGGTATTATCATTTATTTCAGCGTCGCTTCGCTCTTGCTGAAAGGCAGTCTGCTCTGAGTGGAAAGACCGGCACTCAGGCCGCGCGCGGTGCCTTCGTACTCCAGAGATACCGCTCGGTGACCTCTGGCAAGGCCTCGCAAGACTGATATCGAGCCACTCGAGTCGTCCTCTCATGTCACCGGCAATCGGCTTTCAGCTGACTTGCTCATCGGCCACTCCGGGCGTGGCACGAGACGGAAGCGGTGATGAAGGAATGGTGAGTGTCCGGGTTCCGAGATGCACTTCCCGCAAGAAGTAGGCGAGCCCGATCACCAGCATCAGGGTGGCGGCGGTAAACAGTATTCCGATCAGCCACTTGAAATTGATCTGTATCAACACCTCCAGGAACAGCGCCGCGATGACCATGCAGACCAGCAACGCAGAGAAGGTGCACGCCGTTATGGCTGAACTCGCAAGATGTCGCCGTTGATCAAGGTGCTGGTGCTCGGTCTTCAGCGGCTCCTCCAACGGAAAATCCGGCCGGCCAGGGCCTTCCGTCAGGGAGCGCCCGCGGTCGACGATCCTTGCCAATCGCCAGGAAATGACATTCAGTATGGCCGCGATGCCACTGAGCAGGAACACCGGTGCCAGCGCGAGCTGGATGACGTGTGAAATCTCGTCGATGGTTGCTGTGTTGAGCATGTCAAGCTGACCTCAGCAGCATGGGGCTTTACGGCGACGGCTTGGTTCTCCGCTCGATCGGCAGATGGACGCGAACAGGGCCGGAAGGAGGACAACACTCCCGGAGGAGAACCTGGCTTTCGTGCAGTGGATGTTCATTGGTTTGATCCGATGGCATTACGGATTTTTTCAACTGCACGCTGAAAACGGTCAACCGAATCCATTCGAATAATAGTTCTCAACGCATAGGTTCAAATTGCTTGATACCGTTTTATTTCTGCATCTTGTAAAGGCGGGCAGGGTACCGTTGACGATGACGCCAGCAAACGCTGATTCCTGAAAAAGGAACCGGTTTTCCGCTGGTGGTGGCCTGCACGGGGCAGAAAAAAAACAGGGCACGATGCTTTCCTGGCGAAATGAAGTACGGTTCCTCAGCGTCTGCGTGCCATTGTTCGAATATAGGTATCTATGAATACAGAAAAAAAGGTTGTGGTCGGTCTTTCGGGCGGAGTGGACTCCGCCGTTGCGGCCTGCATCCTCGCCCGTCAGGGCTATCGGGTTACCGGCCTCAACATCCGTGTGCTTGACGAACCGGATCACGAGCCCTCACTCTCCCACTCCGCCCTGCGCGTCAGCGACCGCCAGGAGTTCTCCTTTCCGGTATTCACCCTCAACCTGAGCGGAAAGTTCCGGAAGGAGGTCATCGGCTATTTCCATGACGCCTATCTCTGCGGCAAAACCCCCAACCCCTGCATGGTGTGCAACAAAAACGTCAAGTGGTCCGGACTGCTCGACGCGATGCACCTGCTCGGCGCCGATTACGCAGCCACCGGCCATTACGCCCGAACGGAGTTGGTCGACGGGCGCCACCGCCTCTACAAGGGGATCGATCACCGGAAAGACCAGAGCTACTTCCTCTGGATGCTGGGCAGGTCGGAACTCTCGAAAACCCTGTTTCCGCTCGGAGGGTTCACCAAGCCCGAAGTCAGGGAGATGGCCAGGGAGTTCGGCGTGCTCGCCGCAGAGAAGAAGGAGAGCCAGGAGATCTGTTTCGTGCCGGGAGACGACTATGCGAGCTATCTGTCCGGCGCTCTTCCCGGACTCGGGGAGCGCGTGGCTGGCGGAGAGATCGTCGACCGGGAAGGCAAGGTGATCGGTCACCACCGCGGCTACCCGTTCTATACGATCGGCCAGCGCAGAGGGCTCGGCATTTCGACCGGGGAGCCAGCCTATGTCACGGAGATCGATGCCGTGAACAACCGCATACGGATCGGTTCGAAAAAGGAGCTCGAGTGCCTGGCGCTCAGGGCGACAGGATTGAACTGGATCGGTATCGACCGCCCGGAAGAGCCTGTCGAAGCGTCGGCAAGGATCCGTTACCGGGACCGTGAAAGTCGATGCCTCATCGGTCCGGCTGAAGGAGACGCCGTCACGGTCTCTTTTCCGACGCCCAAGAGCGCCGTGGCCGCAGGCCAGGCCATCGTCTTCTACCACGAGGACGAAGTGCTCGGCGGGGGAACGATATCGGGAGTCATCAACACCTTGAAAACCTGAACAACAGTCCATGCTGGAACGCAGACACAACACCTTCACCTACCTCGACTATTGCGCAAACAGCTCTGAAGGAGCCCCGTTGCTCATCATGCTGCACGGTTACGGCAGCAACGAAAAGGACCTTATCAATCTCGCGCCCGCACTGGACCGGCGTCTGCGGGTTCTCAGCCTGCAGGCCCCACTGCCGATGGGCCCCGATATGTACGGCTGGTTCCCGATCGAATTCACCCCGAGCGGCATCATCGTCGACCGTGAGGCCGCCGGAAAGTCCCTGCAGCTTCTGCACAAGTTCCTCTGCGAAATGATCAACACCCTCCATCCGGCAAACGGCCGCGTTTTCCTGATGGGCTTCAGCCAGGGTGCGGTCATGAACTACCTCACGGCATTCGCCTTTCCCGGACTGCTGCAGGGCGTCATCGCCCTGAGCGGCCAGCTCCCGGACAACCGTCCGGATCGGGACACCGTACCGGTGGAACTGAAAGAGTTGCCGTTCCTGGTCGTCCATGGGCTTTATGACGACGTCCTGCCCATCGACAAGGGGCGCGAGGCTGACCGGTGGCTGAAAGCGAACATCGCCGACCTCACCTACCGGGAATATCCCATGGCGCACCAGATCGACGACGACACCCTCGACCTGATCTCCTCATGGATCAGGCATCGAATCGACCGGATCGAAGCATAACCCTTCGTTTCACCCGGGGGGAGGTGTCCCGGGAAGCAACGAGCCCCAGCCCGGCGTTGGCGCCGCCAGGAGCCTGATCGTTTCAACCTGCAACGTTCACGCCAGAGCTCTCCAGGCAACAGCACCCATCAGAACAGCAGCGACATCATGAGCCCGTATTCAGTGGTGCTGTTTTTTGGTTCGACCATGGATTGCCTGCTGGAACTCTGCGTCAGGGCATTGGTGATCACGACATCATCGAGTGATGAGACGCCGATGTTCCAGTAGCGCAGAAAGGGCCCGATCGCAACCGATCCTGAGCTGCCGAGCCGCCGCCGTAAACGCGCCGACACGTGCAGTCCATACCCGCTCTCCTGAGCGTTGGAAAGATCGTTCGAATAGGAGTAGACCTCGTTGGCGGCATCCGTGATCTGGCTCTTCTGGATGCCCCTCACGAGGTAATCGTACTCCAGCACCCCGTCGAGCGACCAGCCACGACCGAGCTTCGACGCGACGGCCAAGCCCAACGGGAGGTAGAAGTAGTTCGATACGCGGTCGTAGCCGTAATAGCCGCCGGAGGTGATCAGGCCCCCACTCCTGTCGGAAAGCCGGCGATATCCGACCCCCGTGAACATCGAGAGATCGGTGGCGCCGGCAATGAACAGCTCCCTTCCGAGCAGCGCCCTGGTTTCTATCATGGCATAATCGATGCCGTCCGTCGATCCGGCTTCGACAGAGGAGTAATCGACCGCGCCAAAGCTGGCGAGAGCATCGATGCGGATCATGTCGATTCCTGCAGGAAAGGCGCCATGCCACGAAACCGAAGCACCAAGCCCCCGCATCTGGCCATCCTCCTCCATGATTCCGGGCTCCTGGTACGTGATATGCGACAGAAACGGCCCGATGTCGATTTGTGCGCCAGCCCGCGCAGGTTCGGCGTGCAGACGACCACCGGAAAGGAAGAGAAGCGAGAGCACGAAAAGCAGCATGCGCGAAGTGTTACCAACCATGATGAGTACAGTCAGGGGTTTTTCAGGAAGCCAGCCATCAGCATCACCAATTAAAGCAGAGCAGGGCATCAAATGCAAAATATACCGTTTCACATCGCAGCTGATCCAGCGGGATCAGGCGCTTTTCACTGAATCACGGCAGGCATCCGACGGGTAATTCGCCGCTTTTTTGTTACCTTGTGAACTGATTTTTCCACCGCCACAAGGCCGGTGCAACAACCCTAAAACCAGTGAGCCGCTGCATGAAGGACAATCTTTTCAGCCTGCTCGAGCAGAAGATTCTTGTGCTTGACGGAGCCATGGGCACCATGATCCAGAAACATGGCCTCGACGAACAGGATTTCCGGGGCGACCGCTTCGCATCGCACCCGCACCCGCTCAAGGGAAACAACGACCTTCTGGTGCTGACCAGGCCGGACGTCATCCGTTCGATTCACTGCGACTTCCTCGACGCTGGCGCCGACATTGTCGAAACCTGCACCTTCAATGCGAACCCGATCTCCCAGTCGGACTACCAGCTGCAGCAGCTCACCCGGGAGCTGAACGTCGCTGCGGCACAGCTGGCACGCTCGGCAGCCGATGAATACTCCGCCCGAACCCCGGACAAGCCGCGTTTCGTTGCCGGTTCGATCGGGCCGACCAACAAGACCCTCTCCATGTCCCCGGACGTCAACAACCCCGGCTACCGTGCGGTCACCTTCGGGGAGGTGGTGGACAACTACACCGAACAGCTCGAAGGCCTGCATGAGGGTGGCGTGGACCTGCTGCTTGTCGAAACCGTGTTCGACACCCTGAACTGCAAGGCAGCGCTCTACTCGATCGAAGAGTACTTCCGCAAGAGCGGCTGGCGCGTACCGGTGATGGTCTCCGGCACGGTGGTCGACCAGAGCGGCCGAACCCTCTCCGGACAGACCACCGAAGCGTTCTGGATCTCGATCGCCCACATGCCCGACCTGCTCTCGGTCGGCCTGAACTGCGCACTCGGCTCCAAACAGATGCGCCCCTTCATCGAAGCGATGTCGAACATCGCCGAGAGCTACGTCAGCGTCTACCCGAACGCCGGCCTGCCCAACGAGTTCGGCGAGTACGACGACTCGCCGGAGTACATGGCCTCGCAGGTCGCCGGCTTTGCCGAATCGGGCTTCGTGAACATCGTCGGCGGCTGCTGCGGCACCACCCCGACGCACATCCGCGCCATCGCAAAGGCGGTCGAACCCCTCTCGCCGAGGAAACGCCCGGCAAAAGCCCATGTGCTGCAGCTCTCTGGCCTCGAACCGCTTGCGGTCGACGAGACCACCGGCTTCATCAACGTCGGCGAACGCACCAACGTCACGGGGTCGCGCAAATTCGCCCGCCTCATCAAGGAAGGAAACTACGACGAAGCGCTCTCCATCGCCCGCCACCAGGTCGAGAACGGCGCGCAGGTGATCGACGTCAACCTTGACGAAGGCATGCTTGACACCGAAAAGGTGATCGTCGAGTTCCTGAACCTCATCGCCTCGGAGCCGGAGATCGCCAGGGTGCCGGTCATGATCGACTCCTCGAAGTGGTCGGTCATCGAGAATGGCCTGCGTTGCGTGCAGGGCAAGGGCATCGTCAACTCCATCAGCCTCAAGGAGGGCGAAGAGACCTTCAAGGAGAGGGCTCGCAAGATCATGCAGTACGGCGCCGCCACGGTCGTCATGGCCTTCGACGAAAAGGGGCAGGCCGACAGCCTCCAGCGCCGCATCGAGATTTGCAGGCGCGCCTACGACATCCTGACGACCGAGGTCGGCTTCCCGCCTGAAGACATCATCTTCGACCCGAACGTGCTGACCGTTGCCACCGGCATCGACGAACACGACAACTACGCGGTGGACTTCATCGAAAGCGTCCGCTGGATCAAGCAGAACCTGCCGTACGCGAAGGTGTCGGGGGGCATCAGCAACGTCTCTTTCTCATTCCGCGGCAACGAACCGGTGCGCGAAGCGATGCATACCTCGTTCCTGTACCACGCCATCCAGGCCGGACTTGACATGGGCATCGTGAACGCCGCACAGCTCGGCATCTACGAAGAGATCGAACCCGAACTGCTCCTGAAGGTCGAGGACGTGCTCCTGAACCGCAGGCCAGATGCCACCGAGCAACTCGTCGCCTTCGCCGAGACCATCCGGGACGGTGGCGAGAAAACGGAAGCCAAGGCGGCCGAATGGCGCAACGCCCCGGTCGAGGAACGCCTGAAACACGCCCTGGTGAAAGGAATCGTGGACTACATCGACGAAGATACCGAAGAGGCGGTACAGCTCTACCCCAACCCCCTCTCGGTCATCGAAGGGCCGCTCATGGACGGCATGAACTTCATCGGCGACCTCTTTGCCGAAGGCAAGATGTTCCTGCCGCAGGTGGTCAAGAGCGCACGCGTCATGAAGCGCTCCGTGGCCTGCCTCACCCCCTACATCGAGGCTGAAAAAGCGAGGTGCAACGACACGAGTTCTAAGGCGAAGGTGCTGCTCGCCACCGTCAAGGGCGATGTGCACGACATCGGCAAGAACATCGTGTCGGTCGTGCTCGCCTGCAACAATTTCGATGTGGTCGATATCGGCGTACTCATGCCTTGCGAGCAGATCCTCGACGCCGTCGTCCGCGAAAAGGCGGACATCCTGGGCCTTTCTGGCCTCATCACGCCGTCGCTCGAAGAGATGGCCCATGTCGCCCGGGAGATGGAGCGCGCAGGCATGACGATCCCGCTCATCATCGGTGGCGCCACCACCTCGAAGGTGCATACGGCAGTCAAGCTGGCGCCCAACTACTCCGGCCCGGTTGTCCACGTACTCGACGCATCGCGAAGCGTGCCTGTGGTCAGCAGCCTCTTCAACCCGGCACTGCGCGACGGCTATGTCGCGACGCTCAGGAAGGAGCAGGAGGAGATGCGCCGCAGCCATGCCGAACGGATGGCTGCCAAAACGTATGTTTCGCTTGACGACGCACGGACGAACCGCCTGGCCATCGACTGGGAGCACGAGGTCGTCTCCGCGCCAATACAGGGCGGAGTCACCGTGATCGACCAGGTCACCTCGGCCGACCTGCGCCCCTATATCGACTGGACCCCCTTCTTCAGGAGCTGGGAGCTGCACGGCCGCTATCCGCAGATCTTCGACGACGCCAAAGTCGGCGCCGAGGCGAAAAAGCTGTTCGATGACGCCAACTTGCTGCTCGACCGGTTCGAAGCCGGAAAACTTCCTGTTTTCAGGGGCGTCGCCGGGCTCTTCCCTGCCGGCAGCGTCGGCGATGACCTCTTGGTCTACACGGACGAGAGCCGTTCGACGATCCGGGCCGTGCTCCACACCCTCCGCCAGCAGCAGGAGAAGCCTGCCGGGGAACCAAACCTCGCGCTCGCCGACTTCGTCGCCCCGAGGGAAAGCGGCGTGAACGACTGGGTGGGGTGTTTCGTCGTGACTGCAGGGCTCGGCATTGAAACGCTGCTGAAGGAGTTTGCGGAAGCTGGAGACGACTACCACCGCATCATGACGCAGGCGCTTGGTGACCGACTGGCCGAAGCCTTCGCCGAAATGCTGCACGAAAAGGTCCGCCGCGAACTCTGGGGATATGCCCAGGACGAGAAGTTCAGCCCCGTGGAGCTGATTGCTGAAAAGTACCGGGGCATCCGTCCGGCGCCCGGCTACCCCGCATGCCCGGACCACACCGAAAAAGCGACCATCTTCGACCTGCTCAACGCCGAAGCGGCGACCGGTGTCACGCTCACCGAAACGTTTGCGATGAACCCGGCCGCATCGGTCAGCGGCCTGTACTTCGCCAATCCGGCATCGAAATACTTCGTCCTCGGCAGGATCTGCAGAGATCAGGTCGAGGATTATGCGAGCCGTAAAGGCATGGGCATTGCCGAAACCGAGAAGTGGCTTGCCCCCCTGCTGAACTACGACCCGTCGTAAGCCGTCTGCATGCTCGTCCCCCGAAGCCTCCGGAACCTGACCGGCGGGCTTCGGGGGCAAGGAAAAGGTGCGGATCATTCGATCCCGAAACGCTGTTCTGAACATGAAGGGGCACACCCTAACCATCAACACCACGCCCATGGACCAGAAAATGCGTGCTCGCTCAGGAGTCTGCCGTCTGGCGCTCGTCGCCGGTATGCTCATGATTGCGCAACCCACTCCCGCAACGGCGGAACCGGCAGCTCCGACCGTCACTTCGGCCTCGCAGTTCGATCTGATCTACGCCTTGCACCACAAGGTGATTCCCGGCATCCTCTTTTCCGACAAGGGAACGCTGATGTTCGATGACCTGTTCGCCGGAAGAACCGAAACCTTCCATACCATGGTGCTGTCTGGTATGGGGAGCGCTTACGCCGACGGCATCACCATCTCCCGCGACCACCAACCCGCAGTCGACATGGTGCTCATCTCGTTTCCAGACCCCCTTGTTGAACCGGCCTGCTTCCACGCCATCCTGGTCAGGCAGGGCAGTGCGTTCCGGTATCTCACACTTGAATCGGGTGGCAATACCGGTGGACAGGGGTTGATAACGTTCCTCGGTGAATGGACCCGGGATGGAAAACACATGAACTACGGTCCGAGAGCATACCGGGACATGGCCTCGTTCAAGAATGAGGTACCCGCCCTGCTGCAGCGACCGTAACTGCCCGCTGCAGGAACCTGCTGGAGCGAGCTTCGCCAGGGTTCAGAGTTTTCGGAGTGTTTCGGAGAGATTCGCGATATAGCGGTCGATCTTCTGGGCAAAGGCCATTTCGATCAGCGGGGAGAGCAGGAACTGCAGGAAGCCGGGCAGATCGACCTGGAGCTGCCCCCTGGTCTCAAACTGCACCCTTGTGCCAGCTGCGGACGGAAACAGTCTCCAGTTGCCCTCGACCAGCGCATTGCCGACTCCCGCCACAGGGGTCCAGTCCACCCGCATTTCATCCCGATCGCTCCGGTAGGTGCAGGCATAGATGGTCTGCTGTAACGTGTAGTCTCCAATACCGATCTTTTCCATGGTCCAGTGAAAGACGTTGCCACCGAGATCCGCTATCTTTTCGACATCAGGAAAATGCGATGCGGAACGCGGCACATCGGCAAGCAGTTCGAATACGTTCCCTGGCAGTGCAGGAGTATCAAAACTGCGTGAAACTGAGATGGTGACGTTGAATGACATTCGGGTGACGTTTACGGGTTATGCATGAGACCGGAACGGAAGACAGCTCTTGACCTGTATGTCAGTCATCCAGGGAGTCGGCACCGCTGGCGCGCGCAGGGGCGCGTCAGCGAGTTGCGGAATCGACAAACCTGCTGCTGGCCTGGCTGTCGAGAACCTTGAGAAGCCTCGAGTCCCGGTCGTAGACATCCGGACGTAACTGCAACTGGTCACCTTCCGAAAATGCCGTCTGGTACATGATGTAGACCGGGAAGTTCCTGGGCAGATCGATCGAACGGGTCTTTCTCGCATCAATCGCCGCCTGGATCTTTTTCCTGTTCCATTTGACTGAGTCCTGAAGCACCACTTCGGCAAGATCAATCGGATTCTCCACCCTGACGCAGCCATGACTGAACGCGCGCCGGCTTCTCCCGAACAGATCCTTGGAGGGAGTGTCGTGCATGTAGACCATGAACTTGTTCGGAAGCATGAATTTGATCCTTCCGAGAGAACCGTCGTCACCGGATGCCTGGACCAGCCGGTAGGGAAAGCTGCCTCCTGAATAACTGGACCAGTCGACAGACGCCGGGCTCAGCCTCTGGCCGTTTTCATCAACAACGGCAAGCCGTTTCCTCTGCAAGTACGAGCGGTCCCTGATGATGGCCGGTATCGCCTCCTTGGTCAGGATTCCCGGTGGGATGACCCACTGGGGATTGACGATGATATACTGCATCTCGGCCCGGAATACCGGTGTCTTGTTGTCCGGCGTGCCGACGATGACCCGCGAGTTCCAGCGGCGAAGGCCATTCTGGACAAGCTCGACCGAAAATCCCGGAATGTTGACCATCACGTAGTTTGCACCCCTGCTGTTCAGGAACCAGCGGTAACGCTCAAGATTTATCCGGATCTGGTCGATACGCTGCCCGACCGGAACATTCATCGCCTTGATGGTCTCGTTGCCGATGACTCCGTCCGGATTCAGGCCATGCCGCTTCTGGAACGCCACCACCGCTTCGAACAGCTCAGCAGTATAGAGCTCATCCGGATTCACAGGGATGCTCCTGAGCGTGTCCGCGATCGCCAGGGAATCTGCGCCCGATGACGTATCGTCCTTTTTTCCTGTCCGCCGTTTCGACGGTTCCTTGTGCTCCTTCTCCTCCTCTTTCTGCGCTGCCGCTTCCTGAACGACCGGCAGTCGGGCAACATCGCCAGTTACTTCAAGACGCCTGCGGATCGCGGGAATCCTCTGGTCGGCGACGCCGACCTTGTCGATCGCGGGACCTGATGGCACGCTCTCCCATCCTCCTGCGGCTGCGATCTCCCGCATGCGAATAAGCCCCTTGCGCAGCTGCGAATACTCGGAAGAGGCTGGCCTGAGCGACTGGATGATCTCGGGAAATTTGCTGCCCATGACCGCGGACATGAGCGTGCGGTCGTAATCCTGACCCGGTAGGGGCGGCGCGATGTTCCAGTCGGACTCGATCGAACGCGCATACACCTTGCCCGAACGCATATGCGACATCAGGGTGAAGACCGCGTCGGTCATCAGGATGTCAGCCCTGGCCATCAGGTCGGGTGACGCCGGAGGGTTCGTGTAATAATTGCGGATCTCGTCGAGATGATAGTCGGAAACGACCAGGCCGTCGTTCGCAGAATCTTCGATCACCTCGATCAGACGCGCGACTGCCTGGCGGTTGGTCCAGGCAGGACGGTTGCCGAGCGCCGCATAGAACCGGCGCATATGCATGATGATCGATGCACGGTCAGGACCTGTTTGCTTCAGGCTCAACCGGTCGAGACGACCGAGGTACTCCCTGATATATGCATTGGTCGCCGTGGCGGAAGGAGTGTACTCCTGTGACTGGCCACTGCCGTTGATCGAAGCGGATGACGAAGGGTGCATCACGGGAAGAACGGCAAACCACAGCAGCGCGAAAGGGGACATTGACGGATTATCGGAAGATTGAAGGGTTAGTGATCATGACGGTCTCTCCTGATCGACAACCCTGAGAGCTGTCGCAGGGTTGAGAACGCCTGACCTTGAAGCGTAATCTTTGGCATTATGGTAAATGAAAAGGCAGGTGCCCTCCTTGATCATGTCGATCACCTGCTGGCAGTTGTCAAACGACAGGGCGGGACACCCCTGGCTTCTGCCAAGGCGGCCATTCCTCCGAATGTACTCCTGGGATACATATTCCGCTCCGTGGATCACGATGCTGCGCATTTCGGCATTGTCGTTGATGCCGGGATCGAGCCCTTTCAGGACCAGGGAGTAACCGTTTCGTCCGAGATAGGTCATATCCGTGAGGTAAAACCCGAGGCTGCTCTCATTCGATCCTGGAATGTTCGAAAACCTGGTCGCCACGACATCGCCACTGCCTCTTCCATGAGCCACGAGCGAAGAATGAAGTACCGTGCCGTTGTCGACGTCGATCACATAGAGGCGTTCGCTGTCTGAAGGCTTGTCGAAGTCGATAAGGGTCAGGATGCCCTCCCTTTTGAGCAGGCCCTGGCTCTTGAGATTGAAATAACCACGGAGGGCGAGGTTGAGCGCCTCAGGATTGATCTCGCGAATGAGTCCTGAAGACTTCATTAAAAAAGAGATCTGTTTTCTCTCGGAAAAATCGGGTAAGGTATATGACCGGCTCGGCACCGGTGAGGTCAGAAACATAAACAAAAACAACAAGAGCCCGGATACTGCTCTATGCATACTCATCCTCCTCGTTTTGCGTATAAGCCGAAGACATGGGCAGGAAATTGACCAGTCCGAGCGACCGGATCAACCCCTCCTCTGGCTACCGTGAAGGCCCGAGAGGCCTGCACCGGAACCATCTCCAGCCAGACGGTCTTCGTGACCGGGGCTGTCGGCTGTCCATTCAGGAAATTCAGTTAAGATAACCCTTTTTTTCAAGAGGCAAAATTTCATCCGGTGGCGCAGGGCGAGAGCCATCATTTCGCGGTGTGCGGGGAGAACCTCCACCTCGAGTGCACGGAAACCGATATCTCCTGGTCGCCGGGTGTGATTTCGGTCTGCGGGGCTCCGGGTGCGGCTTTCATCAACGTTGCCTCTTCCATCTGGAAACGCGGCGACCGCTGCGGCTCGTCTGATGTCAGTTCGACGAGGGCTCCGAGACTCCCGCCGGCGGCCCTGGCCATCACGCCGGCATCCTCGCGGGCATTCCGCACGGCCAGCTCGAGCGCCGCCCTCCTGAGTGCATCGTACCGTGACGAAACAAAACGGACGTCACCAACCTCTCCGGCTCCGGACCGGACCGCAGCATCGACCGCTGCACCGGCAAGCCTCAGGTCGCGAACAGTCACCCGCACGACATGCCGGGCGACATACCCCTTGAGGAGGTTTCTGCCGGAAGACTGCTCCCAGGCCCACACCGGCCGCACCGAATACCCTGACGAAGGCGAATCTGCCACGGGGATACCTGCCGAACGAAGGGAGCTCTGCAGGAGCGTAACGGACTCGGCCGTCCTGGCTGCAGCCCTGGCGGCATCCTTTTCGGTCGACTGCACCACCACATCGAACATGCCCGTATCCGGCTTGACCTGCACGGTGCCGGAAGCGGTGACGGAGATCCCCTCTTCGGCGGCATGCAGCGACGGCATGAACGAGAGGAAGCCGACGACAAGGAGAACAACAGGAGATGCTTTCATGAACTGTGCAATTTGATTCACCACTCGCCTTCGTGTTCGCCGACCATGCTCCTGTATGCGACAGCTGTCGCACACGAGGTCACGGGAATGGTCACCAGGAGACCGATACCCAGGGCCAGGAAGCCGAGCAGATTGATGAAAACCAGCAGGAGAAGGAACCCGAATACCTGGAACCAGTGTTTTGAAACGATCTTGCGACTGGTCTCCATTGCCTGCCAGAACTCCATGCCGAAATCGACAACGAAAGCTGTGGCGAAAAGATACGAGACAAGTAAATAGATCCCCGGAATGATCAGGAGCACCATGCCCGTCGCAACGATAAGGCCTGACGCCAACCCGGTGAGCACCAAGGGCAGGAAATATCCGAAACCGGCAAACAGATCATTGAAGCGGAACTCGCGGCCGGCATGAATCCTGAATGCCGCAATAAGAATACCGGCATGGAGCGGCGCAACCACAACCGAGATGATCAGCGAACCGCCGCCAGACAAGCGCGACGAAAGTGCGGACACGAGAAAAAGAATCAGGGTGAAACCGGTAAACTCCCCGACATGCGCCTTGAACATCGCCAGGCCCTCCCGAAGCGCCGAACCTGGATCAAGCTGGTACTCCCTGCCGAGAAGGGTGTCGAGGGTGACGGAATCCAGTTTGCGACCAAAATCGAATGCTGCCATGGGTTCAACTTGTAAGCGCCCGGAACTCGGAACGCGTTGGAAAGGTAGAGTCATTGGGAAGTACACCCGGCACCAGTGCCGGAGATCTCCCGTTTGCGTTTTAAAGTATATCAGGAGAAGCAATAATACAACAACGGAGTTGATGATGCTGTCGAAACTGTTCGGTCCTGCCGCGAGACTTTCTGCGGCTGAAACGCTCATCGACATGATGCACGGCGTGCCGTCGCTGCCTGGCGAACGGCTCGAGGCGCTGATGAAGGAGGCGCCTCAGGGAAAACTGCTCCTTCTGGATGTGCGGGAACCGGAAGAGTACCTGATGAGCCATCTCGAAAACGCCCTGCAGCTCAGCCCCTCCACCGGGGCGGATCAGTTACGGGAGCGCTTGCCCGAAGGGTACCGCGGGAAAACGGTGGTCGCCTACTGTTCGATCGGGGAACGGAGCGCCGTTTTGCTGGAGCGGCTGCGCGATTCGTTCCGGGATATGGGCATCGAGGATCTCCGGAACCTCAGGGGAGGGATTTTCCGATGGCATGCCGATGGACGCAACATGGTCGATGCAAACGGGGCGACCAACAGTATCCACCCCTACAACGGCCTCTGGGGCATGCTCATGTCGCCGGAAACCCCCGCAGAGTGACGCTTCCATCTCCAGCAGCAGCACACCCCAGCTGGCTCCTGAACCTGCAAAGGAATGCCGCCATGGTGCCATCGCGCCGTTCGACCATGACGCCGCCATCCTGCCAGGGGCCGTTCTCCGCAGCCCAGCGGCTCGTCACCGGGTCTCCCTGATTCTGGTGGATGTTGTGCACGCCGCGCCCGATCCTGAAGTGTTCTCCGAAAATGAAAAATCGCCATCCCTGCCGCAGCAACACCTCAAGCTCCCGGAATGCGCTCCGCCCGGAACCCTGCCGCCAGCCATCTGATGCGCTGAGTTCCGGTGAGCGACAGTAATCGAGCGCACCCGACTCGGGAGTCGGATCAAGCAGGTGCCAGCCATCGCCAAGTGCAGCAAGCGCATGGCCGGAAGCCTCGCCGAGCTCGACGATTTTCCATTCGATGCCGTTTTTCTGCTCCTTGCTGTCAAGGTCGACAGGACAGCGGTAGAGTCCTTTCGGGGTCCTGATCCTCAACGTACAGTGAAAATAGCGCCCTCTGGCGTGGCCTGCATCGCAGGTAAAGCTGAAGAGTGTGCCAACAAGCACCCCGTAACCGTCGAAAAGAGGCATGGACGAGCGGGATCGGTTTTTGCGTAAAACAGCAAGCGCAGGCCGGTTGACCTGCCATGCATTAAAGTAGCTACCTCCGGGGCAATCCCCAAAACTCCGTCATTGCCGGAGAGCAACCCGGAATGTATACTTGATTCATGGACTACGGAAGGGCAATGAACCGATAACAGGAGAAACCACATGTCCTGCACCGCCGGCATCATCGATTCGGAAGCGATCACGACCGTCAGGCTTCTGGCCGTCGACATGGTCGAAACGGCACGTTCAGGCCATCCCGGCCTGCCGCTTGGCGCGGCGCCGATGGCCTATACGCTCTTTACGAAAGTCATGCGCCACAATCCTGAAAACCCCTCGTGGCCGAACCGGGACCGGTTCGTGCTTTCCGCGGGCCACGGATCTGCGCTGCTGTATGCGCTCCTCCACCTCTGCGGATACGGGCTCGACATGGAGGATCTCAAGTCCTTCCGCCAGCTCGGCAGCAGGACACCGGGGCATCCCGAGTACGGCCATACCCC
>JAAXXR010000082.1 GCA_013334335.1 Chlorobiaceae bacterium
AGCTGATCTGGCAGGATCCCCTTCCGGCGGTAGATCATGAACTGGTCAACGGGCATGATATCGCCAGACTGAAGACGAAGATACTGGAGTCCGGGCTTTCGATACCTGAACTGGTGTCGACCGCATGGGCATCGGCGTCGACGTTTCGCGGGTCCGACAAACGCGGTGGCGCCAACGGTGCGCGAATCAGACTCCTGCCACAGAGGGAGTGGGAGGTCAACCACCCCCGGCAGCTGGAAAAGGTAATCGGCGTGCTGGAAGGTATCAGGGAAGAGTTCAACAGCAGTGCAGAGGGCGGTAAAAAGATTTCCCTGGCCGACCTCATTGTCCTTGGCGGATGCGCAGGCATTGAAAAGGCCGCAAGCGATGCCGGTTCAGCTGTCATCGTACCGTTCACTCCGGGACGCACCGATGCTTCACCGGCACAGACCGATGTTGAATCGTTCGCGGTACTCGAGCCGGTTGCCGACGGGTTCCGTAACTACCAGAAAGCCAGGTTCAGTGTTACGCCGGAAGAGATACTCGTTGACCGTGCACAGTTGCTGAAGTTGACCGCGCCGGAGATGACGGTTCTGGTTGGCGGAATGCGGGTGCTGGGCACCAATTTCGGGCAGTCGGCTCACGGGGTGTTCACCCGGAGGCCCGGACTTCTGACGAACGACTTTTTCGTCAACCTTCTCGATATGGATACCACGTGGACAACGGTTTCTGACGATGAGGAGCTGTTCGAGGGCCGCAAGCGGAGCACGGGCGAGCTGAAATGGACGGCAACCCGTGTAGACCTTGTCTTCGGGTCGAATTCCCGACTGCGGGCCATAGCCGAAGTCTACGGAAGCGATGGTGCCCAGGAGAAGTTCGTGCACGATTTCGTTGCCGCGTGGAACAAAGTCATGAACCTTGACCGCTTCGAGCTCACCTGAGCTGTGCCGCAAAAACAGGCCCCTGATCGATCGGGCTGGAAAACAAGAGGCGGCCTCAGCTACATAGCTGAAGCCGCTTCTTGCACAATCAAACCAGTATCGATCAGCCCGACGTACGCGTTTCCTGGTGTCTGACCGTCATGCACCTGAACCACCTTGCCTGTCTCCAATAACATACGTTTACTCGCACGGGACAACGCGTCCCCGTTTCCCCTTTCGGAAATCGGAGACTGAATACGGAGCCCATTGCCGGCATGCTCTGGTTTGTTTCGGGAGTGTTCTCCATCGCGCCCCTCAGGTTCTCGACCCTTCGTACCAGGACAGAAAAAAATGGCGCCGGCCTTTCATCTGAAGACCGGCGCCATGGTCACGTGATGCAAGAACTTGCTCGTTTACATGGTCACGTCATTGTTCGCCAGGAGGCTGGCCGTCCTGATCGCTTCGTCAGGGGTGCCCCGGTAAGGCCTGATCGCGACCTTGGTCCCTTTGTACCACGGAATGGTGGTTTTGGGGTCCGTATAGGAGGAGACCACGTTGTTCAGGCTGCCCTTCGCGTGATACATGATTCCGAAAACGAGTCCGGGCTTGCAGGCGTCGTTGACGTAAACGAGCGCAACGCTCGTCCCCTCCTCGTTATACACTTCGACCATATCCCCGCTCTTGATCGCGAGACGTGTTGCATCTTCAGGGTTCACCTCGATGTAGGGAAGCGGCAATGCAAAGGATTTTTCCGGCAGATGCCGATCATGGTACATGGTCTGCCAGACCAGCTGGGATCGGCCCGTCGTAAACCAGAACGGATAGTTGGGGTTATTGACATACTTGGCAACTTCCGCCGGATACCCTTGCCAGGGGTCAGTACCGTACCATTTGAACAAGCCGTCCTTGGTCCCAAAACTGTGCGTGAAGCGCCGCTTGGTGCCAACCAGTTTTCCGGAGGCCGGATCGACGCGGACTGGCGTCTGGATCCCGGTGTTTCCGAGCTTTCTCAGGATCTGGTGCGTCACCCCCTTGTAGCATTCCGCCGAAAGCCTTGCCTCTTCGGTTTCGGGAACCCTGTTATCACCGAACTCATGCGACCCTGCAAGAAACACCTCTTCATCCGATTTCCAGTCCATCTCTCCGAACCGGTCAGCCATCTCCTTGTTCCCTGCAGCCGTATAGAGCTCCCTGAGCTTCATGCCGACCATCGACAGGATTTTCCAGTCCGGCAATGATTCCCCGGGACCGTCCATGAACTTGTCGTATATCCTGAGGAGGCGGCTGTGGCAATTGACCGAGGTGTCTGCGGCTTCGCCCCAACCGGCTGCCGGAAGGATCAGCATGGCGTCGTTGCCGGTATGGGTCATGTAGATGTCCTGCACGATCATGAAGAGCCCGTCGGTCTTTTCGAAGGCGTCGAGCACCCGCCTGACAAGCTCTTTCGGATCAGAAGGCACGCCGCCGTCATCGATGTGGTCAAGCAGGGTCGCACTTCTCTTTTTCAGGATCTTTTTGAAGAACTGGCTGTTCGGGGTCGACAGATAGGGATCGGTCGCTCCCACCCAGTAGATCTTGCCGCCACCGCCGGTCAGGTATTTGTCGACATTTCTCGGCGGTCCTCCAGCATAGATCGAGCCTGGGGTCGGTGCGGGTGGTCTGACGTAGCCCTCCTGGTGTCCGCCTTCACGACCGCATCCGGTGCCCGGTCTGCCCACGTTCGATGTCAGCACATTGAGCTGCGCGATAGCCGCCACCTGGTCATAGTTCTTCATGTTCCAGATAATGCCTTTTTCGTAGATGGTCAGTGTCCTGCGTTTGAATCCGCCGTTTTTCGGCTTTGCGATCCATTCGGCGGCCTGTTCCATCTCTTTCCGGCTCACTCCAGTGATCTTTTCTGCTTCGGAAAGCACACTGTCGAGGGATTTGCCAATCTGCAGCGATTTGGCCTTGTACTCCTCGAAGGTTTTCATGTCGGTGCGTTTTTCAAGAAACGCCTTGTCGTACCAGCCCTTTTCCCAGACGATCCTGGCGATGGCGTTGGCAAGAATCCAGTCGGTGCCGAGGTTCGGCCGGATGTGGAGTACGCGTTCCCTGGCTATCGCCTCGGCGACGGTCACCGAGGCGTTTTTCCTCGGATCGATGACGATCAGGTATCCTTCGGCGACAGGTTCGCCGGCATCGAAAGCTTTCTGTTTCTCCGATACCGAAGCTCCCTGCAGATTGGGCATGATGTGCTCGGTATATAGGATCGTCGCGGCTTCATAGGCATTCGCACCCCAGAGCACGACCGTATCGGCGAGGCGGGCGTCGTCGACATCGTAGTTGAGTTCATGCAGGCCGCGCTCCCTCGATCCCCAGACTTCCGAGTTGTAGGCCGGGCGGTTGTGAATGGAGAGATAGTTGGTCTTGATGCCACTCAGGAAGAGTTTGCCGGCCGCCCAGTTGTCTTCAAAACCGAGACCTGAACTGCCATGATCATAGAATTTCATGGCGATGCTGTCGGCACCGTACTTGTCGATCGAACTCTTGATGAGCGTCGCGATGATCTCGGTGGCGTCAGCCCAGGAAATAGCAGCGAACGAGTCACCCTTCTTCAGCAACGGGTGCTTGAGACGCTTCCTGGTATAGCCGGTGTCCGACCAGGCTGCGATGGCGTTGGTCCCGCCACGGATCGAATAGTCGCCCTTGTTGATTCGGGACTCCTTGGCAGGAACGATCGCCAGATTGTACTTGATGCCGTCTTTGCGGGTGATGACGTTGTGCATGGTCTCCGTGTACGAGTGGCCGGAAAGCATCGGGGACTGGGTCGAGAGGTCGAGGCCAAACGCGTTGTTCCTGGCTGAGCCGTTTTTGCCGACAGGCCACACGTAGACATTATATCCACAACCGGCGCTGCAGTACTGACAGACGGTCGTATAGCGCTCGGCAGTCTTCGGAGGAATCGGGAGGCTGTCTTTTCTGGTGTACAGTGACATAGGGGTATCTCCTTAGCTGACTTTAAGGTTGCTGATTCTTCCGTACACGAGCCCTTCGATTCCCTCGGCATAAATGTTGCCGCTGGCGACATCGAGCCTGAGGACAAGCTGGGCCAGCCATTGTGAGGACAGGCCCTGATAAGTCTGCCCGTTCTTTGCTGCGTCAAACATGGAGTAGTGGCATCCGCAGACGAAACGTTCGTTGCTGTAATTCAGCGGACAGCCCATGTGAGGACAGAGCGACGAGAAAGCCACGACATTCTTCGCAGAGCCGATACCGCCGATCGATTCACGATTCAACATGACCATGGTACACGGCGAAGCTTCGTCCGGATAGTTGAACTGAAGCGGTTCACCCGCCTTCAGATCCCGGATGTTGCCGATTTTCATCGATGGGTACCGCTTCCCTGTTGCGGCATCTACTCTTCCGGACAGGCCGAAAAGAGCCAACGCCATGCTTGCAGAAGAACCCTGCAAGAACTGTCTGCGACTGATTGGTGCCATGGGTCATCCTTGTTTAACAATTGTTAATATCGTGACTTAGTAAACACAAAGAGATACTGCGTCGTGCATGAGGTCCACTACTGGTTCATCGGCTAACCGATGAAGTACTGATAAACTGATGTACTGAAACCCGGATTCCAGGGTTGATCCGAGAGAAGGTGAGGCGAACAACAGAGAGCTTGAAAAAAAAGTTACAGATTTTACAATTCCGAAACAAAAGACACCTGCCCGCGGCCATGGACTGAACAATGTTCTTTCCGCAAGGAGGTGGTCGAAGCATGGCTGCTGCTTCGTTGGTGCAAAACAGGCTCAACCTGAACTCTGGGGATCAAGACCGGCAAAAGCGTGGAGCACTCACCGGAAGGTGGGGCTCAAGCCTGAAGAGCCCAGGATCGGGAAGAGGAATGTCTTCACGATCCCGGGCTCTTCGAGTAGTCTTGAGATGCGAACGACGAACCTGAAATCAGGACTTGTAGTATTGCTGGAACTCAGGACTTGGTTCGCGAACGGAGAAGATGTAGAGGACAATACCGTTGGGGTCCTGAACGGCAAAGCCGCGATCTCCCCAGGGATGGTCTTCCATAGCCATGATGGCAACCAAACCGGCTCCCGTGAGAGACTCGAACTCGGCATCGACATCCGAAACGCAGAAGTTGTAGGTCAAACCAGCGGGATTGCACAGCGGCTGGTTGGGTTGAGGTGCCATGAACTGAAGAGACGAACCCTGGCCAAATTCAAGATTGACATACCAGCCACAATCGAAAGTGACCTTTGCGCCAAAGTACTTGACATAGAAATCACGGGACTCTTCGACCTTGCTCGTCGTGATGCATGGGGAAAGGGAGTAAACAAGCATGGGGGCTCCTTGTTTTAAACTTAACGGTTTGAGATCGGGGGGGACAGATAAAAGACTGGGAGCGTTGTTCAGCATCACCAACAGGCTTTACCGAATTTGACCCAGCCTCATTTGGAAATTTACAAATTCAGCACGCATCACTATCATTTATTGTCATATTAATCAAGAAAGGCGAATGACCGCGTTGGTTTTCACCACCGGTTGACCATCAGTCTTCAGCCACTACGCTTTCGCTTACCGTTCAACGCCCCCTATCCCTTCGCGAAGGTGCTATCAGTTGCTGGTTGCAAGCCTGATACTAAAACCGATGAGGGCAAAGCCCGCAAGCCTGGACGCGATCCTGCGCACCAACGGCTTTGACTGCAGCCGACGCGCCACAGCATTGCCCACAAAAACCAGGCTGATCTGGTAGAGAAAGCTGATGATCGTCACATGCGCAACCATGGCGACCAGCGTGGTGCCGGGCGAATCCAGACGAAGAAACAGTGGGAAGA
>JAAXXR010000025.1 GCA_013334335.1 Chlorobiaceae bacterium
GATTCGCTGCTGAAAGCCCCTCGACCATCTTCAGGTCGGCGACAAGCTTGCCGATGGTCACTTTTCCGAACTCTTCGTTCACCATCCGCTCAATACGCATGATCTCGTGGCGAAGCACGCAATTCGACCTGTTGGAACAGATCTGCTTGCGGAACATGCACTCGGAGACCTGCACGCTGCCCTGGAAAATCCCGATCACGTCACTGACCCTGATGTCGTCGGGCTCTCTGGCAAGCGCTACTCCGCCGCCCGCACCCTCTTTCGAGGAGATCAGCCCGCTCCTGATAAGCTCCTGCAGTATCCGCCGAAGGAACTGGTAGGGAATCGACTGTGCTTCGGAAATCGTCCGCGCCGATACGCGGCTGCCTGGTTTCATGCCAAGGGCGATCAGGGCCCGCACGGCGTAATCGGTATGTTTGTTCAGAACTTTCATAGGCGTGTTTTACTGATACTAATTTAGTATCAGTTAATCAAAATGCAAAACGGTTCGATAAAATTCCCGTGGCCGGAAAAAAACCGGAAACCGGCAATCCCGGTCAGGTTTCGCGAAACAGGATGCAGAATGTATATTGATGGACAGCCTCCTTCATCAAGCCCATCCAGCTTCAGGGCGAGACAGAAACGACCATGCTCCAGCTCAGAACCGCCGGTTACCAGGCCCTCGACAGCATGCGCTCCAGAGGTGACTCTCCTCCACTGAACATCGGCATCGACGAGCTCGAAACCGTCGTCGACGGCTTCATGCAACGGTTCATGGACGAACGGCTTGCCGCGGCCGAATCGCTTGGTCCCGGTTTTCTCATGATCGAACGCTTCGACCGGGCCATTCGAACCCATGAGCGGGAACATATGGACGAAACTTCGACGAGCGGGAAGGAAAAACTGGAACTGCTCAGGGCGCTTGACCGGATGAACGAGATGAGCCTGGCCTACCGGCACCAGATTGACCTGCTCGTGCCCGTCATCCGGGAACTCTCCCGGATGAAATCCGGCCCGCTGAGGGTGCTCGAACTTGCCGCCGGCTCCGGAGGCCTGGCGTTCGCACTGGCCCGGCACGCGCGGGACCGGAAGATCGATCTCCTCGTCACCGCTTCGGACATCGTGCCGGAAACGGTCACCGCAGGCAACCTCGCGGCCGAAACCTGCGACCTGCCGGTCAGCTTCAGGGTGATGAACGCTTTCGATTTCGAAGGAATCGACAGGAACACCTTCGACCTGGTGGTCATGTCGCAGAGCCTGCACCATTTCACCCCTGGCCAACTCGCCCTGATGATCAGGAGATCGGAAGAGCACGGGGCCGCGGCGTTCATCGGGATCGACGGGCACCGCAGCCTGCTCCTGCTTGCCGGCGTGCCGCTCGTGGCGAGCCTGCAGGGCAACGAAGCATTCACGAAGGACGGCCTCACCTCTGCCAGGAAGTTTTACAGCGAAATCGAGCTCGACATCGTCGCCGGGATCGCAACGGGCAGAAACCACCATCGAGTCTCCTGCTCATGGCCGATGACCATGCTGCAGGTCGGCTTCCTGGCTCAAGAATCCTGAAGACCGGAACCGTTGTTGGGTGATTGCGGTTTAACGGTTATCTTTCCGTACAGATTTTCAGTTTAACGAAATCAATCAAAGGAGAGCGTGTCTATGAAACCGGGCAAAGCACTCGTCGTGGCCGCTGTCGTTCTCATTCTCATCCAGCTGGTGCCATTCGGACGTAACCACAACAACCCGCCGGTCGTCGGTACACCTCAATGGAACACTCCACGTACCGAAGAGCTGTTCAACCGCGCCTGCAAGGATTGCCACTCCAATGAAACGGTCTGGCCATGGTACAGCAACGTTGCACCGATCTCCTGGCTTCTGCAGATCGACGTGAATATCGGCAGGGCCAAGTTCAACGTCTCGGAATGGGGACGGGAAGGCAAGAACGAAGGAGACGAAGCAGCCGAGGAGACCAGGAAAGGGAAAATGCCACCATGGTTCTACCTGCCTGCGCATCCGGAGGCCAAGCTGACCCCAGCCGAGAAGGAGGAGCTGGCCAACGGACTCGCCGCCACCTTCGGCGAAAAGAAACTCGAAGAAAAAAAGGAGAAGCAATAACTCCCTTGAGCACCCGCTGCCGGGCCTTCACCCTCGATGAAGACCCGGCATGCGCTCGCCGTGCACGTTACGGCGACGAGACCACCTTGCCGGCGCGCTCTTTCCGCGGAACCTGACCATGGAAAATCTCCCTTCAGACTTCAATGCCCGCCAAACCGGCAAAGGCTCCAACTACGCCCTGCATCTCATCCTGTTCCTGGCGACCCTTTTCTGCACCACCTGGGCCGGCACCATATGGATCGGCATACCGCCAGCTCGACCGGGCATGATCGGTTTCCTGGAGAGCCTGAACGGCGGCCTTCCGTTCTCATTGCCGCTGCTCGCATTCCTCACCGTGCACGAATTCGGACATTACTTCTCGACCGTCATGCACCGGATCAGGGCGACCCTGCCCTTCTACATTCCATTTCCTCCCCTGCCCTTCCTGATGAGCATCGGCACCTTGGGGGCGGTCATCACCATCCGGGAGCCGATTCCGGATACCGATAGCCTGCTCGACACCGGTGCATCAGGACCGCTCGCGGGTTTCATCGTCGCCTTCGGCGTGTTGCTTTACGGATTCCTGAACCTGCCGCCCGAAGGGTACATCTATGGCATGCATCCGGAATACCTTGTTTCCGGGGGAATACCTGCCACCGCGCCGCCGGGCACCCTGTATCTCGGCAAGAACCTGCTGTTCGTCCTGCTTGAGCTCGTCATCGATCCGGAAGGATTGCCGCCGATGACCGAGCTCTATCACTACCCCTACCTGTTCGCCGGATGGCTCGGGTGTTTCGTGACCGCGCTCAACCTTCTGCCGGTTGGCCAGCTCGACGGCGGGCATGTCGTCTACGCCATGTTCGGACGTAAAGGGCACGACGTGACCGCGCGCATCTTCCTCTGCCTGATCACCATAGCGGGGCTTCCCGCGTTCGCCCACTCGACGATTGTCCTGCTCGCTCCCGGCATGGCCATTCCCCTGCCCCAGCTCCTTCAGGAGTGGTCGTGGCCAGGCTGGATCATCTGGGCCTTCATTCTCCTGAGGTTCGTCGGAATCAGGCACCCGCAGGTGACGCACCATCGTGAAATTTCAGGCAAACGGCGCCTGGCCGGATGGCTTTGCATCGCCATCTTCGTCCTGACATTCACGCCCGTGCCATTCGGAATCACCTGACCCCGCGTATACCCATGAGCGAACAAGTTCACGAACGGGCCGCCTGGAGGCTGGATTGCGCCGGAAAGACCCTTGACCTCATGGCCAAGCCGGCGGTCATGGGCATCGTCAACCTGACTCCTGATTCGTTTTTCGACGGCGGACGTTTCGGCGGCGCAGGGTCGTCCGTCGATATCGGCAGGGCGCTCGAGAGCGCTCTGGCGATGGTCGCCGCGGGCGCGGGGATCATCGATGTCGGCGGAGAATCGACCCGGCCCGGCGCAGCGCCGGTCAGCGTGGAGACGGAGATCGGGCGAACCGCCCCGTTCATCGCGCTGCTGCGCAGCCGTTCGGAGGTGCTGATCTCGATCGACACCTGGAAGTCGGAGGTGGCTGAAGCGGCCATCGGCGCCGGCGCGAACATCGTCAACGACATTTCAGGATTCACGTTCGACGCGCAGATGGCCAGGGTCTGCGGCCGAAACCGCTGCGGAGCCGTGCTGATGCACAGCGCCGTCAGACCCGCCGGCATGCGGTGGAGCCACGATACCCGGAGCAGCGGAAAGGAGATCGTGGCCGACGTGCTCGAATTCCTGGGCCAGTCGATCGAGATCGCACGAAACCACGGAGTCGAAGCGATCGTCACGGACCCGGGCATCGGGTTCGGAAAGAGCGTCGAAGAGAATTTCAGGCTGCTCGGCCGGCTCGACGAACTCCACGCCCTCGGGTGCCCGGTGCTGGCCGGCGTTTCAAGAAAATCGTTCCTCGGCCATGCCATCCGCAGAGGAGACCAGGAGATCCCGCCCCCCTCCGGAAGACTCGACGCGACCACCTGCGCGAACACGATCGCGCTCCTGAACGGCGCGGACATCCTGCGGGTGCACGACGTCGAAGCGGCCGTACAGGCCTGCTCGGTGGTGCTCGCGCTGCGGAGCGCCTGCGCCTCGCCGTAGCGAACCGAAAGAGTTACGCCATGTACCTGTTTTTTTGTTAAATTTCGTGCACCTTCGGAAAAGGTCGTGATCGAATCGGACACCGCATGGAAAGGTGCACCAGCGCCGAACCTCCGACTGAAAATTCACTGTTCTCATGTATCTGTCGAAAATCGAGCTCTTTGGCTTCAAAAGTTTCGCCCACAGGGTCAGGATCTCTTTCGACAAGGGGCTGACGGCCATCGTCGGTCCGAACGGCTGCGGAAAAACCAACGTCGTCGACGCCATCCGCTGGGTTCTCGGTGAACAGAAATCGCAGCTGCTGCGCTCCCCGAAGATGGAGAACATCATCTTCAACGGCACCAAGAGCCTCAAGCCCCTGAGCTTCACCGAAGTCTCCATCACCATTCAGAACACCCGCAACGTCCTGCCGACCGAATACACCGAGGTCACGGTGACGAGAAGACTGTACCGCAGCGGCGACAGCGACTACCTGCTGAACCAGGTGCCTTGCCGCCTGAAGGATATCCTGGACCTGTTCGCCGACACGGGCATGGGGAGCGATGCCTATTCGGTGATCGAGCTCAAGATGATCGAAGAGATCATCAGCAACAAGAGCGAGGAGCGGATGAAGCTGTTCGAGGAGGCGGCAGGCATCACCCGTTACAAACAGCGGCGCAAGCAGACCTTCCGACAGCTCGAGAGCGCGAGCCGGGACCTGTCGAGGGTCGATGACGTGCTCGCCGAGGTCGAAAAAAAGGTGCGCTCCCTGAAGCTGCAGGTTAAAAAGGCCGAGCGCCTCAAGGAGATCCGTGAAGAGCTGCGGTCGCTTGATCTCGAGCTGTCCGGCATCGGCATGGGCGAACTGCACGGCAAACTCCGCCCGCTGCTCGACTCGGTCGCCGCCGAGGAGCGCCAGAGCCATGAACTTGCGGCACAGATCGCCACACTCGACAGCACCCACCAGGAGTCCGAGCTCCGTCAGTTGAATCTTGAACAGCGACTTGCGGAAGCCCAGAAGGAGCTGAACAGCATCAACAGCGTCGTGCACGACCATGAAAAGCTGCTGCTCCAGCACCGGGAAAAGCAGAAAAGCCTCCGCCTTTCCATCGAACGCCTCGGGCTCACCTCGGCCGAAAAACAACGGAAGCTCGCCGAACAGGAAGCCCTTTCCGTCGAACTCGCCGGGCTTCAGGCTCCCCTGGACACGGCCTGTTCCGAACAGCTGCAACGCCACGAACAGCTCAGAACCCAGATGGAGGACCTGAACGCCGGGCTCGACAAACGGCGTCGGGAACTGCAGGAGGTCCGTCAACGCTCCTCCGAGCTGTTGCGCTCGGTCAACGCCCTGAACCTTGCCCGTCAGTCGCTGTTGAACCGAAAAGAGCATGTTGCAGGATCGATAGCAAAGCTCGAGCAGCGCAGGCGGGAACTGGAGGAGGTGCTGGAACGCGCCGATCCCGAACGTCGCGAAACCGAAACGCAGCTCACCTCGAAACGGGCTCAGCTCAACGAGCTCAGGGAGCGGCAGAAAGTGCTGTCAACCAGGAAGAGCGCCCTGTTCGAAAGCATGGAGGGGCTGAAAGAGCGCATGCTTGCCTTGCGCGGCGACCGAGACCGTCTGCAGAACCAGGTCATCCTCTGCGACTCGATCCTCGAAAAGTTCGAGGGGCTTCCCGAAGGGGTCGCGTACCTCGAAAAGCATCGGGAAGGCAAGCCTGGCATCGGCTGCCTGTCAGATCAGCTGTCGCTGCAGCCAGAGCACAAGAAGGCCGTCAACACCGCCCTGGGAGAAAGTCTCGGCTACTACATCTGCCGCAGCCTCGACGAAGCGAAAGTCGCCCTGTCGAGCCTCGTCAGAAGCGACAAGGGCAAGGTCCACTTCCTGGTGCTCGACCTCGTTGAAGGCAGTTCCGTGAGCGACTATCCGCCGATCGGGGGCTCGGTAAGAGCGGTCGACGTGGTCGGCTGCCCGGAGGAGATGTCGAAGGCGCTCTTGCTGCTCCTGCAGCACTGCTATATCGTGCCGGACATGGCCACCGCAGAATCGCTGGCCGCGACCAATCCCGAAGCCCGCTTCGTCACGGCGGATGGCGAGAAATTCACCGCAAAAGGGTTGATCTTCGGGGGAAGCGCCAAGGGGAGCGACAGCCTGAGGCTCGGAAGGAGAGCGGAGCGCGACCGGTTGCAGAAAGAGGTGAAGCGTGTCGCATCCTCGATCGGCGAAATCGACACCGAGCTCGAGGGGCTGAGAAAGGAGCTCGACGGCATCCGGCTGGACGAACTGCGCCGGCAAACCGGGGCCGTCGACCAGGAGATCGTCTCCCTGGAAAAGAGACTGAGCCGCCTGGAGGCGGAGAAGCATTCGAGAGCCGAACAGCTGAAACGTTCGGCCGAAGAGGCGGCTGCCCTCTCGGGTTCGATCAAGGGTGCCGACACCGAGCTCGACGGGATAGGCCCGGAGTTCGAACGGCTGCGTGCCGAGGAGCTGGAACTGCAGCAGCGGCTCGCGTCCATGCAGGAGTCACTTTCGGAAGAGGAGAACGCCAGCCGCACGCTGAACGGTGAGCTGCAGCTGCAGCATGGCCGGTACCGCGACGCCCAGCTCGAACGCGAAAAACTCGGCTTCAGGATCGGCGCCTGCCGGCAGGCCGTCACGACGCTCTTCGATGAGCTGGCGGCATTGCTTCGAGACCGTGAGGAGGCCGAAAAGGAGGTGGCCTCGCTCGATTCCTCGATCGCCGTTACCTCGGAAGAGCTCGAACAGGCACGCTTCGAGTCGGGACGCCGGCAGCAGGCATTGAACGAGCTCGAATCCGCCTACCGGGAGTTGCAGTCAAAAAACCACGAAGCGCTCTCGGTGCTCAGGGACATGCGCCGCAAGCATGAGGTCTCCATGCAAATGCTGCTCGAGCTCGGCAACCAGAAGACCCGAGTCGAACAGGAGATCGACCACATCAGGACCACCGTCATGGAGCGTTACGGCGTTGAACTGGAGCCCATGCCATCGCTCGCGCCTGAGGGTTTCGATCCCGTGAAGTCGAAGGAGCGGCTGCTCTACCTGCAGAAGCAGCGCGAACAGTTCGGGGCGGTCAACGAACTGGCCCTGGAGGAGTACGAGATCGAACATGAGCGGTTTGAATTCCTGACATCGCAGAAAGAGGATCTGGTCAACGCCGAACAGCAGTTGAGGGAGACGATCGAGGAGATCAACAGGACCGCGCTCGAAAAGTTCAGACAGACTTTTACGGAAGTCCGGAAAAACTTCATCCGGATCTTCCATGACCTGTTCGATCCGGAGGACGAAGTGGACCTCCTGATCCATACCGACGACGACCCGCTCGAGGCGCATATCGAGATCGTCGCCAAGCCAAGGGGAAAGAAGCCACTGGCCATCGAGCAGTTGAGCGGCGGTGAAAAGGCCCTGACCGCGCTCTCGTTGCTCTTCGCCATCTACCTGGTGAAGCCGAGTCCGTTCTGCATTCTCGACGAGGTCGACGCGCCTCTGGACGACGCCAACGTCGGAAGGTTCACCAAGCTTCTGAAAAAATTTGAGAATAACACCCAATTTATTATCGTTACGCACAACAAAAAGAGCATGGCTTCATGCCAGGCGCTCTACGGCGTCACGATGGAAGAGGAGGGGGTATCCAAACTCATTCCCGTGAAAATTGAAAAAATTCGTTCTGAAGAAGAGGTATCATCCTGAACATGGATCGCAGACTTGTGTTGTTTGACATCGATGGTACCCTGCTGAAGGTCGGGAGCGTCAACCGACGCGTCCTTGGCGACGCGCTCATCGAGGTCTACGGAACCGAAGGCAGTACCGGCCGCCATGACTTTTCCGGCAAGATGGACGGAGCCATCATCTACGAGGTGCTGGAGAACGCCGGTATGGACCGCCGGGAGATAGCCGAACGGTTCGACCGCGCCCGGGAAACCTACATCACCCTTTTCCGGGAGCGGACAACACCTGCGGACATCACCCTGCTTGACGGAGTGCGCCAGTTGCTCGACGAGCTCTCGAACCTTCCTGAGGTGCACCTGGGCCTCCTTACGGGAAACTTCGAAAACTCAGGGCGACACAAGCTGAAACTTCCCGGGATCGACCACTACTTCCCCTTCGGGGCCTTCGCCGACGATGCGCTGCTACGAACCGAGCTTCCCGCCATTGCCCTTGAACGCGCATCACGCATGACCGGCAAAAACTTTTCCCCATCGGAAACCGTTATCATCGGCGACACGGAACACGACATCAGGTGCGCCCGCGTACTGGATGCCAGGTCGATCGCCGTGGCCACGGGCAACTTCTCCATGGACGAACTTTCGGCGCACGCCCCCGACGTCCTCTTTGAAAATTTCACTGCGACCGGTGACGTCGTCACCGAGATCCTGAACCAACAATTCTAATTGCCCATCATGAAGACCTACCGACGACAGATCAGGGAAAAAATCCTCCAGGCCCTCTATACGCTGGAGATCCGAGATGTCGATGTCGAATCCGCGTCCCACTGGCTCCTCACCAGGGAAATCCTGGACGACCCGAACGCCATGAAATTCTTCCATCACCTTCTGGCGAGCATCATCAACCACCGTGACGAAATCGACGGCTTTATCGCCAAACACACCTTCAACTGGGACATGAGCCGCATCGCGATCATCGACAAGAACATCCTTCGCATGGCTCTGGCAGAAATCCTGTTCTGTGAGGACATCCCGCCGAAGGTCTCCATCAACGAAGCCATCGAGATCGCCAAGAAGTTCAGCAGCACCGAAAAAAGCAGCAAGTTTGTCAACGGCATCCTTGACGCCATCTTCAACGACCTGAAAACCGATGGGCGCATCCAGAAATGCGGCCGCGGCCTGATCGACCACTCCGAAACAAAAATGCATAAAACAGACAACGAGAAGTAAGCCGCACCGGAACAGCCCCGGATCGCCGTAACCCGCTCATCCATCGATGAAAAAAATCTCTATCAAGAGGAAAATCGCCCTGATCGACGAAGCGCTCTCGGCCGCATGGCCAAACCCGAAAAGCGAGTTGAACCACGAGAGCCCGTTCCAGCTCCTCGTGGCCACCATGATGGCCGCCCAGGCCACCGACAGGAAGGTCAACCAGCTCACCCCGGAGCTGTTCAGGGCGGCGCCCGACGCGGAGAGCATGAGCCGGATGGAACTCGACGACATCAGAACCACCATCCGGCCGATCAACTACTACAACAACAAGGCCAAAAACATCCTTGCCGTCAGCCGCATACTCGTCGACGATTACCACGGCGAGGTCCCCGATTCAAGGGAGGCGCTGGAACAGTTGCCGGGAGTCGGCAGGAAAACGGCCAATGTGGTGCTGAGCAATGCGTTCGGCGTGCCGGTCATGCCGGTGGACACCCACGTTCACCGGGTCTCGAACCGCATCGGCCTCTGCAGGACCACCCGCCCTGAGGAGACCGAAACGGCCCTGATGAAGATCATCCCCGAATCGAAGGTCATCGATTTCCACCACTACCTGGTCCTGCACGGCCGCTACACCTGCAAGGCGAAAAAGCCGGAGTGCCATGCCTGCCCGATCAGGGAGGCCTGCGACTGGCCGGACAAGACGGACGGGGAAAGGGAAAGGGGACGTCCTTAAATTACTTAAGCATTTTGCTTAAGTAATTTAAGGACGTCCCCTCCCTCTTCTTTCTTACGGCAGTTCGATCTTCTTGTCCACCGCATAGAGCCACTCGCACTCCGGGCGGTTGCGCGTGCCTGCCCAAAGCTCCACCGAGATACCCTGGCTGTGGCTTGCCTGAGAGGTGAAGATTTCGATCTGGTAATAGAGTTCGTCGAGGATGTCGTCCCAGGCAGCCTGAAGCGGATCGGGCGCATCGGCATAGTCCTCCGAGGCTTCGATGGTTGGACGGCCTGCCTTGAACCAGTCGGTCAGGCAGAGATAGCTGTCCGGCATGAGGCATCCGCCCCTGAAGGTACCCCGGTGGTGCTTCACCCCCGGAACCTCCACCCAGAATTCCAGACGGGCATCCGAAGTGAGCTGGCCATCGCGGACAAGCTTTTCGAGCAGTTGGGTGACCGTGTCCCTGACCAGCTGCTTGCTTTCCCCTGTCAGCTCGAGCATTTTGAAGTTCGGTGTGTGGTCTCTCATGGCGTGGAGCGGTTGGTGGTTTAAAATGCGGTACAGGATAAATATACGGCTCTTGACATTCCCCTTCAACCAGGAAGCTGAACTACTGTCCGATAAGCCCTGCGGTACGGGTTCCGCGCAGGGCATTGCACAGGAGCAGCCGGTCTGCCCGGCGAAGCTCGTCGAAGGTGATCGCGCGCTCCCTGATCCACGGCCTGGTTCGCAGGAGGTAGCGACGGAAAACCCCGTTCAGCAACCCGGAGGATTCCGGGGGCGTGACCCATGTGCCGTCCAGGTGTACGAAGATATTGCTGACGCATCCCTCGGTCACCTCTCCTCGCTCGTTCAGAAAAAGCGCCTCCCCGCAACCCTGACCGGCAGCTTCAGCAAGCGCCCGTTCGAAACGCTCCCTGCAGGTCACCTTGTGACGGAGCATCGGGTCGGCGGAATCGACCCGTTCAGCTGCGATGCATACCCGGACCGGCACTGGCGTCGACTCCGGCGAAAATGGTTGCCCGGTCGCCTGGAGTCCGGCCTCCCTGTCGAGCACGAGCCTTACCCGATGGGCTCCCCCGGTGCGGATCATCCCCGGGACAAGGCCGTCCAAGGCAGCCATGGCCCCAACCCGGCTGAAACGCAACCCGAGTAGCGAAGCTGAGTGCTCAAGCCGCTCCAGATGGTCGCCAAGAAGCAGGAAGGAGCCGTTCCAGAGGATGGTTTCGAAAATACCCGGCACCTCTCCGGCCCGGTCTGAAAGTATCCGAGCCTTGAGCATGCACTCGAGATATTCGTGACGCGGATCGGAATCCCAGACAATACCGCTGCCGGTGCCGTAAACACCCTGTTCACCCTTGATCTCGATGGTTCTGATGGCAACGCTGAAGGCCATCCGTCCACCCGGCATCATGAATCCGATCGCTCCGGTATAGACCCCGCGCGGACTCGTCTCGAGGGATCTGATGAGGTTCATCGCCCGATGCTTCGGGGCGCCGGTCACCGATCCGGACGGAAAGAGCGCCCTGAAGAGCTCATACAGCGAGCTTCGTTCACGCAATTCGCCCCTGACGGTCGAGACCATCTGGTGCAGTGTCGGGTAGCTCTGGATCTCGAACATGCCCGAGGTCTCGATCGATCCCGGCGTACAGATCCGGCCGAGGTCATTACGCAGGAGATCGACGATCATCAGGTTCTCCGCCCGGTTCTTTTCGCACCCGGCCAGCCGCTCTCGCTCCGCGCGGTCCGCTTCGGCGGTGTCGCCTCTCCTGGCCGTACCCTTCATCGGCATGGTCTCGATCCGCTGTTCGTGAAGCGTGAAGAACTGCTCGGGGGAGAAGGAAAGGAGGATCCGTTCCCCGGTGTTCAGAAAGGCTGACCAGGCCGATGGCTGCAAGCGTTTCATGGACGCGTACAGCGCCTCCGGCCGGCCATGGAACCCGAACCTGAACCTGCCGGTAAAATTGACCTGATAGACATTGCCTGCGGCGATCTCCTCCTTCAGCAAGGCCAGCCGGTCGAGATACTCCTCTTCGGTCAGCTCGAACTCCGGATTTGAAACGATATAGCCTCCTTTGGCGGCCTCGGCGTCGAGCTCCCCGACGGCATCGCGATCGAAGCGCTCGGGAGCCCGGTAGACGCCAAACCAGCCGAGCAACCCGCTCACGCCAGCAGGCCACGCACAGCTGGCAAACGCGGGGTCGAGGGCCGCGCCCGCTTCATAACCGAGCCAGCCCGCAAGGCAGAACCCCTGCTCGAGCCGTGATTCGAGATTCGAGAACCATGCGCGGAGGTCCTCTCCGGCACCGAGCGGCAACGTTTCGATAGGGTTGGAAAAGAGCAGGGAGTCACCGTGACGCTCATTGGCGCAGGTGGCCTCGAACCAGAGCGACCCCGGTGAAGCGAGCCGTTCGTAAAGCCGGGTCATTGCACCCGGGCCTGGATCACGATGGTGCGTTTAAAGACCTCCTGAAGCCAGGATTTGAGCGATTCCACCGCCCAGAGTTCGATGTCGGGCTCAAACTTCGTCATCACCTCCAGCACGATCTGCTGCTCGTCGATGGAAGCCGTGATCGACACCACATTCTGCCGGTGCCCCCGTTCGAGGCCGTTGGCGATGCGCAGGATGCCGGAGAGCACATCGACCGCCCACTGGTGTGACGGCTTGAGCTGGGCATAGAGCGGATGCTTCGGAGATGGCGGGGTCTTGCGGTGATACCTGGCGACATTGCCGATGATCTCGATCTCGGCGGGGGTGAATCCGCGAAGGTCGCCGTTCATGATGATGTACTGGCTGTGCTTGTGGTGGGTGGCGATCGAAATGAACTCGCCGATATTGTGCAGCAGCGCTGAATACTCGAGCAATTCGCGATAGTGCGGTTTCAGGCCGTGGAGCGGCTGGAGCTGGTCGAACAGCATCACCGAGAGCCGGGCAACCTGCCGTGAGTGCGGTTTGTGCCAGTTGCAGCGGTAAGCGAGTTCGATGACGCTCTGGCGCCTGATGTCGAGCCGCTCCCCGTCTTTCCGGCCCCGGATACCAGAAATATAGTGCGCCACCATTCCCTCGCGCAGCGCGGACTCCGAAACGATCACCTCCTTCAGGTCGAAAATCCTGAAAATGGTGTTGATCAGGACAAGTCCCGGCACGATCAGGTCCACACGTTTTTCGTCGAGTCCCGTCAGCTTCCTTCTGGCCGCAGCATCGAGCGAAATCACCGACCGGTAGAACTTTTCGAACTCCTGACGGGTAAACCCCGTCTGGTTCAGCGCTTCGACACCAATAGCCTCCCTGCCGCTGCGGATCATGCGGGCGATGTTCTCGGCGGTACCCGACGAGGCGATCCCCCTGGTCACGCCGAGCTTCCGGGCGGTCTCCGCAGAAACGTAGAGTTCGGCCGCGCAGAACTGCTCAAGCAGCTTCAGCTCATCGGATGAGACCGGATCGGTGGTCACGAAGCGCTCCAGCATCCTGGCCACGCCGATCTTCCGGCTTTCGAGCAGGTGGACACGATCGCGGTCGGCGATGATGAACTCGACCGAACCCCCGCCGATGTCGAACAGCAGGTCGGGATGCTCCTCGAGCCTGACGGCGTTGCGCACCCCGTAATAGATGAACTGGGCCTCCTCCCTGCCGGAGATGACCTTCACCTTCAGACCGGTCTCGCGCCTGACCATCTCGATGAACACGTCGCGGTTCATCGCCTCCCTGATGGCGCTGGTCGCGAATGCGATGACATTCTGTGGGGCTACGCCACGTTGGGTGGCCAGCACAAGGAACTTCTTCAGCGTTGCCACGCCTGCTTCCATGGCCGTTTCGTCGAGCATCTTCGTGAGGATGCTGCCGCGTCCGATGCAGATCATGTCCTTGACGCGGTCGATCTCAACGATACCCTTGCCCTGGCTCTCCTCTACGATGACCATGTGGAACGAATTGGTTCCTAAGTCGATGGCGGCGACCCTGAGTTTGCCTGATGACATGTAGAATAAGCTGACTGATTATGAACGGTGGTAAAATACGCGATTTCCCTGAAAAACTCATCCATCGTCATCTTCTCAGCAAGACTTTCCTCAGGCAGCTTTTTCGGCGTATATTCAGCATGAATTCCCACCCCTTCCGTCCGGGTGACAACGCTTCGGAACAAGCTTTGCATCATGAGCCAAGTTATAAGAACAGGAAAAATCGAAGAGGATCCGAACCACCTGGACTTCAGGTATGAGTTCGCCCGCAAGGCCATTCACCTCTCGTCGCTCCTGATCCCGCTCATCTATTGCCACATCAGCCGCGAACTCGCGCTGATCATCCTCACGCCGCTCACCGCAGGGTTCCTCCTGGTGGACATCCTCAAGAATTTCGTGCCGGCCGTTTCGTCATGGTACCTCGGCACCTTCGCCCCCATGCTCCGGCACCATGAGCTGCAGAAGGAGCGGGTCCACCTGAACGGAGCGACATGGATCACCCTGTCGGCATTCATCCTGATCGCGTTGTTTCCGAAAATGATCGCCATAACGGCCTTCGCCATGGTCTCGGTCTCCGACACGGTGGCCGCGCTGGTCGGAAGAGCCTTCGGACGGCATCGTTTCGGAGAGAAGAGCCTTGAAGGGAGCCTGGCGTGTTTCGTCTCGGCCGTTGCCATCGCAGCGGTCGTCCCCCGCCTCCTGTTGCCCGCAGGCATCGCCATGGCAGCCGCGGGCACAATCGCCGAAGCGGTGGTGCTCCGCATCGCCGGATTCAAGATCGACGACAACATCACGGTACCGCTGGCCGCCGCCATCACCGGCTTCTGCGTCTACCTGTGGTTCTTTCCAGCCGAAATGGGCGTGCTCTCCGCCTGTCCCTGAAAACCACGGCCAAGCGCATGCAGACCGTCGTCACCGATGCACCGGAAGAGGCCGCAGGGTTCCTGAACCACGCCGGCATCGTCGCTTTCCCGACTGAAACCGTCTACGGGCTTGGAGCCGATGTATTCCTGCCTGAAGCGGTTTCAAGGATCTTCACGGCCAAGGGAAGGCCGTCGGACAATCCGCTGATCGTCCATGTGCAGACTCCGGAGCAGATCGGTGAGGTGGCCTGCGACATTGACCGCAATGCGGCCGCACTGATCGAACGGTTTTTCCCCGGCCCGCTGACCGTGGTGCTGAGGAAGCGTGCGCAGGTGCCGGAGATCGTCTCGGCCGGCCTGCCGACGGTCGGCGTGCGCTGCCCGTCCCACCCCGTGGCATCGGCCTTCCTGAGGCACTGCGAACATCCCGTTGCCGCCCCCTCCGCCAATCTGTCAGGCCGGCCGAGTCCGACTGACTGGAGAACCGTCTACCATGACCTCGGAGGCCGGATCGACTGCCTCCTGCGCGGTGAGCCAAGCACGATCGGGCTCGAATCCACCATCGTTGACTGTTCGGTCGATCCGCCACGGCTCCTCAGAAGCGGCGCCGTCAGTCTCGAATCCCTGCTCGACGTGGTGCCCGGGCTGAAGATCGCCACCTCCTGCAAACCGGGAGATGCACCGAAAAGCCCGGGGATGAAGTATCGCCATTACTCACCGGAGGCCCTCATCGTACTGCTCGAAACGGCACAGGCGCCGCCCGAGCCAGTCACGCCTTCGGCATGGATCGGCCTGTCGGCCCCGCCACCCGGAATGGAGCGGACACTGCGATGCAGCTCCGTCGAGGAGTATGCACGGGTGCTGTTCGGTTTTTTCCGCACCTGCGACGCCTCCGGCATCCTGACCATCTACTGCGAACTCCCTGCTGAAAGGGGTATCGGCCGGGCCATCCGCGACCGGTTGCAGAAGGCCAGCGGGAAATGAAGGCTGGAAAAGCCAGTCCATCCCGCTCTTCCTTCAGAACTTCCACATCGCCCCCAGATTGAACGACCCCGGCGAAGAGGTCGCCCGAAGGTCGTTTCCGCTGCCGGAGAAGTCGCGGTCGGCATACCAGGTCGTCTCATACTTTGCCGTCAGCCTGAAGTTGCTCAACGGCTCATAGCTCGCCAGGACAAACATGGCTTGTCCGCGTCCGGAAAAGGAGCCCAGCGAGTAGACCTGGGGAAGATCATCCTCGTAGACGTAAACCGCAGCGTCGAAGCTGTCGGTGCTGAACCGGGTGTAGCGGGAAGAGAGGGCGAACCGCCCCATCTTCGACTTCAGCTGCCAGTACAGGAGCCATCCACGGTCGGTCTCCTTTCCCGATGCGAAACGGCTTTCGACGCTCTTGTACTCGCCCCTCGTCTTGAAACTGAACATGGAGGAGGCTTTCAGTTCGAGGTTCAACTGGACGCGGTTCGTGGTTTTGGGCACCGGCATGACATACTCGAGCCACCCGCCGTCCTCCTGCTGGATCAGCGCCTCCTCTTTCTGGCGGTGCTGGTACAGCCCGCTCCAGACCATTGAAGGGCTCTGCTTCCAGGTGACGTTCAGGCGGGCGTCATGACCCGACGAAGGCAGGGGATAGGTGCTTCTCAGCTCGGGAAACCTGAACATGTCGTACGAAACCCCAAGTTCGAGATTCCTCTGCACCTTCGCGCTGATGCCAAGATAGCACCCCTCTTCGTTCGATCCGTCGTCTCCCCGTTCGGCAAATGCCCCGGCAAAGGGCGAGAAGTAATCGACGGCATATCGCCGCAGGGAAGCGACCCCATCGATCCCCTTGCCGAGCTTCGCCTGGAGTCCGCAAATCCAGGAGACCGCGTCAGGCCGGCTCGAAAAGGCGGCCTCCCCGAACACCTGCACCGCCCCGTAGAGCAGGCTGGCTTCGACCGATCCTCCGTTCCGCTCCTGACCGCCATCGCTCAGCCAGTCGACGGGCTTGCCGTACCGGTAACGCATCAGCGTGACACCAACCCCGGCATCGAGCGCCTCACCCCGGTAGAGGCAGCGCAGGTTCATCCCCTCGGTTTCCAACGGCAGCGTATCTTTTCTGGCCTGTTCGGACGCCGTACGGTGGTACCCTTCAGTGGAGACACTCGTGGCGACGCCGTCGGCTATCGTGGCATCAAGCCGGTTTCCTGACGCGAACGCCGTGAGTTCGAACGGACCGGGATTCAGGGTCACGGCAGCGCCCTGCAGGAAATTGTCTTCGGATGAGGAGGTGTAGGGCCTTACCGATGAGGAGAAAAGCATGACCCCGTCGACAGGATCGGTCCCCTTGGAGAAGTAGCGCCCCTGACCGAACAGCAGTCCCTGGCCGAAACTGATCCGGTAGTTTCCGGCCACAGCCCGGGTCATGATGCCGATCCTGTCGGCATGAAGGCTGAAGGAGAGGAAATCCCCTGCGTCAGGCTCCCCGATGTCGCTCTCCTGGACGAAGCTGGCGCCAAAATTCGACATGGAGGCCTCGATACGGCTGAAGAGCCTGCGGTTCTCCCCTTCGTACTTGCCGGTCTGGATCCCCTTTCTCGGAGGGGTCTCCTGAAAGAACCGGCCATAGAGGCTTCCCTGAAACCCATCCCGACGGGATTTCCCGGGGGTTGCGCGGGGCAGGTCGAAGGAGAGGTATGGGGATATCCTGTCGGCGCTACCTGGACCGATAACCAGCGAAAGCTCTTCAGGAGAAGCGAACAGGCCTTTCGAGTTCCGCCATTCGACAATCTTCGATGCCTCTCCGGCAGAAAGCAGGGGGAGGCGGAGCAACTCGCGTTCGGTGGCCGTATTGACCGGGACCGGCCTGTTGCGAAGCTCGTGGAGGAGTTCGACGAGCTCTTCGCCGTTGCCCTCCTGTTCGCTTCGATCGAGCAGCTCATCGACCGGGTCGAGCCCGTAGGATGCAGCGGGAAAAAACATGGCAATGCACAGCGCGGCAACCGAAGCAAGGCTCCGGCAAGAGGTACTTGTTGCAGGTCTCATCGTGGGGGGCGATGAATTATTGGAATCTCGTCAGTCGGCGGCTCGGCACGACTGGCGGTATGCCGCTGCATGAGCGGCTGTTTCAGACAGAAACTTCAGCCGATCACCCGTTGGACGGAGCGATCAGGATTCACTGCACAGCTTGTACAAATCTTCAACTTCGCGGCGGCTCAGGTAGCGCCATTCGCCACGCCGGAGATCTCCGGGGGTCAGGCCGGCGTAAGCGACCCGGTCGAGACGCTTGACCTCGAACCCGAGCGTGCTGAACATGCGCCGCACCTGGTGGTTCTTGCCCTCGTGGATGCTGACGAGCACGGTCATGCCTTCGTCGAGGATCTTCGCCCTGCAGGGGCTCACCTTTTCACCGGTGTCTTTCAGGCGCATGCCTCCGGTGAGCTTCTGCAGCATGGCCGGGGGAAATTTCTCGTCGAGGGTGGCCAGGTACTCCTTGCGCACCTGTGAAGAGGGGTGCATCAACCGGTGCGCCAGGGTGCCGTCGTTGGTCAGGATCAACAGGCCGGTGCTCTTCCGGTCGAGACGGCCCACCGGAAAGACCCGTTCACGCACATCGATGAAATCGAGGACCTGCTGACGGTCGAGCTCGTCATGGCTCGTAGTGATGACGTTCCTGGGCTTGTTGAAAAGGATGTACACCTTCCGGCCCTCGGGTTTGGCCAGAAGCCGCCCGTCCACGACCACCTCGTCCTTGCGGGGATCGACCTTCAGGCCGGGTTCGTCGGCGATACGCCCGTTGACGACAACCTTGCCTTCAAGCACGAGCTGGTCGGCAGCGCGCCTGGAGGCGACGCCGCACATGGCCAGATATTTGTTGATCCTTACCTGCTCTTCCTGTACCTGCTTTTTCATGACCTATCCGTTTATTCACTGATTTCATCCGGTCCGACTGCCTGCGCATCGTTGCCGGATGAAAGATACTGCTGCTCCTCGTGTTCCTGCAGAATCTCCCTGATCTCCCGCAGTTTGGGAAGGTCCCTGAGGGAGGAGAGGTGGAACAGGTCCAGGAACTCCCTCGACGTTCCGTACTGCAGAGGCCGACCCGGAGCTTCCGCCCGCCCCCTCACCTCGATCAGCCCCCGCTCCATCAGGCGGTCGACAGCATAATCGGGGCTGACGCCCCTGATCTGCTGGATGTCGCCCCGGGTGACCGGCTGGTGCCAGGCCACAACCGACAGCACCTCAAGCATCGAACGGGAAAGCCGTCGCTGGATGACCGGCGCGAGCAGCTTCCGGATCAGGTCGCCGTGTTCCGGTTCACTGAGAAACCTGAACCCGCCGGCGATACTGTGGATGCGGAAGGTGCGCCCTGTCGCCTCATATTCGCGATTGAGGGCTTCGACGATCTCCTCGAGCTCCCGATACTTCAGATCGAATCCGGTAACCTGGCAGATGGTCTGGAAGGTAATGGCCTCTTCGGAAGCGAATATCAGTGCTTCAATGGACTGGAGAATGTGTCGGTCCTGATCCTGCACGATGAGGGATGTCTGTTTACAGGTTGGGCGATCCGGAGCGGCTGGACGGGCCACCGTTCAGGAAAGGCACTGCTTCTTGCGAGCCGTGGAAAACTCGCCGTCGATGCCGAGCCCCTGCTCGTAAGCGTACCAGAGTTCCTGGCATGGAAAGTTGCATTCATATAACGCCTTGCCGATGATGACCGAATCGACGCCGTACTGCTCGAGTTTCCTGATTTTGTTCAGGTCATCCGAACTGGCTACGCCGCCGGAGGCGGTGACCTTCATGCCGGCCTTCTGGGCGAAGTTCCGGGTCGTTTCATAGCCGATTCCCTGAAGCATGCCGTCGCGGGTGATGTCCGTATAGATGACCCGCTCGACGCCGAGCTTCTTCATTTCAAGAGCGAGTTCGTAGTCCTTCATACCGCTGCTCTCGGTCCATCCCTTGATTTTCGGCACACCGTTTTCGGCGTCGATACCGACGACGATCTGGGACGCACGGTAGGTTTTCAGCAGCTCGGCGATAAGTCCCGGGTTGGTCACCGCTGCCGAACCGATAACGACCCGGCTGACGCCGATCTCCAGATACTTCCGGACCGCTTCGACCGAGCGGATGCCACCGCCGACCTGGATCGGTATATCGAGAACGCCGACGATCTCGCGGATCTTTTCAAAATTGACCAGCTCGCCGGTCAGCGCAGCGTCAAGGTCGACGACATGCAGCATCTTGGCGTTCTGCTTGCGCCAGATGACCGCCATGTCGCAGGGATTGTCGAGATAGATCTTCTTCTGGGCAAAATCGCCCCGGGTAAGCCGTACGCACTTACCCTCCTTGATATCTATGGCAGGGATAATCAGCATATCTATATAAAAGTATGAAACTTAAAACTCCGCAAAATTCTTCAGCACCTGAAGGCCAGATTCGGAGCTCTTTTCCGGGTGGAACTGTACTGCGAAAATACCATTTTTTTCAATGGCCGAACAAAAATTATTTCCCGCGAAATAGGTCGTGGCGACCACGCTTCCGGACTCTTCGGGACTGCAGTAATAGGAGTGGACGAAGTAGAACCAGGAGTGGTCGGGAATGTTGCGGAACAGCACCGAGTCGCTCGTGCAGAGGTCGGCCGAATTCCATCCTATCTGAGGGATTTTGTCGGTCTCGCTGGTGAAATGCACGACCTTTCCCGGGATGAGGCCAAGCCCGGAATAGGCGCCCATCTCCTCGCTCCCGTCCAGGAAAAGCTGCATGCCGAGGCAGATACCGAGCACCTGGCGCCCCTTGTCGACATGCTCCCTGATCGCATCGGTAAAACCGAGCCGATCCAGCGCCTCCATGGCAGGACCGAACGCCCCCACCCCGGGAATGACCACCTTGTCGTAACCGGTCAACTCGGATGCCCTGCCGCTGACGACGGCCTTGATGCCGAGATACTCGAAGGCCTTGTGGACAGACCGAAGATTTCCTGCCCCGTAGTCCGCGATAAATACCATGAAAAACAGTTTTATTTCAGTTCTGAAACCTACCAAAAAGCAAAAAAACAGCTCCTGTGGCATGAAAAAGCGTCAACCCTTCTTTTAATTAAGAAGTTCAAAGCTTATTTTTATCAGATAGGGCTTTCGCGTCTTCCTTGCTTCCTGAAAGTCATTCCACTCCACATACCACGAGTAATCGAAGAAACAATGTACAGGATTGTCTCCGCTATTTTTTTAGCTGAAAATATCAAAAAATTCGTAATAGAGGCCCCAAGGGTCGCAAAAAAACGAATGGCGGGACAGTTCGTCATGCTCAGGATCGAAGAGAACGGGGAGCGTTTTCCGCTGACCATAGCCGATTCCGATCCGGAAAACGGAACCATCACCCTCATCGTACAGGGTGCCGGAAAATCAACACGGGCCTTGAACGGCATGGAGGCCGGAGAGATGATCTCCGACCTGGTCGGCCCGCTCGGGACACCCTCGCACATCGAATATTTCGGTACGGCGGTCAGCATCGGCGGCGGTGTCGGCACCGCCATCGCCTATCCGACAGCCGCAGCGCTCAAGGCTGCCGGCAACTATGTCATCACGATCAACGGAGCCCGGACCAAAGAGCTGGTGATCCTCGAAGATGAGATGAAGGCGGTAAGCGACGAAGCGTACATCACCACCGACGACGGCTCCTACGGGATCAGCGGATTCGTCACCCAGAAACTTCAGGAGCTGATCGACACGGGCCGGAAGATCGATTTCGTGCTCGCCATCGGACCGATCCCGATGATGAAGGCCGTCGCCGAGGTGACCCGTCCATACGGCATAAAAACCGTCGTCAGCCTGAACCCCATCATGATCGACGGAACCGGCATGTGCGGCGGTTGCCGGGTGACGGTCGGCAACGAGATCAAGTTCGCCTGCGTCGATGGTCCGGAGTTCGATGCCCACCTGGTCGATTTCAAGAACCTTGCAGACAGAAACAGGATCTATCTGAAGGAAGAAAAAGAGTCTGCCGAATCCGGGGTTCACCATTGCCGGCTGACTGAACAGATGTAAACTCCTGCTCACACGAACACACTCACTCAGAAATACTGCCATATCTTCCGCTCCCTGACCTGGAGTTCTGGGGGTGATATGCTCATCGAATCAAGTTCCACAGTAAAACTGCGATTATCATGGATGCGAAAACCATAACGACCAAGGAGCGACTTGCCATCCCTCGCCAGGTGATGCCGGCCCAGGAGCCGGAGGTACGGGTAGGAAACTTCGATGAGGTGCATCTCGGCCTGACTCCGGAACTGGCGCAAATGGAGGCGCTCCGTTGCATCCAGTGCAAGGACCCGGTGTGTATCCAGGGCTGCCCGGTCAACATCAAGATCGACCAGTTCATCAAGCTGATTGCTGAAGGCGACTTCCTCGGCGCTGCCAGGAAGGTCAAGGAGGACAATGTGCTCCCGGCAATCTGCGGAAGGGTCTGCCCGCAGGAGGATCAGTGCGAGAAGCTCTGTGTCATCGGCAAGAAGCGTGAGCCGGTTGCCATCGGCAACCTCGAGCGATTCGTCGGAGACTATGAGCGCCTGACCGGCCAGCGGATCGACCCGGTCGTCGCCCCGCCGACTGGCAAGAAGGTGGCGGTCATCGGCAGCGGACCGGCCGGGCTGTCCTGTGCCAACGACCTTGCACAGTTCGGCCACAAGGTTGTCGTGTTCGAGGCGCTGCACGAGTTCGGCGGCGTGCTCATGTACGGCATTCCCGAGTTCCGCCTCCCGAAGGCGATCGTCAGGGACGAGCTCGACGGACTCTGCAGGATGGGCATCGAATTCAGGACCAATGTCGTCGTCGGCAGAACCATCACCATCGACGAGCTTCTGGATGAGGAGGGGTTCGATGCCGCATTCATCGGTGTTGGTGCCGGCCTGCCGTGGTTCATGGGCATCCCCGGTGAAAACCTCGTCGGTGTGCTGGCGGCCAATGAATTCCTGACCAGGGTCAACCTGATGAAGGCGTACAATTTTCCGAACAGCGACACCCCGGTGTTCGATTGCAAGAACAAAAGCGTAGCGGTTTTCGGAGGCGGCAACACCGCCATGGACGCAGTCCGGACGGCAAAGCGACTCGGAGCCGAACACGCGTATATCGTCTATCGCCGTTCCGAAGCCGAGATGCCTGCGCGGGAGGAGGAGATCCACCACGCCCAGAAAGAGGGTATCGAGTTCCAGCTGCTCACCATCCCGCTCGAATTCATCGGCGACGACCAGGAGAGGCTGACCGGCGTCCGGTGCCAGAAGATGGAACTTGGCGAACCTGATGACTCTGGCCGCCGCAAGCCGGTGCCCGTAGAGGGTTCCGAGTTCGTGCTCCCGATCGACATGGCGGTGATCTCGATCGGCAACGGATCGAATCCGCTTATCAAGCAGACCACACCTGACATCGAAGTCAGCAGGAAGGATACGATCATCGTGGACATCAACACCATGGAAACGTCGAAAGAACATGTGTATGCCGGTGGAGATATCGTCACAGGCGGCGCGACGGTCATTCTCGCCATGGGGGCCGGCCGCACGGCCGCTGCCGCCATACACGAGAAACTCTCCAACACGGCAAAACGCTTCGAGGAGTCGTAAGGAAATGAGCGAACTCTACCGTTTCGGCATCTCCCTCGACCGTGAGCTGATCGAAGCCTTCGACCGGCATATCTCCGAACAGCATTACCAGAGCCGTTCGGAGGCTATCCGAGACCTTATCCGTGAAGAACTGGTCAGGAAAAAATGGACCGAAGGTGGAGCCGTGGCCGGCGCCATCGTGATGACCTACAACCACCACAAACGGGAGCTGGTCAACCGCCTGCTCGACATCCAGCACGACTTCCACGATATCATCATCTCCACCCAGCACGTGCACCTCGACCACGGCAACTGCCTCGAAGTGATCGCCGTCAAGGGCAACGCCCCGGATGTGGAGAAGCTTTCGACCGCACTGAAGGTGCTCGTCGGGGTAAAGCACCTCAACCTGAGCGTCTCGGCCGCAGAGTGAACCGGCACGCTTTCCGCGATTTTACTTGACTTCCGATAGCACGATTATTATTTTCATGCTATCAGAAAACCTCAAGCCGTCCCTGCCATGAAAAAGCAAGTACTCGCACTCGCCGTTGCCGCAGTATGCTTCTCGACACCCGCATTTGCCGCCCATCCCCTGATCACCGACGACACCGGGACCCAGGGTAAGGGGCGCTTTCAGCTCGAACTGAACAGCGAATTCGCGACCGATCGTGAAAACGAAGCGGGGATATCGGTCAAGAAGCGCGGCGGAGAGCTTGCCACCATGGTGTCGTATGGACTCGGCGATCGCGTTGACCTGGTGGCAGGGCTTCCCTGGCTGTGGTCACGGCTGAAAGAAGACGGAGTCGTCACCGCCGACGAAGAGGGCATCGGCGACCTGTCGATTGAACTCAAGTGGCGTTTTTTTGAAGCGAGCAAGAACGGCATCAGCCTCGCGCTGAAACCCGGCATCACCCTGCCGACCGGAGACGAAGCGAAGGGACTCGGTAACGGTGAAATTTCAGGCGGCGTCATGCTGATCGCGACTCACGAGTCCGAAGGGCTTAAACTGCACGCCAACACCGGGTACACGCGGAGCGAGTACCGGCTCGACGCCGACAAGGCCTCAAACCGCAACGACATCTGGCACGCGTCGCTCGCCGCCGAACTCGATGTCGCCGAAAAGCTTCGCGCCGTTGCCAACGCCGGCGTGGAGACCAACGGGGACAAGGGTTCGCACACCCATCCGGCGTTTCTGCTCGGTGGCCTCATCTACAGCGTCACCGAAGCGATCGATCTCGATCTCGGCATCAAGGGCGGACTGAACAAGGCTGAAACCGACACGGCCTTGCTTGCGGGAATGGCCGTTCGTTTCTGAAATACCGAACCAACTGGGGAGATAACCAATGCACATGGCAGACGCACTGCTTTCGCCGGTCGTCGGCGGAACCTTCTGGGCGGTCAGCGCCGGAATGATCGGCCGGGCCGCAAAGAAAATCTCCGGGGAGTCCAACGGATCAAAGACCGTGCTCATGGGCGTGCTCGGTTCGTTCGTCTTCGCGGCCCAGATGATCAACTTCACCATCCCCGGCACCGGTTCGAGCGGGCACATCGGCGGCGGACTGCTGCTCGCCGTGCTGCTGGGCCCCTGGCGCGCGTTCGTCACGCTCGCTTCGGTACTGGTTATCCAGGCGCTCTTTTTCGCCGACGGCGGCCTGCTCGCGCTTGGCTGCAACATCTTCAACCTTGCCTTCTTCCCCGCGTTCATCGCATGGCCGTTCATCTACCGGCCAATCGCCGGTGACGGACGAACTCCGGTCCGCCTCGCCGCCGGAAGTATCATTGCTGCGATGGCCGGCTTGCTCATGGGCTCCTTTTCGGTGGTGCTCCAGACCACCCTCTCGGGTATCTCGGACCTGCCATTCAACAGCTTCGTACTCTTCATGCTTCCGGTGCATGCGCTCATCGGTTTCGTCGAAGGCCTGCTGACCTGGGGCGTGCTGTCACTCATCTCGAGAACCGAACCGGCACTGCTGTCCGGCGCTGCAAGCACCGGAAACCACCGGCGCACTGCCATGGCGATGTTTGTTGCCGCCATAACGACGGGTGGCCTTCTTTCATGGTTCGCATCGACAAATCCTGACGGACTCGAATGGTCGATCGCCAGAGTGACCGGCGTTGCAGAGTTGCACGCTACCGGTGATCCGGTACACACCGTGCTGGCTGACCTGCAGCAACGTCTGGCTCCACTGCCGGACTACAGCTTCAGGAGCAATACCGCAAAGGACCTGCCTGCTGACGCCGGCACCACCTTCTCGGGAATCGCCGGAAGCCTTCTGGTGCTGGTGCTCGCCGGATCGGCCGGGCTCTTCCTGAAACGCCGCGAGCCCACCGGAGGGCAATGATCCGACACCGAAGAGAAACAGCAACGGCAGGTGACCGCCTGCGCAGCATTGGAGCCTTCGATTGCACGCTTCCCACCGATGACGGGCCAGCGATCCTGATCCTCGCCCTGTTCGTGCTCTTCGTGCTGTCGGTACCGAAATACGATCTTGCAGGAGTCCTCGCGTTCGCCGCCTTCCCCCTGCTCTTCGTCACCGCCATGGGCATCCCGGCGGGAGCCCTGCTGAAACGAATCGCACTCGTCTCGCCGTTCGTACTCTTCATGGCCGCAGGCAACCTCCTGCTTGACCGTGAGCCGGCCTTCGTGGCAGCCGGGGTCATGGTCACCGGAGGCATGATCTCGGCCTCGGTGATCGTCCTGAAGACGCTGGTCACCCTGTCTGCCCTGCTGTCGCTCATCTCGTGCATGCCATTTTACCGCTTCGGCGCGGCCCTGAGCTCACTCGGCGTGCCGGAAGTGTTCGTCACCCAGCTGCTGCTGGTCTATCGCTACAGCATGGTGCTCGCCGAAGAGGCAGGAATGATGCAAAAAGCCCGAGACCTCCGATCGTTCGGGACAAAAGGAAAGGGGCCCATCGTGACCGCGCGGCTTATCGGGGCCCTTCTGTTGCGCACAACCGCCCGCGCGGAACGAATCTACATGGCCATGGAGGCCCGCGGCTTCCATGAGGGGCTTGCAACCAGGCAACCGAATCCGCTGCAACGCAAAGATCTGCCGGCACTTGCCGTCGCTCTCGTTGCGTTCGCGCTCGTGCGCCTCTTTTTCTGAATTTCAAACCGGATAACCCAGACGTGATCAGTATCGAAAACCTTGCATTCACCTACCCGGACGGATCCAGGGCTCTCGATGGCCTGACGCTCGAGATCCGCAAAGGCACCGCAGCAGGAATCGTCGGGGCGAACGGTGCGGGAAAATCGACGCTGGTCAACCACCTGAACGGCTACCTCCTGCCCCAGGAGGGTCTTGTGCGCATCGACGGCATCGGTGTGGAAAAAAGAAACAGGGAGGCGATCCACCGGATTGTCGGCCTGCTGTTCCAGAATCCCGACGACCAGCTCTTCACGGCCAGGGTGTATGACGACCTGCTGTTCGGCCCGAGGAACCTTGACATGGATATGAACTCAGCAACAGCGGAAAGTGAACGTCTGCTCCGGGAGTTCGGTCTCTGGGAGCTGCGCGACAAGCCGCCGTCGCACCTTTCGCACGGCCAGAAGCGCTTCGCGGCCCTGGCAACCGTGCTGGTCATGAAACCGAGGGTGCTGGTAATGGATGAGCCCACTTCGGACCTCGACCCGCGCAACAGGCGGAAACTCATCGACCTGGTCCGCAACTTCCAGGCTACCACCGTGACGGTATCGCACGATCTCGACTTCATCTGGGAAACCTGCAACGAAGTGTTCATCATGAACGCCGGAAAGATCGTCGACGGAGGGCCTGCCCGCGAACTGCTGTCCAACCGCGACCTGCTGGAACGCAACGGCCTCGAACTTCCGCTCAGGTTGCAGGGGGTTTAAGGGGGCAATTCAAGAGAATTGGTTTGGAAGCTCACCCCGGGGAGCGCCGGGCTCCAGCTCGGCATGATGCCGAAGGCTTCAAATCTTAAGAAAACATCGAGGTTTAACGAAATCCCCTGATCCTCGCCACACAACACGCAACACGAGCGCATCTCGCGATTAACGCAGTTACTTAAGCAAGGTAAGGAGGTCCCCTTCTTACGCTTATGTATTGCCGAGCTGGAGC
>JAAXXR010000083.1 GCA_013334335.1 Chlorobiaceae bacterium
CTGCTGCATGGTCACCTCGGAGGGGGCTGCCATCATGAGATCCTGCGCGGACTGGTTCATCGGGAAGGCGATCACTTCACGGATATTCTGTTCGTCACGAAGGATCATCACCATGCGATCCAGTCCGGGCGCAATGCCACCGTGCGGCGGGGCGCCAAGCTTGAAGGCATCGATCATGTGACCGAAACGGGCGTCGACCTCCTCTTTCGGATAACCGGCGATCTCGAACGCCTTGTACATGATGTCGGGACGATGGTTCCGGATCGCGCCGCTGGAGAGTTCGATACCGTTGCAGACGATGTCGTACTGGTACGCGAGGATGTCGAGCGGGAATTTCGATTCGAGAGCCTCCATCTCACCCTGTGGCATCGAGAAGGGGTTGTGTGAAAAGTCGATCTTCTTGCTCTCCTCGTTGTACTCGTACATCGGAAAGTCGACAATCCAGCAGAACGAGAGCAGATCCCGATCGAGCGTGAACAGGTCACCGAACCAGGAGCGCATCCCACCCATGATCTTGCAGGTCTTCTCCCACTTGCCGGCACCGAAGAACACCGCGTCGCCGATCTCGATGCCGAGCGTCTCCTTGAGTGCCGCCATCTCGCTGTCGCTCATGAACTTCACCACCGGCCCCTTGGGGCCCTCCTCCCTGAACTGGATATAGGCAAGGCCGGCCGAGCCGAGCTCCCTGGCACGCTTCTCGGCCTTGTCGTAGAACAGGCGTGACTCACCACCCATTCCTTTGAGCACCAGCGCCTTGACGCAACTGCCCTCCTTGGTGTTCGAGGCGAACACCTTGAAACCGGAGTTCTCGAACAGCGAGGTGACGTCACGTATCTCAAGCGGAATCCTGAGGTCCGGTTTGTCCGATCCGTAGCGGTTCATCACGTCACGGTAGCTGATGCGCGGGAAAGGATACTGCGCGATGCGTTTGACCGACATCGTCTCGACGAGATGCTTGAACATGCCCTCGAGAATGGTGAACAGGTCATCCTGTTCGATGAACGACATCTCGATATCAACCTGGTAGAACTCCCCCGGACTGCGGTCGGCGCGGGCATCTTCATCCCGGAAACAGGGCGCTATCTGGAAATAACGGGGAAAACCGGCGACCATCAGGAGCTGCTTGAACTGCTGTGGAGCCTGGGGCAACGCGTAGAACTTGCCGGGATGGAGGCGGCTCGGGACGAGGAAGTCGCGAGCGCCTTCTGGCGAGCTTGACGTGAGAATCGGCGTCTGGATCTCGATGAAATCAAGATCCGTGAAATATTTCCTGACAGCGGCGGTGAGATTGCTGCGAAACACGATGTTCTCGTGCAGCTTCTCGCGGCGCAGGTCGATGAAACGGTATTTAAGGCGAAGCTCTTCAGATGTCGGAAGGTCGTCGGCAACCGGAAACGGCAGTGGATGGGCGTAGCTTTCGACCCGGATTGTCGCAGCCACCACCTCGATAGCGCCCGAAGCAAGCCTCGAGTTCACCGTTTCCGAGGAGCGGCGCACGACTTTGCCGTCGACGGAAATCACCGATTCGGAATGCAACCCTTCAGCGACCTTGAACAGCTCGAAGTTCTCCGGTTGGATCACCAGCTGGCTGATGCCGGTATGATCCCGGAGATCGATGAAAATCAGGCCGCCATGATCCCTTTTCCGATGGACCCATCCGCCGAGCCTGACCTGCTCACCCTCCAGCGCCGGATTCAGAAGTCCGCAATAATGGGTTCGGAAACGGTTCTTCAGGCTCTCTCCAGCTGTAGGGGACTTGCTCATAATCTCTCTATGCTACCTCGTTGGTTGATTGCAAATGTGAAACCAAGAATATGATGAATTTTCAGGACTTGTAAAACCGTTAAATGGCCTCCAGGTGCCCCCGGAGCAGGCTCGGACTCCAGTGGAGAACGGCGTTCAGTAGACCAGTTCACCGCCGAACTCGCTAATCAGGAAACGGACCACCTCGTTGGTGACCGACAACTCCTGGAACATCGTGAACACAGTTTTTTCCTTGGTGCAGGCATCCCGTTCAGCATCGTAGCGAACCAGCAGTTTCAGGGAAAAACCATAAAAGGCTGACAACTCACGCTCGAGCACCGGAGCGTCGTGCAGCAGCTCCTCGTAGGAGAACTTCCGGCAACAGCCGATAACGACGAGTCCCTGGGGGCTGCAGGAGAGAAGTTCGCAGAAGTGAAGATGCGACACCAGGACCTGCATCCCCTTTCTGGTGAGCTGCTCCAGGAAGCGGTGCCATTCGAGCTTCAGCTGCTCGAGGACGACAGGCGGCGCGCCGTCGGATCCGGGTCCGGGAACAAGTGGGTCATGATCCTGATTCCCTGCGGAGGAAAGCCTCGGCTCGGAATTGTTGCCGAAGTTTGAAAAGGCCTGTTTCCAGGCGCCGAGATCAAGCGGACGCGCTGACGTTTCCGAAACCAGCATAGGTTCGACGGCTGGTTCCGCCGGAGGCTGCGGTGACGGCTGCGAGGGCGATGCCGTCGGAGATTGGCCGGCATGACGTGCGGCAGGAGCCCCCCGGCGAACGGCTGCCCTGGAGGAAGGAGCCAGGGATGCTGGCGGGGTTACGGGGTCAGGAGTGCTCTTTTTTTTTTCAGCCACCGGAGCGGGTACCGGATCCGGACGATCGGGAGCGGCCAGTTCGATGAGCTTCAGCAGGGCAAGCTCGAAACGGAACTGATGTTCGGAATAGAACTTCAGCTCCCGCTGCGTCTGCAGGAGGAGGTCGGTCATGGCCATAATGGCATTCGGCGTCAGGCGTGCGGCATCACGCAGGTATCGCTCCCTGACCGGTTCAGGACGCTCGATGAGACGGCTCGAACGAAGGTTGTGAATGACGAGAAAATTCCTGAAGTGTTCGATGAGCTTCTCGATAAAGTCCTGCTCGTCAAAACCATTCCGGTTCACCATCATCGCCACCTCGAGCATCGAGGCCGCATCGGATGCGGCGATGGCATCGGTCACCATGAAAAAGTGGTCGTCATCGATATAGCTCAGAAGCTCGGAAACCTTGTCATACCCGATCGCCCTGCTCCCCACGGTATCAAGGGCGAAGGCGATCACCTGGTCGAGGATGCTCTGGGCGTCCCGCATTGACCCCTGGGCCTTGCGCGCCACCAGCTGCAGGGCGTCCGGCTCGGCCGTGATGCCCTCGGCATCGCAGATGAACTGGAGTTGCCGCTGGATCTCGCTGATGGGGATGCGCTTGAAATTGAACCGCTGGCAGCGTGATGCGATCGTCGCGGGGATCTTGTGCAGCTCGGTGGTCGCAAAGATGAATATCGCGTGCGGAGGCGGCTCCTCCAGGGTCTTGAGGAAAGCGTTGAACGCCGCCGTCGAGAGCATGTGCACCTCGTCGATGATGTAGACCCGGTAGCGACCGGTCTGCGGCCCGTAACGGACATTCTCGCGCAGAAGCCGGATATCGTCAACACCATTGTTGGAGGCGGCATCGAATTCGGAGATGTTCAGGCTGGCCCCGGCATCGAAGTCACGGCAACTGTCGCATTCGCCGCACGGTTCGGTCACCTCCTTCAGGTAACGGGGATCGTCGATCATCCTCTGGCAGTTGACCGCTTTGGCGAACACCCTTGCCGCTGTTGTCTTTCCCACGCCCCGCAAACCCGAGAAGATATAGCCGTGTCCGACCCTGCCCATCCTGAGAGAGTTCTGGATGGTGCCGGTAATATGTTCCTGTGCCGTAATATCCGAGAATCGGGACGGCCTGTATTTGCGCGCTATGACTTGATAACTCATGAATCCGGTATTGTTGATTCGTTCAGCAGCTCGACGAGGGGTACACTCATACCACGCCTGAGCGCCACCTCCACCTCCTGGCGGACTGCCTCAAGGCGATCGCCCATCCCCGCATCCGGCACGCCATCTTCCGTACGAACAATCTCCGGCGGGAGTTTTGAATAGAGGTCGTAAAGGGTAAGCTTATGCAGATCGGCGCTGAGTGCAAGCCCGCCGTCGGCTGTCAGGTGAATGACCTCGTTCTGCAGCAGAAAATCGACGATACGGCTCAATTTACTACGGTCGGGAATATTTTCCGCCGCAAAGAGTTTTTTCATGTTCATGAACCGACCGCTCGTCTGTCCACACCAGACATGTTCGAGTACGATGACGATCTCCGGTAACCCACGCATGTGGTCGCACGTGCAGCCGGACTCCTCCTTCAGGTGGTTGCGGAATCCAAATGAGTAGACGAACTCGGCACCGGTCAGCACCACCACCCACTCGAGATAGATCCAGAAAAACAGCATCGGCACCACCGAGAGTGCCCCATAGATATGATCAAAGGTAGCGAAATTTGACACGTAGAATGCGAACCATTTCCTGGCAAGCTCAAAAAGCACGGCCACCATGACGCCTCCGGCGAGGGCATGGAAAAACCTGACGCGCCGTTTGGGCACCAGCAGGTAGAGCAGCGTGAACGCGACAACCGAATTGAGGACAGGAATGAACGAGAGAAGCCTGGTCTTCATCTCCAGGAGCGCCCCGTCGGTGAAGACCTCGTACCAGACAAAGGAGCTGGCAACCAGGCTGCTGCCGATGAAGAGCGGGCCGAGGGTCAGCACTGTCCAGTAGAGGGTGAATCCCTGGACAATCCTGCGGGGAGCATGGACCTCCCAGATGCCATTCAGGGTATGGTCTATCGTTGAGATGAGAAACAGCGCGATCACGAACAGAAAGACACCTCCTGCCATCGGCACGGTCGAGGCCTTGTCGATGAAGGCCCAGAGATATGCGGAGAGCATGGCCCCCTGGGATGGCGAAAAATTCTGGAACAGAAAATCAGCCAGGTATCGCTTCAGCGAGGCAAAAACCGGAAAGACCTTCAGTGTCGCCAGCACAACAGCAAGCATCGGGACCAGGGAGAGAAGCGTCTGGAATGCCAGCGACCCGGCGCTCAGGAGAATGCCGTCCTGCATAAGATGGCGCCACATGAAGGAGAGTTGGGCGGCTGTGCCGCGCCCCGCACGGACAAGATGACCGGAGATGGATCCCGATGTTTTCAGCCTCTCGCTCATGTGTGTACCTGTTCGGTCATTTTGAAGCCGCACTGCAGAACATGCATGTTCGTTCAAGGTAGACAAGCAGAAGCATAAAAAAAAAGCGGGGGCACCAGTAAGGCGCCTTCCGCAGGGTAGGCTGGCAATGGTTTTCAGGGAAATTCCCTTATATTTATTCCAAGTTTTTGCAGAACCGACCCTGACACCCGCCCGGATCACACCGAACAATGCGCATGACCACAGCCGACATATCCACGAGGAACGAAATGGAGAAGTTCATCGATCGCTGTCGTCAGGAAGGTCTGAAGGTCACCCCCCAGCGCATTGCCATCTATGAGGTGCTGATGGGCTCGAAAGAACATCCTTCAGCCGATACCGTCTTCAGGAAAATAGCCTCGACACATCCGACCATCTCGTTCGACACCGTGAACCGGACGCTGCTGACGTTCGCCGGAATCGGCGTCATCGACATGGTTGAATCTTTTTCGGTATCCCGACGGTTCGACACCGACACCTCTCCACACCATCATCTGCACTGCACCAGATGCGGCCATATCGTCGATTTCAACGACCCGGAGCTCGATGAGGTGAAGATCCCTGCACAGATCGCTCATGAATGCAAGGTGACCGGCGTACGCATGGTTGTCAGCTGC